>DASSPT010000066.1:0-15274 GCA_035699465.1 Gemmatimonadota bacterium
GTCGCGGTTCCCCCGCGCCGGCGAGCTCGCCGAGCTCGGAACCGGGGCCGGCTTCGAGCGCGTCCGGTACCGGTACCTGTCGCGCGGGATCGCCGCCCTTCACATCGGCTATAAGGATTAGCGCTCGAGGACCGATGCCGCGACCCTATCCCGAGACGATCCACCTGATCGGCGTCCCGCTCGACCTGGGCGCCGGGCGCCGCGGCGTCGACATGGGCCCTTCCGCCATCCGCATCGCGGGGGTGCGGGAGCGCCTGGAGCGCCTCGGCTACAAGGTCGTCGACACGGGCGACGTGCCCGTGCCGATCCCGGAGACCGCCGATCCCGGCAATCCCAACGCGCACTACCTCCCGCAGATCGCCGAGGTGGCCAACGAGCTCGCCGATCGCGTGACCGACGCGATGCGGGCCGGCGCCGTCCCGCTCGTGCTCGGCGGCGACCACTCGCTTTCGATCGGCTCGATCGCCGGCGCGTCGCGATGGGCGCGGGAGAACGACGCGGACCTGGGGCTCCTCTGGTTCGACGCGCATGCCGACATGAACACGCCCGATACGACGCCGAGCGGCAACATCCACGGCATGCCGCTCGCCGCCTCGCTGGGCTACGGCTCTGCCGAGCTCACGGAGATCGCGGGCTTCTCGCCCAAGGTGCGCTGGGACAAGACGGTCCTGATCGGTGCGCGGGACGTCGACCGGGGCGAGCGCGCGCTCCTCCGCGAGGCGGGGATCCGCACGTTCACGATGCGGGAGATCGACGAGGACGGGATCGTGCCCGTGCTCGAGGAAGCGCTCGCCATCGTCGGCGAAGGGACGGCGGGGTTCCTGGTGTCGTGGGACATGGACTTCGTCGACCCCAACTTCGCGCCCGGGGTCGGCACGGCGGTCAAGGGCGGGGTCGACTACAGGGAGGGCCATCTCGCGCTCGAGATCGTCAGCGACACCGACGGCATGATCGCGATGGACCTGGTCGAGACCAACCCGATCCTGGACGAGCACAACCGCACCGGACGCCTGGGCATGGAGCTCATCCTCAGCGCGTTCGGCAAGACCATCCTCTAGATCGCTGAAAATGGCTGACCTGCGGCGTTGCCTCGGCCAATGATCGATTCGGTGATCCTCAAGCGCTTCGAGGAACCCGACGAGGTGCGGGAGATGTCGAAGGGCCGCTTCGAGATCGTGCACATCGGCGGGATGACGATCGGCAGGGCCACCTACGAGCCGGGATGGAAGTGGTCGGTCGACGTCGGGCCCTCGGTCGGCGCGGAGCGGTGCGAGGTCGAGCACGTCGGGCTCGTGCTTCAGGGAACCGCGACCGCCGCGTTCGCCGACGGCCACGTCATGGAGCTCCGCACGGGGTCGCTCTTCCACATCCCGCCGATCCCGCACGACAGCTGGGTCGTGGGAGACGAGCCCTACGTCTCCCTGCACTTCCTCGGGGCCGACCGGTACGCGAAATGACGGCGCGACGGAAAAGTGCCGGGGGCCGCGACACAGCGGAAACCATGCGGATCGGGATCGTCAGCGACACGCACGACAAAGTCCTCGCCGCGCTCCATCACGCGCTGGAGGGCGTCGACGAGATCCTGCACTCGGGCGACATCGCAAGCGCCGAGGCCCTGGCCGAGATCGAGACGATCGCGCCCGTGACGGCGGTCCGCGGCAACATGGACGAGCGCGCGCTCGCCGACCGGCTGCCGGAGGAGGAGATCCTGACGCGCGGAGGCGTCCGGATCGCGCTCGTCCACGGCCATCGCGTCGGCCGCGCCTCGCCTGACGATCTGGCTAGGCGCTACGGGGGTGGCGTCGTGGACCTCGTGATCTGGGGCCATATCCACGAAGCGGTATCGGTTGAACGAGGTGGCGTACGCTACTTCAATCCCGGCACCGCGGGCGGTATCGGCGCACGCGCAACATGCGGCATCCTGACCATAACTGAACAGGGATTCACCTCCGAGCACGTTTCTCTGGTATGAAGCTCGCTCGAAAGTTTTTCCGAACGGAGATGATCATGTCCGTCCACCCATGGTCACTCGACGGGCCTGGCGCCTTGCATTCCCCCCCCTGTTTCCTACACTCTGATATGTGAAGTCTAGAGCAGCACTGTCGATCGGGCTGTTCCTCTGCATCGCGAATTGCAAGAACGCCTCTCCCACCAGCCCCCCGCTCGATATCCCGATCTACGGTTCCTGTGACGTGGAGCCCACGTACGCATCCCAGGTCGTGCTCAACCGCTGGCCCTCGTTTCCGCTCTCCTACTATTACCGCGACGAGACGTTTCCGATGGAATTTCGAGACGACTACCGTTCAGCGATTCTGGACGGAATCCGCCGCTGGGATGCAATGACGGCGAACGAGCTCGGCGCGGTCGTCGCGGTCGACGATCCCGAGGATGCCCAGTTCGTGATTTCGTACAGTGCGTTTTCACCGCCACTGATCCCCGCCCGCACGATCCATGGTAATGGCCGGCCGTTTCTGGCAGGCGGGGAGATTCTGTTCAACCCCAGCGGAATGCGGGAGGGCGAGGATTTGTTGCGCGAGGGTCGCATCCAGCGCGCGACGTTCCTCCGCGTCGTCTCGCACATCGCGGCGCACGAGATGGGGCATCTGATGGGCATCATCGGCCATTCCACGCGGCCGGACGTGCTGATGGGGACAGAGTTCATCGACGCGCCGACCCAGATGGACGTGAACACGCTGATTCGCGCGTACTGCCAGCCGTGACACGTGTTCGTAGTCCAGTCGGGTATGACCGACGATTCCACAAAGGAGGCACCATGAGAGCCGCGGCTCTTCTCGCGCTGGTCCTTGCCGCCTACGCATCCGCGCCCGTTGCCGAAGGCGGGGAGCGCGCCGTATTCGCAGGGTATGCCGTCGGGCCGGTCCGCCGGCAGCGCTGGCCGCCGTCGAGGAGGCCGCGCGCCCCATTTCCGTCGTCCGCGTCACAGAGGCCGGAAGCGTTCTGACCGATGGAAGGATCAGCGACTGCGGGAAGCACGTCGCCTGTAAGACCTCGACGGCGTACCCGGGAAACGGGGCCACGCCCTGGACTACCATCGAGATCCGACTCCAGGACCTCGGACAGGATACCGGCGTCGAGGTCGCGATCGAATACGAGTCGTGCGAGCCCGGCGTGGGCGTGCCCGAGCGCTTTGCGTCGTCGGGCGAGCTAGAGCGGGATATCCTCTAGAGGATCCGGGCGCGGCTCACTCGGCCGCTGAGAATACCGAGACCACCGGCTGACCACGTCGAACGGCGAAGGCTACCGATTCGTCAGCGCTGGCAGGTCGGGCAGTAGTAGGTCGAGCGCTGACCCTGGACGATCCGCCGGATCGGCGTCCCGCAGCGCGGGCACGGCTCTCCCTCCCGGTCGTAGGCCGCCAGGAACTCCGCGAACCCGCCGGGAACGCCGTCGCTGTCGACGTAGTCCTGGGACGTCTCTCCGAGCGTCGTCCCCGCCTTCCGGATCGCATCCTTCAGGACCCCCACGATCGCCGCGTGGAGCGCCTTCGCGCGAACCGAGCCCACGTTCCGCGCGCGGCGCCGCGGGCTGATCCGCGCGCGCCAGAGCGCCTCGGACGCGTAGATGTTCCCGATCCCCGCGATCTTCGCCTGGTCGAGCAGGAACTCCTTGACGGGGCGCCGGCTCGTCGCGAGCAGATCGGACAGGAGGTCCGGAGTGAACTCCGACGAGAGCGGCTCGACGCCCATCGCCGCCTCCCGGCGCGCCCATCCCCGCGCGGTCAGGACCTCCATCTCGCCCAGCGTCCGCACGTCGACGAACGTGAGCCGTGAGCCGTCGTCGAGATCGAAGACCGCGCGTGCGTAGGGATCGTCGTCCGGCCGTGCACTCTCGCGCGCGACCCGCCCGCGGCGCGATCGACGCGCGCCGTCCCCTTGGGGACCCTCGACGCGCCACTGTCCCGTCATCCGCAGGTGGCTCCACCAGACGCGCCCGTCTGCGAGCCGGAAGACGAGGAACTTCCCCCGCCGGCCCACCGATTCGATCGTGGCGCCTTCGAGCGCGCGCTCGAGCTTCCGCGGCGACCCGCGAACGACGTTGGGGCGGCGGACGTCCGCGCGAACGATGGTCCGGCCGGGAAGCCGCCGCGCGAGCCGGCGCACGATCGTCTCGACCTCGGGGAGCTCGGGCACCGTCAGGCTCCGAGCGATTGTGCGACGCGACCGCGGGTCGGCCGCGGCGCCCCGCGCAACGGCTTCCAGTCCTCGCGCAGGAGCGCCCACCGCTCGTGATCGCGCCAGCGGCCGCCATGCTTGAGGTAACGCCGCGAGAAGCCCTCGCGCGTGAATCCCGCGCGGCGGACGAGCGCGATCGAAGCCTCGTTCCCGGGCTCGATGTTCGCCTCGACGCGATGGAGCTTGAGAGCGCGGAACGCATGCCGCAGCGCGAGCTGCAGCGCCTCCGTCATATACCCCTGCCGGCGCTCCGAGGCGGCGATCCTGTAGCCGAGGTACGCGCTCTGGAAGTTTCCGCGCGCGATGCGGCTGATCTCCACCGATCCGATCGGCGCGCCGTCCGACACCCGGCAGATCGCGAACCCCCGAAGGTCCTCGCGCCGCCCGTCGTCCGTGCGGACCAGGAAGACACGCCGTCCTCGCTCCACCGCGCGTGCGACGGCCCCGGAGGAGCGGGCCTTCACCTCTTCCGCTCCTCGCGCGCGATGTCGCGCCAGCCGATGTCGCTGCGCCAGCGGAGGCCCTTTCCGTCGATCCGCTCGAGCGCCCCGTACGCGCGGCCGCGCGCATGGCGGAGATCGTCGCCCACCGCGGTGACGCCGAGCACGCGGCCGCCTGCCGTCACGACCCGCCCGCCTTCGCGCCGGGTGCCGGCTTGGAAGACGACCACCCCGGTCGCGCCGAACGCGCTCTCCGCTGCGAGCTCCTGGGGGATCTCGATCGGCACGCCCGTGGCGTAGGAGCCGGGATACCCCTCCGAAGCCGCGACGACCGTCACGCACGCGCCCGGCCGCCAGATCGCCCGCGTCCCCGCGAGCCCGGCGCCGCCGGGCGTGGCCGCGAAAAGGAGCGCCAGCAGGTCGCTCTCGAGGAGCGGCAGGAGGGCCTGACACTCGGGATCGCCGAACCGGACGTTCCACTCGAGGACCTGCGGTCCGTCGGCGGTCAGCATGAGGCCGGCGTAGAGGACGCCGGAGAAGGTGATCCCCTCCGCGGTGAGGCCGTCGAGCGTCGGGCGGAAGATCAGGTCCATCGCGCGTTCGACGAGCGCCTCGTCGGCGATCGAGACAGGCGCGTAGGCCCCCATGCCGCCCGTGTTCGGCCCCTCGTCGCCGTCCAGCGCGCGCTTGTGATCCTGGCTGGGGAGGAAGGGGACGAGGGACTTCCCGTCGGTGAGCGCGATCAGCGAGACCTCTTCGCCCTCGAGGAGCTCCTCGACCACCACCTGGTCCGCGGCGGCGCCGAACTCGCGGCGGACGAAGCACGCGTCGAGGGCGTCCTCCACCTCCTCCCACGCCCAGCAGACGATCGCGCCCTTGCCGGCGGCGAGCCCGCTCGCCTTGACGACGCAGCCTTCGCCCAGCTCGCGCGCGAATGCGGCGGCCGAGGCCCGGTCTCCAAAGACTCCGAAGCGCGCGGTCGGGACGCCGCGCTCGGCCATCAAGCGCTTGGCGAACGCCTTCGATCCCTCGAGACGCGCGCCGTCGGCGCCCGGGCCGAACACGGCGCGGCCGTCGGACCGGAGCCGGTCGGCGAGCCCTGCGGCCAGGGGCACTTCGGGCCCCACGACCGTGAAGTCCACGTCCTCCGACGCGACGAGCGCGGCCACGGCTGCGACATCCGAGGGGGGCACGTCGACCGCACGGCCGATCGTCTCCATGCCCGCGTTGGCGCCGGTGAACAGGTACTCGTTCTCGGGATGATCGCGGTGGAGCTTCCAGAGGAGCGCGTGCTCGCGGCCGCCGCTGCCGACGACGAGGATCCTCAAAACTCGAGCGCGCGCTCCAGGTCGGCCTCCAGGTCGTCGGCGTCCTCGATCCCCACCGAGAGCCGCACCAGCCGATCCATGAGGCCCATGCGCTCGCGCTCCTCCACGGGAACCGCTGCGTGCGTCATCTCGCCGGGATGGCTGCAGAGGCTCTCGACCCCGCCCAGGCTCTCGGCGAGCTGGAACACCTCCAGCGACTTGAGGAAGCGCCGGCCGGCCTCGCCATCGGCGAGCTCGAGCGAGATCACACCGCCGAAGCCCTTCATCTGGCGCACGGCCAGCTCGCGCTGGGCGAAGTCCGGAAGGCCGGGGTAGTGCACGGCTTCCACCTTCGGATGTGCGGCCAGGAAGGCGGCGAGCCGCAGGGCGTTCGACTCGGTACGCTCCATCCGGATGGGCAGCGTCTTGAGACCCCGGAGGGCGAGCCAGCAGTCGAGCGGTCCCGGCACCGCGCCGACGGAATTCTGGAGGAACCTCAGGCGACCCGCGAGCTCGGCATCCCTCGCGAGCACGATCCCGCCGACCATGTCGCTGTGGCCGTTGAGGAACTTCGTGGTCGAGTGGACGACCAGGTCGGCCCCGTGCTCGAAGGGCTGCTGGAGGTACGGGGTCATGAACGTATTGTCGACGACGAAGAGGCAGCCGGCGCGGCGCGCTATCCCCCCCATCTCGGAGAGGTCGGTCAGCCGCATGAGCGGATTCGAGGGCGTCTCGACGTACAGCATGCGGGTCGCCGGGGAGATCGCGGCGGCGACTTCCCGCCCGTCCCGTGCATCCACGTAGCGGAACTTCAGGCCGAACCGTCGCAGGACCTGTTCGAAGAGACGGTGCGTTCCTCCGTAGAGGTTCTCCCCCGCCACGACCTCGTCGCCGGCCTGGAGCAAAGTCAGGATCGCGTGGATCGCGGCGGTCCCGGAGGCGAACGCGATTCCGTGCTCGACCCCTTCCAGCGACGCCACACACGCCTCGAGCGCGGCCCGCGTCGGGTTGTGCGTGCGCGCATACTCGTAGCCCTTGTGCCGTCCGACCGCCTCCTGGACGTACGTCGAGGTCTGGTAGATCGGCGGCATGACCGCGCCCGTGGCCGGGTCGGGCTTCTGACCGGCGTGGATAGCGCGCGTCGCGAACCCGTGCTCGCGCTCAGCCACGCGTTCTCGCCGCCACCTGCCGCGCTCGCTGATACATCTCTCGCGCGCGGTCCACGTCGCCCTTGCGGTCCCACACGATTCCCAGCTGGTACCACGCGCGATCGAACAGCGGGTCGGCGTCGATCGCCTGATGGAACGCCCGCTCGGCGTCGTCGATCCGGTCCAGCTGGTTGAAGCAGATCCCCAGGTAGTAGCTGCCACGCGCCGGATCGCACTCCAGGACGATCGCCTCTTCGAGCTCGCGCACGGCATTCGAGTAGAGTCCCTTCTTGCTCTGGAGGATTCCCATCTCGAGGTGGGCATCGCCGCTCTCGGGATCGAGACGCACCGCCTGCTGGAAGGCCTCCTCGGCGTCCGCGAACGCGCCGGCGCTCGAGTGGATGCGGCCGAGCTCGACTGCCACCGCGGACGATCGCGCGCGGCCCGCCAGCGCCCTGCCGAGAAGTGACACCGCCTGCGCGGAGCGCCCTTTCGCGACGAGCGCGCGCGCGGCGGCCACCACCGAGTCGGGGTCCTCGGGATCGGGCTCCAGGGACGGGGGCGGCTCGACGTCGGCCTCCCAGGGCGGAGCCCATGGGCGCTCTACCGGCGCGGGGGCGGGTGCTCGCGGCTCCTCGGAGGCGGCAGGCCGCTCCTCGGCTGGCGGCGTCTCGGTGTCCGCCTCGCGCTCCGCGGTGCCCTTCGTCGGGCGCGGATCGTAGCGTTTCGTCCGGTGCGCGGGCTGCTCGACGGCCGAAGCCGGCTCCGGCTTCGACGCCCGCGCCGTTCGTGGGGACCGGGTCTTCGGGGGGGACGGGGTCTGGAGCTCCAGCTGGAGCTCTGCGGCCTTCTTCTTCGCCGCCTCACGCCGCGTGCGGGTCCGACGCATGGCGCGCGGGCCTTCCGGCGGCGGCGAGGCCCCGTTGGGCTTCTCCGCGCGCTGCCCGAGCAGGCCGGCCAGCCGGTCGCTGTCGAGCGCGTCCAGCGGGTCGGCCCCGACGGCGCTCAGCTCCTTCCTTCGGGCCTTCCGCTTCTGCTCAGGCACTGGCGAACCGCCGGACCAGGCGGCGGTAGTCCTGCGCGCCGCGCGAGTTGGGCGAGTACTCGAACACCGTCTGCCCGTGGCTCGGCGCCTCCGACAGCCGCACGTTGACGCGGATCGGATCCGCGAGCGCGCGCCCGAAGTGCCGCTCGAGCGCGAGCAGGATCTCGCGGCTCTTCCGCAGATTGTTCTGATAGAACGTCGGGACCACCGCCGTGATCTGCACGGGTCGTCCGTTCTTCGACGTCATGCGCAGGATGTTCTCGACCAGCTGCTTGACCCCGATCAGCGCCAGGTACTCCATCGAGATCGGGATCACGACCTCCTCCGCGAACGCGAGGCCGCTCGTCGTCAGGATGCTCATCGACGGAGCGCAGTCGACGATCGCGAACTCGTACCCCTTGAGGCCCTTGAGCCGGTTCGAGAGCCACTTCTCGCGCTCGCGGCTCGTGACGAGTAGCTCTTCGGCCTCGGCGAGCCGCCAGTCGCTGGCGATCACGTCGAGGTTCTCCCGCACCTCGATCAGTGCCTCGGCTGCGGTGAGCCGCCCCTGGGCCATCTCCGCCATGCTGCACTCGTCGGGATCGAGACCGAACCACGCCCCGACGTTGCCTTGCGGATCGAGATCTGCGAGGAGCACGGACCGGCCGGCCGTGGCGAGCCCGGCGGCCAGATGCACGGCGGTCGTGGTCTTACCGGTCCCGCCCTTGTGGTTGACGACCGCGATCCTGCGCATGGGGGAGTTCCGTTTCCTGGATGGAAGCCGGGTCCGAAGGTACGCGGACCCTCGCTTATCCTCAACTGCCGTCGGCGCGGAGCCAGTCCAGGTAGGGTCCGAGCCCACGCGCGACCGGAAGCGCCAGGAGCTCGGGCACCTCGTAGGGATGGAGCTCGACGACCCGATCGGCGAGCGCGTCCAGCCGGTCCGCCCGCGCCTTGATGACGAGGAGCCGCTCCGGCGCCTCCTCCACGCCCCCCCGCCATCGGTAGACCGAGCGGACGTCCACGGTCGCGCTCACGCAGGCCGCCAGCCGCTCCTCGACCAGGGCTCGCGCGATCGACCCGGCGGTCTCCTCGTCCGGGCAGGCGACGAGGACGACGACGACGTCCCCGGCTTCGTCCAGCGGCGTCACCGCTCCGCGCCGGCCCGGCCGGCTCCGCCCGGCTCCGGTGGCGGCCAGCGCCCCTCCGCGGCGAGGTGCTCGCGCGCGCGCAGAAGGCCCACGATCGACTTGGCGTCGACGATCCTGCCCGCATCGATCCAGCCCAGCGCCTCGGTCAGCGGGATCCGGGCCGTATCCAGGTGCTCGTCGGGCTCCGTCGCCCCGCTCCCCTCCGACAGGTCCTCCGCCAGGAACACGCGCAGCTCCTCGTCGCAGAAGCCCGGCGAGGGATAGAACGTCGCCAGCTCGCTCCAGTGCGCGGCGCGGTACCCCGTCTCCTCCTCGAGCTCGCGGGAAGCGCACTCGAGGAACGGCTCGCCCTCCTCGAGGGTTCCCGCGGGGATCTCCCAGATCTCCCGGCCGAGCGCGTAGCGGAACTGATGGAGGAGCGATACGGTGCCGTCGGCGTGGAGAGGCACGATGGCCGCGGCGCCCGGATGGTGGACGAGGTCGTAGACGGCCTGGCGCTCGCCTCCGTCCAGGCGCGTCCAGACCGTGTCCCGGAAGACCGCGATGACTCGCCCTTCGAAGACGAGCTCGCGGCCGGTTCGCTCCCATTCGACTTTCATGGGTTCCTCGGCGCGGCCTTGAGCACTACCGGTTGCCCGGGCGCGAGCCCGAGGCGCGACGCGGCGGAGTCGTCGCGACACGCGACCTCGAGCCATCCGGTCGAGCCGACCACGGCGCAGAGCTCCCCTACGGCCACGTCGCTGTACGTCCGCACGACCGGCATCGACTTGCCTCCCGCCTCGACCACCGCTGCGCCTCCGGCGTGCGCCACCCACCGCTCAGGCAGGTTCGTCACGGCGTTGCCGAAGTGGTCGACGTGGAGGACCTCGCCGCGGTAGCCCCCGTCCCGCTCCTCGACCGGCGTCGGCAAGTCGAAGCAGCGGAGGTCGCGTGCGGGAGGCCCGAACACCGACAGATCGGCGGATCCTTCCTGGAGCATGCGCGCGAGATGGGCCGCGACGGGCGCGAAGATGTCGCGTCCGTGGAAGGTCGAGCTGGTGGACGCCGGGTCGCGCCACCAGCGCGTGTCGGTCAGCTCGACGGCCTCGGGCTCGCTGTCGCTGAAAGGCGGGCAGAAGAGAGTGAAGACGCCGCTGTCCGGCCCCACGAGGTACTGGTCGCGCTCGGCGCGCGCGGCGATCGCTCGGCGCCGGGATCCGACTCCCGGATCGATCACGACGCAGTGCACGGTCCCAGGAGGCCAGTAGGGGACCGCCCGGTAGAGCGCGTATGCGGCGGCGTTCACGTCCTGGGCGGGGATCTGGTGGGTCAGGTCGTGGATCGTCGCGCGCGACTCGATCGCCGCGATTACCCCTTTCATCGAGCCGACGTATCCGTCCGCGGTGCCGAAGTCCGTGGTCAGGGTGATCGCGGTCATTGCGTCGCCTTCCGGCCGGCCGCGTCCCCGTCCGCGTGCGTCCTCAACCTGATCCTCCCATCGACGGCCAGGCATCGCTCCCGCTCCGGGAAGGCGAGGAAGGGATTCACATCCATCTCCGCGATCTCCGGAAGCTCCAGGACGAGCTGGCTCAGACGTTGGATCGCCTCCTCCAGGGCCTCGAACGCCACCGGCCGCTCGCCGCGCACCCCGGTCAGGAGCGCGTATCCGCGCAACGACCGGACCATCTCCGCTGCGTCGATGCCCGAGATCGGAGCGATCCGGAAGACGACGTCCTTCAGAACCTCGACGTGGATCCCTCCCAGGCCGAACATGACGATCGGGCCGAACAGGCGATCGTTCGTCATCCCGATCACGGTCTCCCGCCCCCCCTCCACCATGCGCTGGACCCTCACGCCCTCCATCCTTCCCGGTCCAACCGCCGACTCGATATCCGCGAATGCCGCGCGCACCTCGTCCGAGTCCTCCAGGTCCAGGCGGACGCCGCCCACGTCCGTCTTGTGGACGATCGACGGCGCCTCGACCTTGAGAACGACCGGCCAGCCAAGCTCTTCCGCCGCCGCCACGGCCGCATCGGCAGAGACCGCGAATCGGCTCTCCGCGAGCGGGATGCCGTAGGCTCCCAGGACGTCTTCGACCTCACTCAGCGTCAGATGCTCGCGCTTGTCGCGGCGAGCCGAGGCGATCGCCGCCCTCACCCGCTCTCGATCCACCGCGAACTCCGCCACTTCCCCCACCGGCCGATCGCGCCACCGACGATACCGGCTCATCGCTGCCAGCGCGCGCGCCGCGGACTCGGGAAACATGAACGCCGGGATGTTGCGGCGCTTGAGCTCGCTCATACCCATGTGCAGGCCCTTCTTCCCCATCAGGCACCCCAGCACGGTCTTGTCCTCGTGACGAGCGACCGTCTCGGCGATGCCGGCTGCCACCGCGCCGGCGTCGACCTGGACCGGCGGTACGAAGATCGCGATCGCCGCGTCGACGGTGGGATCCTGGAGGACGATGTCGAGCGCCAGCCGATAGATCCCCGCGTCGGCGCTGGCGATCAGATCCACGGGGTTCTGGACGCTCGCCTCTTCGGGAACTTCCGCGCGCAGACGGAGCTGGGTTTCTTCGGTGAGCGGAGCGATCTCGAGGCCGAGCGATTCGCACGCGTCGGCGGTCAGGATCCCCGGTCCCCCGGCGTTGGTGATGATCGCCACCCGGTCACCGCGCGGAATCGGCTGGTTAGAGAACGCCATTGCGAAGTCGAAAAGCTCTTCCAGCGTGGTGGCCCGGATGACCCCGCACTGCTCGAACAGCGCGTCGACGGCCACGTCCGTGCCGGCCAGCGCGCCGGTGTGGCTCGACGCCGCGCGTGCGCCCGTCCGCGTTCGGCCCGCTTTGACCGCCAGGATCGGCTTCTCCTTCGTCACCCGCCGCGCCAACCGGGTGAACCGGCGGGGGTCGCCGAACGACTCGTTGTACATGACGATCAGGCGCGTCCGCGGGTCCCGGCTCCAGTAGTCGATCATCTTGTTGCCCGACACGTCGGCCTTGTTGCCGACGGACACGAACATCGACACACCCAGCCCGAGCTCGCGCGCGTGGTCGAGGATGGTGACGCCGAGCGCACCGGACTGCGACATGAACCCGATCGGACCCGGGGGCGGGAACGTCGGGGCGAACGTCGCGTTCATCGAGACCTCGGGCTCGGTGTTGATCACGCCCATGCAGTTGGGACCCACGAGCTGCATTCCGTAGCGGTGCACGATCGCGAGCAGCGCTTCCTCGCGCGCGACCCCCTCACCCCCCACTTCCCGGAATCCGGCTGTGATGACCACCAGCCCGCGGATGCCCTTGCGCCCGCATTCCTCGGCGACCTGGAGCACGTGGCGATACGGGACCACCACCACCGCCAGATCGACGAGATCCGGGATCTCGAGGACCGACGGATACGCCTTGATCGAATGAATGACCTTGGCTGTCGGATGTACGGGGAAGACTACGCCCTGGAAGTCGTGCTCGACGAGATTGTGGAGGATTTCGTATCCGATCGAGCCGCGGCGCCTGGACGCTCCGATCACCGCGATCGATCGCGGGCGGAAGATGGCGTCGAGCGGCTCCGGGACTCCGGCCCGGATATCGGTCCCGGTCTCGGCGGCGGCTGGCTTCGTCAAGGAGAACCGCGGCCCTCCAGATCGATCCGTTTCATCGCCTCGATCTGGGACTGGAGTGTGAGGATCTCCTGTTCTTGCCGATCGGACTCCGATCGGAGAGCTGCGAGCTCCTGCCTGAGATCCAGAACATACTCCGCCGCTTCTGCGAACGGACTGGAAGGGAACCGGTCAGACAGTTCCCGCAGGTTCTGCTCCCCCCGCTTCCCATCCCGATCTGGCGTGCCGTGCAGCAGATAGATGATTCCCAGACGCCAGAGGACCCGATCGTTGCGCGGATCCTCCGGGCGAAGGGATGCGAGGTCTTCGTAGGCGCGCGCCGCTCCAGCGTAGTCGGCGCCCGCATACAGAGCTTCTGCCTGCGCGAGCGCGTCGGGAGGGTCTTCCTTCCGCGGCCCTGCCATGGTGACACACCCGATGGAGACGGCGACGGCGAGGGCGCCCGCCAGTCCGCGCCGCTTCACGTCGCGCCTCCTTCCACCGCGCCCGCCGTCGCATACTCGTTTGCTACCCTTGACGCCTGAGGCAACTCGACGACGAACCTGCTCCCGCCACCGACTGCGTCATCGATCCGGATGCTGCCGCCGTGCCCCTCCACGATCGACTTCGCGATGGCTAGACCGATCCCCGTGCCCGGCCCCCCCTTGCGCTTCGAATCCACGCGGTAAAACCGATCGAAGATCCGCGCCTTGTGGTCGTCCGGGATTCCGGGTCCCTGATCCGCGACCGCGAGGGCGACCATCCCCCCGGCGACGGCACCCACTTCCATGAGGATGCGACCGCCGTTCGGTGAGTAGCGTATCGCGTTCGAGAGCAGATTCTCGATCACGCGCAGGAGCAGGCTCTCGTCGCAATCGACCCACACCGGCCCGGTCGGCGCCTTCACGTCGACCTGGATTTGGCGAGTGATTGCCACCCCCGACAGATCTCCTGCTCCGAGGTGTGCAAGACGCGCCAGATCGTGGCGCTTGATCGCGTAGGTCATCGCGCCACCCTGCAACCGGGAAAGATCGAGCAGATCGATGACCATTCGCGAGAGCCTTGCGTTACTGCCCTGATTGAGCCGGATGAGCTTCTCCTGCTCTGGCGTAAGGGGTCCGGGGACCTCCTCAAGCAACAGCTGGTTCGTCTCGTGCATGGATGCGAGTGGCGCCTTGAGATCGTGGGACACGTTGGACAGCAGATCTTCCTTGAGGCGATCCAGCTCCCCCAGCCGAACGGCCATCGCGTTGAAGTCTTCGGCCAGCATCGCCAGCTCGCGTGGACCCGTCAACCGTGCGCGCTTGGAGAAATCCCCGCGCGCCAGCGCGCGAGTGGCGGCGCCCACCCGGCGGACCGGACCTACCACCATTCGCACCAAGGCAAGGCCCAGCAGGCCCGCGCCGAGCAGGGCCGACGCTGCGATCACGATCGATGCCCTTCGAGCACGGGCCGCTTGGGCCGCCCCCTCCACCACGGCCCGCCTCGCCTCCGCGCGCGAGGCCTCCGTCACCGCGTCGATGTGCGTGTACACGTCTTCGATCGCCCCCCGTTCGGGGTATGCTTCCCTGGCGATCGTTTCGCTCCATACGACCGCCAGACGCTCGACCGCTCTCCTCTCGGCACCTTCGAGGGGCAGGCTGCGCAGCTCCGTGATCCGGGTTTGGATGTCGTTCTTGGCTTTCACGGCCACCCGCTCGTACGCCGGGTCGCCGAGCGCCCGCATCTTTTCGCTGAACTCCTCCAGTCTCGCCAGCTCCTCGCCCAGTTTTACACCTGCGGCTTCCACGCGACTGTCGACCAACCGGATGTCTCGGTTTTGGGCCACGAGACGATCGATCACGGAGAGCTGGTAGACGGCAAGTCCCGAGAGCAGCACGACGGGTGCGATCAGCGCAATAGCAATTCGGACTCCGAGCGTCATTCCTTCTGTGGCGCCGTGTCGCTCCGGGAGCAGGCCGCGGCCAGCAGCTCCTTCAGACGGCGGTAGTCGAGCGGCTTGGTGAGATAGTCGATCGCTCCCTGCTTCATCGACTCGACGGCAAGATCGACCGATCCGTGGGCGCTCATCAGGATGATCGGAATCCGCGGATCGGCCTTCGTCAACACGCGCAACAGGTCAACCCCCGACGCGTCGGGCAACCACACGTCGGTCAAGATGGCGTGCGGGTTCTCTTTGGCAGCCAGTTGGGCACCGGTCAGCGCATCCTCGGCGAGGAATACCTCATATCCCCACACCTGAAGCCGCATCCTCAGAACGTCCAACATGGCAGGATCGTCGTCGACCACGAGCACGCGATAGGGTTCGGCTTCCATCTCCATTCTCCCCTTGTATCACCCGTTTAGTATCGAGGACCCGACGACCGCGCACCACAGATCAGTCCCGGTCTCGGCGGCGGCTGGCTTCGTCGAGGATCCGCTCTTCCTCCGGAGTG
>DASSPT010000067.1:0-2858 GCA_035699465.1 Gemmatimonadota bacterium
GTCACCCTGAAGCGCTTCTTCCGCGAGAAGGATCGCGTCCGCCTCCAGCCGGCGAACCCCGCGTACGCGCCGCAGTTCTACGACGACGTGCGCATCCAGGGGAAGCTGATCGGCGTCCTCCGCCGCCTCGACTAGCCGACCAGCGTGGATCGGTCCAGGCCTGCGTTGCCGGGCTGCGATTCTCCCTCACGCACGGGCGTGCGCTCGCTCGGAGCCTTGCCGGTCGCCTTGGCCTGAACCGCCCGCGTGGTCGGCGGTTCGTGGCCTACTGGCAGGGCGGCTCGGGGAGCGGCATCCCGCCTTCGCCCTCGGCGAATGGCGGCCCGAGGACAGTTCGCAGCGTGGCGTCGGTCGCCGCGTCCTCGCCCAGGTACAGGATGATGATCCGGTCGCGCAGCCAGAACCGTGGCTTGCCGGCCCACGAGATGATCGCTCCACCGACCTGAGAGGGGTCGTCGCGATTGATCTTGACGGAGGCGGCGAGCGCGGCCTCGTGATCGATGAACTCGTAGACGCGGAGCGTTTCGGGCCCGACACAGACGGTGGCCCCGAGGCCCCCGATCGGCTCCGTCGAGATGATGTCGTCCTTCTTGGCGTCCACGCCCGCCGCGCCGAGGGCGCCAACCAGGCCGTCGACACCTTCCGCCCCCGTGGGTGCAGGGGTGGCGCCGGGCGATGGTGCCGGGGTGAGGAGGGGCGTTGCCGCGGGCGTCGCGGTTGGGGTGGGGCTCGCCGAGGTCTGGCAGCCCGCGACGACGATCATGGCGGCGACGAGGAGCGCGACTCTGTGGTGCATCGCGCGACGACGCCGCGACCCGCCGAATAGTTCCCTGCCCCGAATCCCTTGCCTCCGTCCGTCCACAGCCCGTCCACAGGGTTTCGGGGTTCGGTCCACGCCTCCAGGGGGGCCACGCGACGAAGTGGTGGACAAGGCCCTTCCGCTCGCGGGGCCCAGCCCTGACAGTCAGTTGTCACGACTGCCCGTCATGGTTGGAGCCACGTGATCGACCGACTGCCGCCCCACAGCCTCGAGGCCGAGCAATCCGTGCTCGGCTCCATCCTGATCGACCGCGAGACGATCATCGAGATCGCGGAATTCCTGCAGCCGACGGATTTCTACCGTCAGGCACACGGGAGCATCTACCGCGCCATGCTCGAGCTGTTCGAGCGGCGCGAGCCGGTGGACCTGGTCACCGTGGCCGAGTCGCTCGAGCGGAGCGAGGACCTCGAGCAGATCGGCGGGCGGGCCTACCTCAGCCAGCTCTCGAACCAGACGCCGACCGCGGTCCACGCCGTCCAGTACGCGCGGATCGTCGAGCGCAAGGCCGTGCTGCGAAACCTCATCGGCGCCGCGGGCAAGATCGCGGGGATCGGCTACGAGGACCCGGCGGAGATCCAGGAGGCGATCGATCGGGCGGAATCGGAGCTCTTCCAGGTCTCGAACCGGCGGATCACGGCCGGCTTCAGCCAGCTCAAGGACCTGCTGCACTCGGCCTATGACCGTCTGGACTACCTGCACGCCCATCGCGGTGAGCTGAGCGGTGTCTCGTCCGGATTCATGGACCTGGACCAGCTCACCACGGGGTTCCAGAAGAGCGACCTGATCGTCGTCGCAGCCCGGCCGTCGGTCGGCAAGACGAGCTTCGCGCTCAACATCGCGGAGCACGCCGCGGTGAAGGAGAAGAAGACCGTCGGCGTGTTCAGCCTGGAGATGAGCAAGGAGCAGCTCGTCCTGCGCCTGCTGTCCAGCGTGGCCAACATCGACTCCAAGCGGCTCCGCTCGGGCTTTCTGGAGGAGCTGGACTTCGCCCGAATCGCGCCGGCGATGAACGACCTCTCCGAGGCGTCGCTGTACATCGACGACACCCCGAACATCACGTCCATGGAGCTGCGGACCAAGGCGCGCCGGCTCCAGGCGGAATCAGGCCTTGACCTCGTGATCGTCGACTACCTCCAGCTGATGCAGGCGACGACGACGAACCGCGACAGCAACCGCGTGCAGGAGGTCTCCGAGATCTCCCGCGGGCTCAAGGCCCTCGCCCGAGAGCTGTCCGTGCCGGTCATCGCCCTCTCGCAGCTCTCGCGCCAGCCGGAGATGCGTGAGTCGAAGGAGCCACGGCTCTCGGACCTTCGTGAGTCCGGCGCGATCGAGCAGGACGCGGACCTCGTCGTCTTCCTGTACCGGGAGAAGGAGCGGGCGGCCGAGGACGCGGACGTCGACGGCGAGGTGATCAACGTCAAGCTCGCGAAGCACCGCAACGGCCCCACCGGGGACATCCAGTTGTGGTTCCGCAAGAGCCAGACGCGGTTCCAGAGTTATGCCGCCCAGCGCTTCGCCGAGGTGTGAAGCTCACGCCTGGTCTCGGTACGGCGACGTCATCCCTCCGGATCTCTGCGTTGTCGCCCTGTGCGGCTCGCTCACGCACTGACGTGCGCTCGCTCCGCTGCTCGGCCGACGCCTTGACCTCCGGGGGCTGACGCCGCCGGTGAGATCGCGGGGCGGTCCCAGTCGCTCCTCGGTCGGCTGCTCGCCGGACGCCTTGGCCAGCGGGCGCTGAGGCCGCCGGGGTGCGGGACGGGGGCTAACACCGCCGGGTGGGAGTGCCGGACATCGTTTTCGGGGTGCATCACTCCCGGGGGTTGCTGCGTATCAATGCGATACGGTAGGAATCGACCCCAGGGAGAGAGCCGCTGATGCAATCGCTCCTCGCGGCCTGGCGGGTGAGCCTGCATCGGACGAGGGCTGACTGGCCGATCGTCGCCGCGGCGGCGCTCATCACGGTGCTGGCGGCCACGCTGCTCGCGGCCGGCCCGATCTACTCCGACGCCGTGTCGGAGGCGGGCTTGCATCGCACCCT
>DASSPT010000068.1:0-27679 GCA_035699465.1 Gemmatimonadota bacterium
CCTTAGCGTGCAAGTCGCGCATCGCCTCGATCGCTGGAGGGTGGCGGGCTGGCCGCTTCCCGGGCAGGTCTACTTCCGGTTCGGGCGGCAGGCGTCTCGTTCGCTGGATCGCGAATTCGCGTTCGACGATTCGCGCCACAACTGGTCGGTCAACACGGGCCTCAGCCTGACGGCGTTCTGATGCGACCACTCCCCCTCCTGGGCCTGCTCCTTCTCGGCCCGGCCGGACTGGCCGGTCCCGCGGCGGCGCAAATCCGCGTCGATCCGCCGGGCGTGAACGTCAACGCGCAGGGCGCCACGACCGTCTTCCTGACCTTCGGGGGGCTGCGGCCCGATCAGACGCCGGTGGAAGCCTTCTGGTGCGGGGAGCTGATCCCGGCGCCGGCGCCGGCGACCGGCCTGCAATGCGATCCGGCGACCTTGTTCGGCCAACTGCCGCTCCGCTACGACCGCTCGCTGATCCAGGGCCCGGCCTTCAGCGACGTCATGTCCATCCCGCCCTCCGTTTCCCGGCGCGCGTATCAGGCGGCGGTCGACGGGCAGAACTCGGCTTTCTTCTACGTGCGTCGCTTCGTCAGCTCGGCCGGCGCACCCGACGAGTACGTGGCGGTGACGTGCCGGCTGTCGAGCGGCGGGGCCCGGACGCCGTTCGCGCTGATCGAGGTCGAGCTCCGGTTCGACGTCGATACGCCGATCCTCTACGTGCGGCCCGGCGTGACGCCGCCCGCCTTCGAGGCCGCCATCGCCTACAACGGCACCGGCCGGTTGCAAGGACGGTGGGAGATCGTGTCGCCGGGCGAGGAGCCGCCGGCGGAGCGTGACCTCCTGACCGAGGCGACGCTTCCGCCGGAGGAACGCGGCACGCAGCGCCGGTTCACCCAGCTCGCTCGTTTCAACGAATACCTGCCTCCCTCCGGCCGCTTCACGCTCCCCGGACCCGACCCGCGGAGCCTTCCGACGGAGGCCGAGGGATCGTATTCGATCCTGCTCCGGATCGAGGCCTCGAACGACCGCGAGGCGGAGTCCAGCCGCGAGCTGGCGGGAGCCGGCGAGGGCGTCGTTCGCGCGGGGGCCGTCGCGGGGTTTCCGATGCCCGTCCTGCGGTACGTCGTCACGCGGGGCGGCGGGAGCGAGCTCGCCCAACGAACGGGTTCGGACGAGGTGGCTCCGCTGGAGCCCGTCGATGGAGCGGTCACGTCTCCCGGAACGGCGATCCTATTCCGCTGGACGGAAGACGACCGCGCGTCCTACTACCGACTCGAGGTCGTGGATTCCCTGGAGCAGTCGGTCCTGAGGGCCATGCTGCCCGCCGGCGTGCTCGACTACCGCTCGCCGCCCTGGGTGGCGGAGCGGGCGGCCGGCGGGCCGGTTCGCTGGCGGGTCACGGCCCTCGACCTCGGCGGAGAGCCGATCCGACGGACGGACTGGCGCGAGCTGCGATTCGAACCGGGAGCGCAGGGAACACGCGCCCGAAAGGTTCTATCCGGTACACACCGTTCCCGTGACGCTGTTGTTGCCGACGACGGAGTCGAATAGAGTCTGCGCCGGATCCACGGTGAAGGTGGCTATCCCCGGACCCGATAGATTCACATCGAACGCCCCGGCGAACAGTTTCACTACGACACTCTGACCGGACTTCAGAGTGGGAACGTCACATCGATCGAAGCAGGCGCCTGCAGGCACGCCGGAGACCAGGGCGGGCCGGGTGATCCCCGCTGGCCACCGTGCCGTGACGATCGTGGGTCCGGACGTGTTCGGCCCGTTGTTCCTGACCGTTACGGTAGCCTCGATCGTATTGCTCGAACCCGCCCCACAGTCCGCGGCAAGAGATGGATTTCGGGTCCCTGCGACGATTGCCCCGTTGAAGACGATCTGAACATCCGAGATCGTGCGCATCGTCGTGACCAGGAAGGCGGTGTTGTCGTTCTCGTTCCGCTCGGGCACGGTGTTGTTCGGATCGACGTTGACCGCGGACGTGACCTGCACCCCGTCCGGGACAGTGCCGACGAGCCTTCCGACGATGCGGACATGGCGACTCGCAGCGGCCGGCAGCGAGGACAGGGTGCAGTTGACGTTGAGCGCTCCGTTCGACGCAGTGCTGTTCTGGGCGCAACTGCCGAGCTGGTTCTCCTCGACGCGCACAAAGGCGACGTCCTTGGGGAGCGTGCTTCGCACGAGGAGGTTCGACGCGGCCTGGTCGCCGTCGTTGTCCACGGTGACGACGAAGACGAGGTCCGGGGCCACCTGCACGGTGGGACTGCCCGAACCGCCGATGCCGACGTTCAGATCGGCGCGCGTGACGATGTTCACGGTGAGATTGTCGGAGTTGTTGTTGTTGCCGCCATCGACTTCCGCCACCGTGTTATTCGGATCTACCACGGCCGTCAGGGTGAAAGACTGAGAAGTCCCGCTGATCGTCGAAGGCGCGGTGGAGGAGATGCGAAACGTCTTCTGGCTGTTCCCGCCCAGACTGGCGGTCGCGCACGACGCGACATTCCGATTGAAGGTGCATTCCGCTCCCGACAGCGACGTGAATCCCACGGGGAAAGTGACGTTCACCAGAACGTTGCTCGCTTGCCCGGAACGGATGTTCGAGACGGTCACGACGAATGCGACGTTCGTTCGGGTGGGTATCTCGGGAATCGCGCCGGCCTTTGTGATTTCCACGGTCAGATCGCGGCCTGCCGTCCCCCCGGTGGGTTGGGCCTCCGCATCCCGCGCAATCGTCGACAGGAGTACGATCGCCGCGCTCACGGCCACCGAGTGCGGCACCAGCCGGTCCACCAGACCTCGCATTCTCACTTCCTCCGTTCCTTCAGGTCGCTCGGTGACGAGACGCTGCGCCTCCGCTCAGGTCACTGCTACGGGTAATGCCCGCTGCGGCCCTTGTCTAGGGAAAACAGGATCCGTACTACGGCCCTAGCTGTTCGTTTCGCGGGTGATTACCGTGAGGTTGTCGAGATTCTCACCCCCCCACGCCCCCTGGGCAGAAAGCCAGGCAACCCGATGGCCCCCCGGTCGATTTCCAGAGTGTTCGTGCCTGCGTACGCGGTTCTCCTGCTCGCGATCCATGCCTCCGATGCCGCAGGGCAGGGAAGCGGGGTCGTCAACCCGCCGCAGACGCAGATGATCGTCAACTTCAGCCAGGCGCGAGTGATCGAAGCGGACGGCGCTGCGGTCGTCAACGTCCCGGTCACGTTCGCGTTCGACATCCCCGCATTGGCGAGCACCTGGAGCGGCGAGCGGCCCCTGACCATCAGCTACACGACGGAGGACGGAACGGCGAGGGCCGGGACCTGCGGGACGGGCGGGGCGGACTACGTGGCTACCTCCAACGCGTTCACCTTCACGGGTCAGCAGAGCCAGACGGTGAACTTCCAGATTTGCAGCGACGACCTGAGCGAAGGCGACGAGCAGTTCGGTGTGCGGCTAACGGCCGCGGAGAACCACGCGAACTTCTTCATCAGCTTCTCGCCCGGCAGGGTTCCTCAGCAGGTGACGATCACGGACGACGAGCCCCTGCCGACCCTCGGCATCACGCCGACGGTCCAGGTCGCGGAACCGTCTTCCGGGACGGCAAACGTGGAGTTCGTCGTCTCGCTTACCGGCCCAATCAGCCAGCGTCCCGTGACCGTCGAGTACAACACCGCGCCGGGCACCGCCGGGGCCGGCACCTCGTGTCCCCCGCGGACCGCCAATGCAGACTACCTCACGAAATCCGGGACGCTCACGTTCTCGCCGCCGACCAATTTGCTCCAGAGTCCCCAGATCCCGCGGACCCAGCGAGTGCAGGTGGCGGTCTGCGCGGACACGAACCGGGCCGAGACAGCAGAGACGTTTTTCGTCAACCTCACGCGCCCGGTGAATGCGGCGCTCGCGGGAACTGGCGGGGTATCGACCAGTTTGACCTCGACCCCGAAGGACGGGACCCGGGGGCAGGCGACGATCAACTGACGTCCCCTATCCGGGCTGGAAACCCGCGCGCGCCCGAGCCCTGGTACGCGTAGCGGAACGTCAGGCAACCGGACACGGCTTCGGGGCAGTAGTAGCTGAGGATCTCGAGCTTCGCGTAGCGGCCATCGGCGGTGCGAATCGCATAGACGACCGGCTTCGGCTCGAGCAGATGGCTCGTGAAGCCGTAGTCGTACCAGTCCTCGAACGCGGGATTCGTCGAGTCGCGGCCCGCCTGGGACGGCAGGTATCCGCTCTCGGGCGCTTCCGCGAGAGCGTCGAACGCGACGCCCTCCAGCGCGATCGCTCCGCCCTCGCCGCCGAATCCTACCCCACCGTTGACGAGCACGTCGTGCCGCCGGAAGGCCACGTCCCAGTCGCGTGGGCCCGGAGACTCGACCACCGCTCCGCGTGAGAAGTCGAACCAGCGCCACTCCCGCTCGTCCCTCGCGTCCACCGTGTAGACGCGGGGACCGACGAGCGAGTCGCCCACCTCGCGCGGCGGCGGCCCGCCCGGTTGGAACGATGGCGGCTCGGGCCGCCGCAACGAGCCGACGACGAAGGTCGCGGCCAGGAGCGCCACCGTGGCGAGCAGCACGCCGGGGAGGATCCAGGCGCGCCGGCTGGTGGGTCGGATCGGGGGCCGATCGGTCATCCTCGGGCTTTCCTCCGGCGTCGGGAGCCTCGATGATAGACCCATGTCCGGGCCAGCGGAAGGCGCGCCGCGCATGGCACCACGCAGGGATCTCCTGGCGTACCTGGATCGTATCCGGCGCGTGTCGGGAGAGGTCCGACGGGTCGAGGCGTACCGGAGCCGCGGGTGGCCCGCGCGGCGGATCGCGGCGGAAGCGGAGAGCGTCGCGGGACAGCTCGCGGCGCGCGGGATCGGGGACGGCGCGCGGGTGGCGATCTGGGTGCACGACGGCCCCCTCTGGCAGGCGGCGTTCTTCGGGATCCTCCGCGCCGGCGCGGTCGCCGTGCCGCTCGAGGTGTCGGCGGATCCCGGCCAGGCCCGCGACGCGGCGCGTTCGCTCGGAATCGCCGCGTGGTGCACGGACCGCGAGTCGCCGCGCCCGGGGATCGACGTGCCGGTGATCGAGCTCGAAATGCGGACCGGCGCTCGGCGACCGTCAGTCGGCTCGCCCGCGCTTCCCCCCGACGATCCGGATCGGGCCGCGGAGATCGTTCTCACGTCGGGCACGAGCATGGCGGCGCGACCCGTGTCGGTCGGCCACGGGAACATTCGCGCCGTGCTCGACGCGCTGGAAGCGGGGATCGGTCCGTACCGGCGCTGGCTTCGGATCGCTCCCCGGCTGCGGATCGCCTGCGCGCTTCCCCTCTCCCACCTGTACGGGCAGGTCCTGGGGGTCTTCGTCCCTGTGCTCCTCGACGCCGACGCGATCCTCCTCGCCTCGATGCCGGCGCCGGACCTCGCGCGATCTCTGCGCCGCGAGCGGTGCTGGGTCCTCGCAACCGTGCCCCGAACGCTCACGCTCCTCGCGGCCTGGCTTCGCGCGCGCGGGGTGGAGCTATGGGGGGCGGAGGAATTCGAGGCGCGGCTCGCGAGAGCCGCGGGGCGGCCGTGGTGGTCGCGCGCGCTCCTCTTCGCCCGGCTCCGGCTCGAGCTCGGGCCGCGGCTCGTGGCCGTCGTCTCGGGCGGGGCCGCGCTCGACCCGGCCACGGCCGGGCTGTGGCGGCTCCTGGGGTACGCCGTCGTCCAGGGATACGGGATGACCGAGACGGCGCCCCTCGTGACGCTCGATCACCCTTTCGACTCGCGCCCCGGCTCGCTGGGGCGCCCGCTACCCGGCGTCGAGATCCGAATCACCGCCGATCAGGAGATCCTCGTCCGCGGACCGAACGTCGTCGGCGGTGCGGTCGACTCCGAAGGCTGGCTCCATACCGGCGACATGGGCCGCCTCGACGGCGAGGGACGACTCTGGTTTCTCGGCCGGAAGGAGGAGCGGATCGTGACGCCGGCCGGTCTGAACCTCGAGACCGGCGAGATCGCCGCGCGTCTCGCCGCCCAGCCGGGCGTCGTCGACGCGCTCGTGCTCGAGCGCCCGTGGGGGGAGCCGGGAGCCGTCTGCGCGGTGCTCGTTGTCCGGCCGGGGTGCGATCCGGGCGGGGCCGTCCGCGCGGCCAACGAGGCGCTTCCTGACGCGGCCCGGATCCGCGCCTGGCGGGTGTGGCCGGAGGCGGACTTCCCGCGCACGCGGACGGGGAAACCCCGCTTCGGGGGCATCCGGGAATGGCTGGAGGGTCAGGCGTCCGGAAGCGCGGTCCCTCCGGCCGGCGCGGCGATCGACGCG
Organism: Gemmatimonadota bacterium; assembly: GCA_035699465.1. Classification (GTDB taxonomy): domain Bacteria; phylum Gemmatimonadota; class Gemmatimonadetes; order JACCXV01; family JAHWKZ01; genus JAICNR01. Next base: position 6,264 of record DASSPT010000068.1, read on the forward strand.
CTGACCCGCATGGTGGCCGAGATCGGCGGCGCGGAGCCGGGGGCGCTCCCCGCCGACACGCGGCTGGGCGACGCGCTCGGCTCGCTCGACCGGGTCGAGCTCGCGACCCGCCTCGAGATGACGTACGGGGTGCCGCTCCCGCCCGAGGCGGCCGCGCCCGAGCGCCGGCTCGCAGAGCTGGCCGCCGAGCTTTCCCGGGGCGCGCCGAGAGGAGGGGAGCTCCCGATCCGAGCGGCCCCACCGGCGGAGTCCCCGGCCGTCGCGTCCCCACGCATCGTGCCGGAGATGCGGTGGCGCGGACGGGCGCCGGTGCGGGCGCTGCGCTTCGCCTTCGCGCAAGGCGTGCTACGCCCGGCGTGGCACTCGCTCGTCGCCCTGGATGCGGCGGGCGGGGATCGCGTCGCGCGAATCGATCCCCCGTTCCTCGTCGCCGCCAACCACCTCAGCATCCTCGATCCGGGCGCGGTCCTGTTCGCGCTCCCGCCCGGGGTCTCGTCCAGGGTGGCCGTCACCGCGATGTGGGAGCACTTCGAGCGCTCGCGCGCGGGGTGGATCCAGTACGCGCTGGCGGTGGCGGGGCTCGACCTCGTCCCGCTCCTCCAGACCGGGGACTGGCGGCCCACCCTGAGGATCGCGGGCGCGATCGCCGACCGGGGCGGATGCCCGCTCCTCTTCCCCGAAGGCGAGCGCTCGACGGACGGCGGCCTGCTGCCGTTCTCTCGCGGGGTCGCGATCCTGGCGCGGGACCTCCACCTGCAGGTCATCCCCTGCGCTGCGGCCGGGCTCCTCGCGGTTCTGCCCAAGGGGTCCCGCCGGCCGAAACGCGTGTGGGGCCGGCGGGCCCCTGTCGCGATCCGGTTCGGGGAACCGCTGCCGGCGCCCCGCGCCGGGGACGACCCGTATCCGTTCGTCGAGGAGATTCGGGCTCGGATCGGGGCGCTGCTCGAGGAGGCGCGGGGCGCGGCGGGCAGGTTCTAGCCATGCGGAGCCTATGGTGTTCCGTCGGGGCGAGCCGCCCGGGACGGGCGGCTCGCAAAGGCATGGCTAGCCGAAGGACTCGATCAGAGTGCGGGAACGGGGGCGCGGACGGGATCGGGCGACCACGTCTCGCGCACGGATTCCCGCGGCTCGCGCCGCCCGAGCATGAAGCGCGCGAACATCGCCCACAGGTACGCGACGCCGTTGAGCAGATGGAGCGCCGGAACGATCGCCGCCAGGCCGATCGCGGTCGCGATCCACGCCTCGCCGGCCGTATCCGCCACCCACCACGGGTCGATCTGGATCACCCCTCCGAAAGCGACGACGATCGGTGCCGCCAGGAAACCTCCGACCACCGAGATCACGACGACCGCCACGATCCAGCTCGCGAGGCCGAGCGGGAACTTGAGGAGCTGGAACGCGAGACCCTTCCAGGTCACCGGGTTCGCGAAGACGCTCTTCACCCATGGCCAGCCGCCTTCTTCTATCGCCGTCGGCGGCGGGGGTGGCACGTTCGCCCCCAGCAACGTGTTGGCGAGACCGCGCTCGAAATGCGCGAGGCCCCAGGCCGCCAGGACGAGCAGGAAGAGGATGACGAGCCCGATGCCGAGGATCGCCAGGCCCGCGCCGAGCGCGCCGGCGGTCACGTAGAAGACGAAGTACGCCAGGCCGATCGGGAAGCCGACCATCAGGTAAGCGATGTTGAGATACGTCCGCGGCCAGACGAGGATGCCGAAGATCCCCCGGACCGGGTTCGAGGCGAACGACGCGTACGGGCTGGACTGCATGGTGGAACCTCCTTGTCTGATGGCTCCTACGCGTCAGCCGAGGGCCGGGTTTCAAGCCCCTCCTCGTCGCTTCCGCCGCAACCGCCGGTAGGCCCTCCTGTGGAGGGCGAAGTAGTCGTTTCCGCAATCCCGGACGCCGTACCCCCGCGAGCGCAGGAGCTCGAGCATCTCGCTCTTGTCGGAAGCAGCCAGATGGCTGTGCTCCACGAAAATCGCGACCGGCGCGTGAGCCGCGAAATCCAGCGTCTTCAGAACCTCGAGATCGTGGCCTTCCGCATCGACGTGGAGCAGATGAACGTCCTGTATTCGGTGCCTTCCGAGCACTTCCGCCAGGGGTCGGACGTCGACCGCGCACTCGACGATGAACGGCTCCAGCGCGCCGTCCAGGTGCTTGACGATGTGTCGCTTGTCGAAGGAGCCGAGCTGATCGACCCAGAACGGCAGATCGGGGATGCTCTCGCGTGCCCGGGGGTCGACGTAATAGAAGGAGGCTTCGCCGACATGCGCGCCGACCGCGACGCGCTCGAGAGTGAATCTGCCGGGATCCCGGAACGTCGCTCGGAGCCGGTCGAAGCAGTGGGGAACCGGCTCGATCAGCAGGCCCCTCCATCGCGGCTCGGCGAGCAGGATGGCGGCGCAGGGGTCCCCGGTCGTTCCGTCGTTGGCACCGACCTTTACGAACACCGGGTCCGGGACGAATCCCGGCACGGCCGAGCAGTATCGCCGGAAGCGTTCGCGTTCGCGCCGCTGAGGGTTGCCCCTCGGTCGGCGGAGAAGCGTCAGGCCCGCATGGAGAATTGTCCGGAACGACGACATGTCTATCGGCCTTCGACTGCCCACACCTGCGGGGTCCGATCCGTCCACGGGCGAGCCTCCTCGAGCGTAGCGGCGAGACGGAGGAGCGTCGCCTCGTCCCCGTACCGGCCGGCCAGCTGGACGCCGATCGGAAGGCCCGCTTCGCTCCAGTGGAGGGGAAGGCTGATCGCGGGCTGGCCGGTCGCGTTGAAGAGCGGCGTGAACGGGACGAACTCGCTGGCTCTGCGGAACGTTCCGAGTGCGTCGGACGAGCCCGAGTCGAACGTGCCGAGCGGCACGGGGGGTTGGGCCAGGGTCGGGGACAGCCAGACGTCGTAGCGCTCGAAGAACGCGGCCACCTCCCGGGCGATCCGCTGGAGCGCGGTCACCGCCAGCAGGTAATCGGGTGCGCGCACCTCGCGGCCGATCCGGTAGAGGGCCCACGAGAGCGGTTCGAGCTCTTCGTGCTCGGGGCTTCGACCCGTCGCGCGCGCCATCCCGTCGATCCCCCAGGCGTGGCCCGCGAGCCAGACGGCGAAGAACGACTCGTAGAGGAGCTCGCCGTCCGGCTCGGGCGCGGCCTCTTCGACCTCGTGCCCGAGGTCCTGGCAGAGAGCGGCCGCCTCCTCGACCGCGCGCGCGCAGTCCGCGTGGACCGGGGCGCCGATCGGGTTCCGCGCGCTCCACGCGATCCGGAGCCGCCCGGGATCGGCCCCGACCTCCTCCAGAAACGGGCGCGCGGGGGGCGGGGCGGCGTACGGGTCTCCGGGCGCCGCTCCGTGGGTGGCGTCGAGGAGCGCGGCCGAGTCCCGCACCGATCGGGCGAGCGCGTGGTCGACGACGAGACCGCCCATGACGTCGCCGAGTAGCGGCGCCTGGGTGATCCGCGCGCGCGTCGGCTTGAGCCCCACGAGGCCGCAGCACGACGCGGGTATCCGGATCGAGCCGCCGCCGTCGTTCCCGTGCGCGATCGGGACCATCCCCGACGCGACGGCCGAGGCCGATCCGCCGCTCGACCCGCCCGGAGTCCGCGTTCTGTCCCACGGGTTCCGAGTCGCACCGAAGAGCCGGGGCTCGGTCGTCGGGAGGAAGCCGAACTCGGGACAGTTCGTCTTCCCGAGAAAGACGAGCCCGGCGGACCGGTAGCGCCGCACGAGCACGCTGTCGACGGGCGCCACGAAGTCTTTCAGGAACGCTGAGCCGGAAGACATGCGGACGCCGGCCCATGCCGCCGAGAGGTCCTTGAGGAGGAACGGGACGCCGCGGAACGGCCCGTCGGGGAGCTCGCCGCGGGCGGCGTCCCGCGCGCGCTCGAACGTCGGCGTCACGACCGCGTTCAGCTCGGGGTTCAGCCGCTCGATCCGCTCGATGGCGGCATCGACCAGATCGAGCGGCGTGACTTCGCCGCGGCGGACGAGGTCGGCCTGAGCGGTGGCGTCGAGGCTCTGGACTTCCCGCATGCCGCCGAGGCTAGCGCTCGCGCCCTGCGGGTGCGAGGGCCGCCGGCCCTACGTGCCGCCCGCGGTTCAGATCCTCTCGAGCGCACGACGCAGAAATGCGCCGAGGCGCGACTGGATCCGCTCCAGCGTCACGTCTTTCCTGCCCAGGGCGCGGTATCCCCGCTGCCACCAGACGGCGTTCTCCATCGCGTCCGACCCGCAGACGAGATCCCACACGGGCAGATCCGGCACCGCTCCCGCCGTTTCGGAATAGGAGTCCGTGAGCCGGTCGGCCGCGTCGCGCCCCCACGCGATCTCAGCGTCGGCCCGCGCATAGCCGACGTCGTACCCTCGCGGACCCACGCAGCTTCTGCTCCAGTCGACCACGCCCGCCGGGCGACGGAATCGCCACAAGACGTTTCCGGTCCAAAAATCGCAGTGGAGGAGGACCGGCTCACGGGGCGGGACGGCGGGGAACGCGGACACGACGGCGGAATGCACCTCCGCGAGGAGTCCGTCGCGGGGCTCTTCCGCCGGCCGCCAGAACCGCTCCCTGTCCTCCGGCCGCAATCCGCGTACGTCTCCCGCGTGGATGGCCGCCAGCGTCCGGCCCAGACGTCCGGGCAGCGGACCGGGGCGGTCGGAAACGCGCGCGCGTCCGGGGAGCAGCGTCACCAGCATCGCGGCCCACTCGAACCATTCCCCCGCGTCCGCGAGCAGAACTGCTCGCGGAGCGGCGACTCCGGCGCGTCGCGCGAGCTGAAGGCCTTCCCATTCCCGCCTCGCGTCGTCCGGCGACATCAGGAACTGCTTCAGGACCAGGCGCCGCGTCCCGCCACCTTGGCGGATCGTCACCGCGTGCGTGGAGTTGATGATCCCGCCGTGCAGCCTCCGCACGCCCAGCACCCTCGCCCCATCCCCCAGTGCGCGCTCCATCCGGACGAGTCCCTCCAGCGACGGCCGCATCCGGCGCCGCGCCTCGTGGTCGCGCCACCAACCGTGCATGCCTCGAGGCTAGCTGGGAAACGTCGCGCCCGACCAGTCGAGACTCGGCGGGCGAGTGGCGTACAGCGTCTCGAGAAATTCGACGAAGTCCTTCGCGCTCATCCTGGGCCGAGCTCGAGGTTCCGGGCGGCCGGCTTTACAACAGACAATTAGCTTATTAGCTAATAATACAAGAACAACCATCCCGACGACCTGCTCAGGCGGTCCTTCGATGGCGATACCCAACGCCGTATTCAAGGCCCTCGCCGACCCGACGCGGCGCGAGATCCTGCGCCTCCTGCGCTACGGTCCGCGGTCCTCCGGCGATATCGCCGCCCACTTCTCGTCGGCATGGCCGACCATCTCGCGCCACCTGGCGGTCCTGCGCGACGCGGAGCTCGTGACCGCCGAGCGAAACGGGTCGACCATCCTGTACGAGCTCGATACCACCGTGTTCCAGGAAACCATCGAGCATTTCCTGAACTGGTTCAACACCGGAGGTAGCCATGGCAAGCGTCGATCGTAAGTGGGTTCCGCGCAGATCACTCCTCGTGGCCGGCCTGCTGTTCGCCCCCGCGACCGCGCTCTGGGGGCAGCTTCCGCAGGGCGCGGCGCCACCGGTCGAGCTGGACCCTCCCCAGGGCGTCGCGGAGGAACCGTTCACGTTCGCGCGGGACGGGCTCACGCTGAACGGCACGCTCGCCATGTCAGGGGCCGTCTCGGGGCGGGTGCCGGTCGTCGTGATCGTCGCGGGCTCCGGTCCCACGGACCGCAATGCGAACGGACCGTTTCTGAACACCAACGCGTACGCCATGCTGGCATGGGGCCTGGCGGAGCGGGGCATCGCCAGCCTGCGTTACGACAAGCGCGGGATCGGCATGAGCGCAGGCGAGGGCGGCGACCCCACGACCCTCACGACCGATCACTATGTCGCGGACGTCGCGGCGGCGGCGACGGCCCTGGCATCGGATGCACGCTTTTCGAAGGTCGTCCTGCTCGGGCACAGCGAAGGAGCCGGCCACGTGTTGCAGGCCGCGAATCGCGGCGCGCCTCAGGCGGGGGTGATCATGGTCGCGGGACAGGGCCGCATGCTGGCCGATGTCCTGCACGAACAGTTCGCCCGTCAGGCCGACAGCACGACAGTCGCCACGATCGACTCGGCCTTCGCCCGATTCCTGCGGGGCGACGATCCCGGCGAGGTCCCGCCGTTCGCACAACCCGTGCTCGTTCCCCAATACAGGAATTTCCTGCGCTCGATGGCGGCCTACGATCCCGCGAGCGAAGCACGTCGCTTCGACGGACCGCTGTTGATCGTCCAGGGGACCACGGACGTGCAGGTGACGATGCGGGATGCCGAGCTGCTGCATGCCGCACAGCCGCGCGCAACACTGCTACGCCTGGAGGGCGTGAATCACGTCCTCAAGTCCATCGCGTCGATGGACCTCCAGGCTCAGACGGAGACCTATCGCGATCCGTCGCTGCCTCTCGCCGCCCCCGTTGTGCCGGCCATCGCGGGCTGGATCGAGGATCTCGATCGCTAACGTGCGCGTTCCGCCGTCAGCGCTCGATGTCCTGCCCGAAGCACAGCCGATACCCGTTGCAGTCCTCGATGTCGAAGTCGCGGCAGCCGTAGGGCTGGTCGCAGATGGCGCGGGCGATCGTCACCCCCCGTGACCGGAGCTCTTCGTAGAGCGCGTCGGCGTCCTCGATCCAGACGTAGGCGTCCCAGGCTTCGCCCTCGGGATCGGCCAGGCGGTTCGGCCGGACGCTGCCGAGCTCCCCGACCTGGCTCAGCATGACGACGACCCCGCTGCGCTTGACCATGCAGAAGCTCGGCGGATCCCCCCAGAAGCGATCGTAGTGGAATCCCAGCGTGTCCCGATAGTAGTTCGCGGTCCGTACCACGTCGTCCACGAGGAAGTACGGGGCGATCGTCCAGGGCTGCGCATCGCGCATCGTGGGCGCGGGCGTTCGTTCGGCGTTCATCGCGCGGGAATATGACTCGCTCCGGACCGTTTGACCCCGGAGCGCTCGGTCGGGTACCGTTGAGGCCGGCGCGCGAGGCGCCGCTTCCCGCCATCGGAGGACCGGGCCTGCGGTACGCGTTCGTCATCGATCAGGGGCGCTGCATCGGCTGCCACGCGTGCTCGGTGGCGTGCAAGGCCGAGCACGACGTCCCCCTCGGCGACTACCGCACGTGGGTAAAATACGTCGAGAAGGGCGCCTTTCCCGACGTGCGCCGGTTCTTCACCGTGCTCCGCTGCAACCACTGCGAGGCCGCGCCCTGCGTCGAGATCTGTCCGACGACGGCGCTCTACCGGCGGGACGACGGGATAGTCGACTTCGATCGCGACGCCTGCATCGGCTGCAAGGCGTGCATGCAGGCCTGCCCCTACGACGCCCTCTACATCCATCCCGACCGCGGCACAGCCGAGAAGTGCAACTTCTGCTCCCACCGGATCGAGATCGGCCTCGAGCCGCCGTGCGCGACCGTCTGTCCCGCCGAGGCGATCCTCGTCGGAGACCTCGATGATCCGTCGACGCGTGTGGCGCAGATCGTCGCCACCAAGAAAGTCGACGTGCGGAAGCCCGAGAAGGGGACGATGCCGAAGGTCTTCTACGTCGACAGCGAGCCGCGAGCGCTGGTGCCCGGCGCTACGTCGCCGGCCGGGGGGTACCTGTGGGCGGACCGCGGGCCGGGGGGCAGCGAGACGAGCGAAGAGATCTCCCGTCCGCACGGCAACGGTTCCCACGTCGACCGCAGCGATGCTGGAGCCGCGGCGGGGACGCCCGAGCCGCCGGCGGCCTGGCTCGGCAGCGATCTTCCCCCGCCGGCCTTCGCGCAGGCGATGACCGCCGACGACTATCCGGACGCGGAGTTCTTCCGCGGCGTCTGGGCGGGCCTCGCGCCGGCGCGGACGACGTACGACGTCGCCCACGCGCGGCCCTGGGGCTGGAAGGTGTCCGGGTACCTGTGGACCAAGTCGATCGCGGCGGGCGCGCTCCTGGCCGCCGCGCTCGCGCCGTGGCTGGGCCTCCCGGGTGACGGTGCGTTCGCGCTCGGGCTCCCCCTCGTCGGGCTCGTCTTCCTCGCGCTCACGACCGCTCTCCTCGTCGTCGACCTCAAGCGCCCCGAGCGGTTCCTCTCCATCCTCTGGCGCCCGAACTGGAGCTCCTGGCTCGCGCGGGGTGCGTTCGTTCTCGTCGCCTTCGGCGGTCTGGGGAGTGCGTGGCTCCTGGCGGCGTGGGCGGCGCCAGCGAGCGGCTGGCTCGCCTGGCTCAGGTGGCCGCTGGTCGCGGCCGCGATCGCCGGCGCGGGGTACAGCGGCTACCTGTTCGCCCAGGCGAAGGGCCGGGACTTCTGGCAGAGCCCGCTCCTGCCGCTCCACTTCGTCGTCCAGGCCGCGGTCGCCGGTCTCGCGGTCGTGGCGCTGTTCCTCGCGGCGGTCGGAGGAGCAGGCGACGACGCCGCGGGGAAGGCCGCGGGCCTCGTCGCCGGGCTCATGGTCGCGTCGCTCGCGCTCCATCTCGCGATCATTCTCTTCGGCGAGGTGGGCGTCACGCACGCGACACGCGATGCCCAGCGGGCCGCGCGCGCGCTCCGGAAGGGAACGCTCCGGCCCTGGTTCCTGGCCGCGATCGGGATCGGCACCGCCGCGGCGATCCTCGGGCTCGTGACCATCGTCGGGGGGACCTCCCCGGCCGCGCTCGCCGCCGCTGCCCTGGCGGCCCTCGCCGCCCTCTGGATCTGGGAGCACGCCTGGCTCCGGGCCGGCCAGTGCGTCCCCCTCAGCTGAGGTTCCCCCGATGAGCGACCGAAACCCGCAGAGCGGAAGCACCGACGAGCGGCCGACGCGCGAGGGACGCTATCCCGGCGGCGGGGAGTGGATCCTCTCGAGCGCCCCGGGGCCGGAGCAGTGGGACGACTGGAAGGAATACGACCCCGCCGCCTGGCCCCGGAAGGTCGAGCACAGGTACAGGCTCGTCCCGACGATCTGCTTCAACTGCGAGTCGGCCTGCGGTCTCCTCGCCTACGTCGACAAGGAGACCGGCGAGATCCGCCGGTTCGAGGGAAACCCCGTCCATCCGGGAAGCCGTGGACGCGTGTGCGCCAAGGGTCCGGCGACGATCAACCAGGTCAAGGACCCCGAGCGGATCCTCCACCCCTTGAAGCGCGTCGGCGAGCGCGGCGGTGGCGAGTGGGAGCGCGTCTCCTGGGACGCGGCGCTCGACGACATCGGCGGGCGGATCCGGAAGGCGATCGCCGAGGGCCGGGGCGAGGAGGTCATGTACCACGTCGGGCGCCCGGGGTACGACGGCACGATGGACCGGGTGCTGAAGGCCTGGGGCGTCGACGGCCACAACTCGCACACCAACATCTGCAGCTCTGCGGCGCGGCTCGGCTACGCGCTCTGGCACCAGAGCGACCGCCCCTCCCCCGACCATGCGCGCGCGAAGTTCATCCTCCTCCTCTCCGCCCACCTCGAGGCCGGCCACTATTTCAACCCGCACGCGCAGCGGATCATCGAGGGGAAGGCTCGCGGCGCGAAGATCGCGGTGCTCGACCCGCGGCTGTCGAACACGGCCTCGATGGCCGACTTCTGGCTTCCGACGTGGCCCGGAACGGAGGCGGCGGTGCTCCTCGCCATGGCCAACGTCCTGATCGACGAGGATCTCCACGACCGCGAGTTCCTGCGCCGCTGGGTGAACTGGGAGGCATGGCTCTATGCCGAACACCCGGAGGCGGCGCGCCGGGCCCGCGAGCGGGGCGGCGCGGCTCCCGGTTCCGCCGGCGTAGACGAGTTCGTGGCCGCGGCGCGAGCGACGTACGCCGAGTTCACGCCCGAGTTCGCCGCGCGGGAGAGCGGGATCCCCGCCGCCACGATCGTCGAAGTCGCGCGCGAGATCGGCCGCGCCCGCGGCGCGCTCTCGACCCACGTGTGGCGCGGTGCCGCCTCGGGGAACCTCGGCGGCTGGCAGGTCGCGCGCTGCCTCGAGTGGCTGGTCGTCCTGACGGGAAGCGTGGCCACCCCCGGCGGAACGACGCCCGCCGCGCGCGACAAGTTCACCGCCCGCATGCCGCTCACGCCCCCACCGTTCGACCGCTGGAACGAGCTGACGTTCCCGCCGGAGTATCCCCTCTCCCATCACGAGCTCTCGTTCCTCCTGCCCCACTTCCTCAAGGAGGGACGGGGCCGCGTGGAGGTGTACTTCACGCGCGTGTACAACCCCGTCTGGACGAACCCCGACGGCCTGTCGTGGATCGAGGCTCTGCGCGACTCCGACAAGGTCGGCTGCCACGTCGCGCTGACGCCGACATGGAACGAGAGCGCATACTGGGCGGATTACGTGCTGCCGATGGGGCACGGCCCCGAGCGCCACGACATCATGAGCCAGGAGACGAGCGCCGGCGCGTGGGTCGCGTTCCGCCAGCCTGTCCTGCGCGCGTTCCGCCAGGCGGCCGGCGAGACGGTCCGCGACTCGCGCGACGCGAACCCTGGCGAGGTGTGGGAGGAGGACGAGTTCTGGATCGACCTGTCGTGGCGAGTCGATCCCGACGACGCGCTGGGGATCCGCCGCTGGTTCGAGTCGCCGGATCGCCCCGGCGAGAAGCTTACCGTCGACGACTACTACGGCTGGATCTTCGAGAACTCGGTCCCCGGGCTGCCCGAGGCCGCTGCCGCCCAGGGTCTCTCGCCCCTCCAGTACATGCGGCGCTTCGGCGCGTTCCGCGTGAAGACCGACGACTACCGGTTCTACGAGCGGCCGGCGCCCCCCGAGGACAGGGGCGTTGAGGTAGACGGGCTGCGGGTCGCGGGGTTCGACACGCCGTCCAGGAAGCTCGAGTTCTACTCGCCCACGATGGCGGAATTCGGCTGGCCCGAGCACACGATCCCCGGATACGTGCGCTCGCACGTCCACTGGTCGGAGCTCGACCGCGCCGCCGGCGAGGCCGTTCTCCTGCCCACGTTCCGGCTGCCGACCCTGATCCACACCCGTTCCGCCAACGCCAAGTGGCTGGTCGAGATCTCGCACCGGAACCCGCTCTGGGTCCATCCGGCCGACGCGCGCCGGATCGGAATCGGCAACGACGATCTCGTGCGCGTCAACACCGCCATCGGCTGGTTCGTCGTGCGCGCCTGGGTGACCGAGGGGCTGAGGCCGGGGATCGTCGCCTGCTCGCACCATATGGGCCGCTGGCGGCTGGGGAACGACGCGGGCGTGGGCGGCTGGACCGCGGCGCCCGTTTCGCTCACGGAGAATCGCGGCGAGGGGGGCGGCGTGTGGCGGATCCGCCACGAGCGCGAGCTGGTGCCGTTCGAATCCGACGATCCCGACTCCGCCCGCATCTGGTGGAGCGACGCCGGCGTCCACCAGAACCTCGCCTTCCCCGTGCAACCCGATCCCGTCTCGGGGATGCACTGCTGGCATCAGAAGGTCCGGCTCGAGCCGGCGCGCGGGGGCGATCGCTATGGCGACGTCGTGGTCGACACGGCGAAGAGCCACGCGATCTACCGCGAGTGGCTGGCCATGGCGCGGCCGGCGAAGCCCGGCGGGCTCAGGCGGCCGCTCTGGTTCTCCCGCCCCGTACGACCCGCCGACTCCGCCTACCGGCTCGGAAGGCGGACCTGACGGGCGATGGATGGCGCCGCGACGATCGGTTACGTTCCCGATTCTCGGGGATGGGTCCCTCGGCATTCCCCCTCGTCGCGATGCCTCGAGCCGAGGTGACTCCCGCCATGGGCACCGCTCCCCGATCGCTCTGCACGATGCGCTCGCGACCGTAGACCGCCCGGAACGAGGTAAGCCGCAAGCCCGTGCCTTCGAAGCCGACCACGGAAGAGATCTGGTCCGCGTTCCTGAGCGGCCCCCTGCTCGGCAAGGTCATTCGGACGCGCCGCCGGATGTTCAGCCTCTTCCCCGCGAACGATCGCTGCAAGAATTGCCGGGCACCGTTCGAGAACCTGGGGGGGCTGATCATGCCCCTGATAGGCCACGGGCGGTACGGGAAGAATCCGCGATTCTGCCGATTTTGAATGGCGTTCGCTCAGCGGTGCCCGGGCGGCGCCGAGATCGAGCTCTCCATGCTGTTCGTCGACGTTCGAGGGTCTACCGGCCTCGCGGAGGAGATGACCGCGACGGAATTCGGTCGCCTAATGAATCGTTTCTACAAGGCCGCGACCGACGTTCTCATCGACAGCGACGCCGTGATCGACAAGCTGGTCGGGGACCAGGTGATCGGGCTGTACCTGCCCCTGTTCACGGGTCCCAATCACGCGCGGCCGGCGATCGTCGCCGCCCGGCGGTTGCTGGAGGTCGCCGGCCATGGCTCCGACGATGGGCCGTGGCTGCAGATCGGCGTCGGCGTGCATTCCGGCAACGCGTTCGTGGGCACGGTGAGCGGGGCGGATGACACGGTCACCGACATCACGGCGCTCGGCGACAACATGAACATCGGCGCGCGACTCGCTTCCCTGGCGCGTCCCGGCGAGGTGCTGGTCAGCGAGGCCGCCCTTCGGGTCAGCGGCCTCGACCTCCGTGCCCTCGAGCAACGCCGGCTCGAGCTCAAGGGGAAGAGCGAGCGAGTCGACGTTCGAGTCGTTCGCGCGGCGGCCTCGATGCCCTCATGATCGTGGGAGTCTTTCCGAAAGGAGACCGAGATGCGCTCGAAGCTGGGAGCAGGAGTTCTGGCGGGGATCCTGGCCGCCCTTCCCTACGGTTTGATCATGTCGATCGTGACGTCGCCGATGGGCATGCAGAGTCCGGAACCCATGGCCATGGGAGGTTCCATGGAGATGGGAGAACGGGAGCCGATGATCATGATGGTGGCCCAGATGGTCCGGTCCGACAGTCTCGCGGTCGCCTGGATCCTGCTCCTGCTCGGCGGCGGGCTGATGGGCGCCCTCTTCGGGGTGCTCCTCGGTGGCCGGGCGGCGGGGCCTCGCGCCTGGCTGGTAAAGGGGGCCCTCTACGGGGCTGTCTGGTGGATCGTCGGGAGCCTCGTTCTGATGCCCATGGTTCTCGGCATGCCGGCATTCTCTCCGCTCACGACCGCCACGATGCGGGCCGGCGCCATGATCGGCCTGGTTGCCTACCTGTTCAGCGGTGCGATCCTGGGCGGCGTCTTCGCCCTCCTGCGCGGCCGGAGCAGCGGTCCGGGCTGACCGCAGCTAGCCCGCGCCGCCCCCGCCGTTTTCCTCGAACAGCAAGCTCAGGCACGTCAAGCTCCCCTCCGCCTTGGCGAGCTCGCCGACGTCCACGGCGCGCGCGTCGTAGCCGGCGGCAGCAACCCGCTCGATCGTTCGCGGGCATCCGGCTTGCAGCAGCACCGAGCTCCCGATCCGCACCGCGTTGGCCGCGTCCGGCTCACTTGGATCCACCGCGATCGTCCGCCGCGCCTCGAACGCAGGGACGTCGACCCACGCGGGGTTCACGAGCAGCGAGTCGTGGTCGAGCGCGGTGCAGGCCGACTTGAGGTGCAGGCAACCCTGCACCTCGACGGGGACGACGCGATACCCCAGCGGGGTCGCGACCGCACCGAGTGCGGCGATGCCCCGGTCGTCGGTGCGTCCCGTGCGGCCCACGTAGAGCGTCCTACCGAGCCGCACGACGTCGCCCCCTTCCGCGCGGGCGCCCTCCGGAAGCGTGACGACCTCGCGCCACCGGGCGATCTCGGCCGCCGTCCTCACCGGCTCCTCACGCCGACTCGTCACACCCATGTGGAACAGGATCGCGACCTCGTCGAGGACGAGGGCGACGTCCTCGATGAACACCGCGTCGGGGAGATCGTCGATCGGAGGAAGCGTGGTCACCCGCGCACCGCATTCGCAGAGCACGCGCCGGTACTGTTGGTGCTGGCGTGCCGCGACTGCGAGATCGATCGCCACGCGCGCGCGGAACGTGCGCTCGCCGGCGGCGAGCGAGGCCGAGGGCTCGCGCGTAAGCGCTATCACGGTCACGACAGATTCTCCACAGGCTCCATCATCGTTCCATCACGTCCAGCGCGTCGCGGATCGCCTGGGCCAACGCCGCCGCGGGACCGCGCCCCCAGAGGTGGACGTAGACATAGTTGGGCTCCTCTCCCATCGCGTCGTCGTCGATCGAGGCGATCTCGATGCCGGCGGCCCGCAGCGCCTTGAGCGCGGGCTGGAGCTCCTCCTCGAGGAGCGCGAGCTTGCCACTGACGACCGCCGATGACGAACCGCCGGCGAACGTCACGCGACTGGCGATCCCCGACTCGCCGAGGTCGAAGCCCTCCAGGACCGCCGATCGCGGGAGCGTGATCTCGTACATGCCGTCCCGCATCCGTCCCCGCACCCTCAGCACGCTATCGACCGGCGCGGGATAGAAGTTCACGCCCGAGAGATCGACGAGCGTCGGAATTTCGCGGCGCTGTCCCTTTACGTCCTCCAGCGTCTGAAGAACGGCGCCCATGGCGGCCGCCAGGGTGTCGGTTTCGCCGACCGCCGCCAGGTGGAGAAAGAGGAGTCGCGGGTCATCGCGCGTGAAGTGCGGATGGAGGGACGTCACGCGAAGGTCGTGGAGGAGCGCCGCCGAGAGGACGGGGTTCACCTCGTCGGCGAGTAGCGGGAGCTCCGCCATCAGCACGGCGCCCCCGGGAATCGGCTTGAAGGCCACCCAGCCGGCCGCCGCGACCCGCGACTCCAGGCGCACGCCGTCGATGGTGACGACGAGGTCGGGACGTGGGACCGGGAGCCGATACGTTCCGGTGGCGCGGTCGAGGTTTCCGGGCGCCCAGGGGAGCGAATCGAAGGCCTCGGTGTCGAGCCCTTCCGTGCCGCGCGCGTCGGCCGTGGACACCGGCGCCTCTCTCTCCGGCTGGGAATCTCCGCATCCCACGAGCGTGAGCCCGGCCGGGAGGAGCAACGCCGATGCCAGAGCTGTCCCGATCTTCCTGTGCCGCCGCCGATGCTCACCGGGACGCGCGCTCTCGCTCTGCATCAGATCCCCATCCTCGCATCCTGCCGCCGCTCTCCCCATCGCAGAGCGCGCAACCTGGTCGCAGGCTTGCGGAAGTCGGCGAACACCGCATACAGGATCACGTTCGGAAAGAAACCGATGTTCATCGTAAAGTACAGGACGATGTGGAACACCGCGCCTGACAGCAGCAGCGCCGTCCGCGACCGGGGGACGAAAAGGGCCAGCGGGAAGAGGAGCTCGAAGGCCACCGTGGCGACCGAGAGCGCCACGCACAGGTCGTGGTGCTGAGCCAGGCGGAATCCGAGCGGCCTTCCCCACTGGAGGGAGGAGTACAGCATGCTCTGCTGGAGCGTGTACCCGTTCATCCATTCGAGGCCCGAATAAAGAAGCTTGGCGGCGGCGTTCGAGAAGTACGTCCAGGCTAGGAGCACCTGCGTGAGCTTGAGCGGCCAGACGGCGCGGTCGGTCGTTCCCTCCGGCCGGTCCCCAAGGAGCGCGTCGACCGAGAGCCTTCGACCGGACGGGGACAGGGCGAGGAACAGCAGGAACAGCGAGAGCACGATCTCGGGGTGATGGATCTCGCCATACGATCCGTCGTGAGAGACGAGGAACCAGGTCGCGAGCGTGAGGAGCGCAGCCGACGTCCGTGTCCTCAGGCCGACGAGGGTCGTCACCCCGGCCCCTATGGCGACCGCGAACGCGCCGCGCACGAGGTGCGGCCAGGCGGAGGAATCGGCCGGCACCAGCAGGGCACCGAGCCGGATCATCCACTGGGGGTGGTCGAACCCACCCGGACGCTCGATGAGGGCGATGTGCTCCGAAGGCGACGTCATGAAGAACGGCAGGAACACGAAGAGGAGCGAACCCGCGGCCAGGATCCGGCACACCGCCAGGGCGAGGCCGTCGCTCTGCGGAAACCACCAGCGGTTCCAGCGCTCGATCATCGCGATGGAGCGGCGAACCGGCGGACCGTTTTCCGCCCGCGGCTCCCGGTCTCCGATAGCGTGACCACGACTTCCTCCAGGAGGATCTCCCGAACGGGAGTATCCCACCGCCGCGCCAGGCGGCCTGCCAGCTCCCCGGCGGCTGCGGAGTCGCCACGCCCTATCGGGATCTGGTAGAAGCGGCGAAAGGCGAAGCGCTCGAACCCGGCGTCCTCCGGACGCACCCTGCGCGTTCCGGCGTCCGTGCGCGCCAGGATCCGGTATACCGTGGTTTCGACGGGTGGGGTCGAGGAGTGTCGGTACATCCCCCAGGCGAGGAAGGGCCACAGGGTCTCGCGCGCACCCGTGAACTCGCGCGCGACCGGCACGACATGCAGTGCCAGGACCGCGAGTATGAATGCCGTGATCCAGGCGCGCGACACGTCAGAAGGCCTCCGCGTGCGGTCTCATCGCGCTTCGACCCTGGCGGGGAGACCTCCCCACGGGCGCAGCGTGACTCCTCCGAACGGCACCATCTTCTCCGGCGCGAGGAGCCGGAAACGCAGCCGTGGCGCCACGTGAAGCAGGACCCGCACCGCCTCGAGCCGCGCCAGGTGCTCGCCGATGCACTTGTGCGCTCCGTCTCCAAACGGCAGATACGCCCAGCGCGCGGGGCGCCCGTCGGCGAACCGGTCGGGATCGAACCGCTCGGGGTCCGGAAACGCCTCCGGATGGCGATGGAGGACGTACTGGCAGAGGAGCAGGACGTCCCCGGGCCCGACGGGGCCGCCGACCGGGAGCTCGTCCTCCGCGATCGGAACCCGTGCGAAGATCCACGTCGGAGGATGGAGGCGTATCGTCTCCGCCAGGAACCGGTCCGCGTGCCCGGCGCCATGCCGCGAAAGGCCGTCGTCGCTCGGGGGACCTTCTCCGATCGCCTCCAGCAGACGGGACTCCTCGTCGGGATGGATTCCGAGGCGGTACCAGGCCCACGTCAGCGCTTCTCCCAGAGTCTCGTAGCCGGTGCTCAGGAACGTCAGGATCTCGTCCCGGACCTGAGCGTCCGTCATGCGGGATCCGTCGGGATAGCTCGCGGTGAGAAGCCCGTCGAGCAGGTCGTGCCCCTCCGCGGCGCCGGACCGGGCGAGCCGGGCGCGTCGCCGCGCGAGAATGCCGAAGACCTCGCCGTCGATGATCGATACCGCACGCCGGTTCGCCCGAAGAAAGCGCGTCGGCAGCCGGTCGCGCCGGGGAAGGCTTCCGTGGTAGACGTACTCGGTGTATCGCCGACGGTCGCGGATCGCCCGCGCGAGCCTCTCCTCCGACTCCACCGTCAGGTCGTCGCCGAAGAGAACCGACAGGATCACCCGCTTGGTGAGCTCCTCCATTTCCCGCCAGAGGTCGATCTCCACGCCCACGGGGGTCGCCCGCACCCACCGCTCGGCGCGGTCGTCGACGGTCGCCTCGAACTTCTGTACGGCGCGCCGATGGAACAGCGGCTGGAGGAGCCTCCGCTGCCGCAGGTGCTCCTCCCCCGTGCTCGTCAGCAGGCCGTGTCCCGCGCGCCGCCGGCCTTCGGGACTCGTCAGGAGCGGGGTCTTCTCGTACCTCTCCGCGCCCGTGACGAGCACGTGGTGCACGTCCTCGGGGTGGGTGAGGAACCAGCTCGTCGAGAACGGCCGCAGGCGGATCCGGCGGTCGAGTGGCAACCGGCGGTGCGTGAGAAAGGGCCGCCTGCGCGTGCGCGGGAGCTCGACGGAGATCGCGCGAGCGATCACGCGGCGCTCCCCTCGCGGATCCTCCGGTACGCGTCGAGGAAGCCCTCGACGCAGGCGGCGCGGCTGAGCCGGTTCCACGCCCACTCGTGGGCGGCCCGTCCCATCGTCTCGCATCGATCCCTGTCGGCCAGCAGCGCAGCGAGAGCGGCGGCGAGCGAAGAGGAGTCGTTGGGCGTGACGAGGAGCCCGGTCTCGCCGTGGCGAACGATCTCGCTCAAGCCGCCATGCCCGCTGGCGACCACCGCCGTTCCCCGCATCATCGCCTCGGCAGCCACCAAGCCGAACGGCTCTTCCAGGATCGACGGCACGGCATGGACCCAGGCGGCGTCCAGCTTCCGCTCCATGGCATCCCGGCTCAGGTGGCCCGTCCAGTCCACGCTCGATTCGACGCCCAGCTCGCGCGCCAGCCGCTCGAGCTCCACGCGCTCCGGACCTTCCCCTATCACGATCAGACGAGCGCCGGGAACTGCCCGGCGGGTCGCGGCGAAGGCGCGCACGAGGACGGCCACCCCTTTCTCCCGCGTCAGGCGCCCCGCGAATGCCACCGTCGGCGGTCCTGACAGCGGCGGTCGAGCCGGCCGCCGCGGGACGCCGTTCCAGATGACCGCCGTTGGCCCGATGCCGTACTGGCGAAGCCGCCGCTCGACGGCCTCGCTGTTGGCGACGAACAGCCCGAAGACGTCGCGCCACCGATCCCAGAGGGCGCGTTGCGCCATGAGCGCTACCCACGCCCGACGAGACAGGCACCCCTGCTCCCGACAGGCGCGGCCCGGGGGCCGCTCGCAGATCGTATCGTCGGGAAGAAGACGGGTACCGATCGGACAGATCGTCTCGTACCAGGCGGCGTGATAGAGGCTCGGCGTGCCATCGAGGAGCGGCAGTACCAGGGGCGAGAGCTGGGTCATGAACATGCGGACGTGGACGACGTCGGGGCGGAAGTCCGCCATCGCGGTCCGGAGGCTCGCCCATGCCCTGGGGTTGGCCACGCGGTTGAGGGTCCGCAGCGGTCCCTTGGTCCCGAAGCACGTGTAATCCGCGGGACTCTCCCGGTCCGAATACGCGTCGCTCGCGAAGACGCGCGCGTCGTGACCGCGGAGGCGCAGCTCGTCCCGCAGATCCATCGTCAGCGTCTCGGCGCCTCCGACCGCGGCCGCCACGTCGTTGAGGATCAGGATCTTCACTGTGCGGAGGGGACCGGGACCCGCCGGCCGTCTCTGGCCGCTGTTTTGGGCGCCACCGCAGACCGCGCGCCCCCTACATCCAGGCTCCCTTCGATACGCTCCACCTTCAAACCTCCCTTTCTCGCCGGTCACCCGCACCCCGCCAGCCGCTACCTCCGGAGGTGTCGCGATCGGCCTCCCGAGGGAAACGCGCTTCGCCGTCTCGAAGGGCGACCGGGCCGCCTCGGCGTGAACAACCCGGTCATAGCCGGAAGATGGTGGATGCGCGCTATCCGGCCACACCCGAGAATGGCGATCCGGATCACGGATGAACGCCTCGGAAGGGAATCCGGTAGGAGCCGGAGCCCCGCTCCGCGTGCGGCGGAGCGGGGCTTCCGGTCGCTGGACTACTCGGCGGGCGCCGCTTCAGGCTCCGCGGTCATGGACTCGGTCCCGGCCGGCGGACCGTCCGCGTTCCAGATGTCCACGGCGATCTTCCATTCGCCGTCGACGTTCCTGAGCACCTCGACGTACTTGCCGTTCTCGGTGTACTCCGATCCGTCCGGACCCATGCCGGTGATCGCGTAGCTCCCGACGGCGTGCGCCATGTCGCCCGCGGAGGAGACCGTGATCACGTCACTGTCCAACGATACCGACGATATACCGGCATCGGTCAGCCACGGCCCGAACATCTCCTGGATCGCGGCTGTGCCCTCGACCCTGCTCGCCCCCGGCGGCAGGACGATCGCATCGGACGTGTAAAGGGCGGCGATCGCGGCGGCATCTGCGGCCGTCGCGGCGTTTTCCCAGGCTTGATCCACGGCCGCAATCGCTTCGCGCGCGGCCGCCGGATCCGCCACGGGAGTCGTCTCCGAACCCTGCTCGGTCGCAGGCTCCTGCGTCTCGCATGCCAGGGCCAAGCCGGCCGCGCAAACGAGCACGAGAACTCGACTCATGACACCGGTCAAAGGGTCACCTCTGGATGGGGTGGCGTGATCTCGCTCTGGAGCAATCCTTTTCGATAGCACGCGGAAACGCCGACGTCAAGGATCGGACCCGTTACTCCGCCGGCGGGTGATCGCTGCTCCAGATGTCCCCGACCATCCTCCAGTCGCGTCGATGTTCTTTCATAGGGCGAGGTACTTCCCCTCGTCGCCCCACTCCGATCCGTCCGGGGCGGTGCCGCTCGACGAGAAGGAGCTTCTCGATATCATGCCCTCGTGCGGCGGTCAAGCCGGGTCCTTCGGCGTGAGGATCGCCAGGCGCCGGGCCGTCGATGGTGAGACGTCCGACCAACGCTCGACATCGAACCGCAGCTGGACTGCCCCGCACGTGGGCACGTTCTCGACCGCAGGAGCGGAGAGCTGATTGACGAGCTGGGTGAGGCCGGGGTTGTGGCCGAAGAGAAGCACGCCGTCGACATCATCGTCGATGTCGCGGATGACGTCGAGGATCTCGGTCGGCGCCGCCTCGTAGATCCGCTCCTCCTCGCGAATCGCGTCCACCGGGTAGTCCACCGCCTCGGCGATGACGCGGGCCGTCGCCAGAGCCCGCGCGGCCGGGCTCGATACGATCAGGTCGGGTGTGCCTGCGAGCACGGCCAACCGGCGCCCCATCTCGGGCGCGTCCCGCTTTCCGCGCCGGTTCAGAGGTCGATCGCGGTCCGGGAGGGACGCGTCCTTCCAGCTCGACTTGGCGTGGCGTACGAGAACGAGGGTCTTCAACGATCGCCCATTCCCCAGCGAGGCGGCGAGGAGATTCACCTCGCCGCACCTGTGGTGGAGGCAGCCGGAATCGAACCGGCGACCTTCTGCTTGCAAAGCAGACGCTCTCCCAACTGAGCTATGTCCCCACCGCGGAGATGAAAACTGGTGGCAAATCAACTCCGTAACCACTACCGCTACCATTAAGGCCTGCAGCTGAGCAGGAAATTAAACCGCAAATACCTTGCTGCCCGCCGAGATCTATCGCAATCCAAACAGCCAATTCCCGGTTAGAAGCGAGGCGCGACCGTTTCCTGCCTTAGTTTGAATCGATCACTCACACTAAGGCCGCCCCAGGTCAGGAATCGGAGCGAAGTCGTCGAAATCACGCTTGCCGAGCTTCACCGACTTTGCTCGTTCAACAACCTGGCGTATGCGGCTCGACTTGGCGTGACGGACGAGGACGAGGATCTTCACCGATCGCGGATCTATCGACACTTTCAATGTCACTGTCAGCGCCAGCCGCAACCGGCCGAAAACGACACGCTTGGTCACCGTGGTTGACATCACGAGTGTTATGGATAGTCGAAAGACCACGAGAATCGCGCCGAAAGAAACGATGTCTGCGAGAGTCACAGGATATCACTGGAAAATTGAGATCGGTCCATGTTGAATCTCATAAAGTCATTCCTGCCAAAGGTTCTGGAACCTCTGGCGATTCGAGCATGGTATTCCTTTCGGCCGGTGCTGAAGTTGATTTTCTTTGCCCAGAATCGCTACTGCCCCGTCTGTGAGAGCTGGAGCCGCTTCTTCTTCTCTCACGGAGCTGCAACCAGAAAAAGAAAGAGCGTAGTCTGTCCAATCTGCCTCTCCCATGACAGGCACCGATTCGCCTGGATATTCATTAATACATCTACAAATCTAAA
>DASSPT010000069.1:0-16266 GCA_035699465.1 Gemmatimonadota bacterium
TGTCCTTCACCGCCCTCGAAGCCTCGGTCGTGCGGCTCGTCGCGGGCGCGGAAGCTACCGTTTCGATCCCGGAGCCAGTACCCGAAATCCGATCTGGAGGTGCCGTGCATCGTTTCGGGCGCGTGGTCTTGGCGCTCTCCGCGTTCCTGCTGCCGGCGACCGCCGGCGCCCAGGAGGAGGCGAACCTGATCCTGGTCGACGGCGTGATTCACACGATGGACCCGGAGAACCCGCGCGCCGAGGCGCTGGCGGCGATCGGCGGGGAGATCGTCGCGCTCGGATCGTCGAGCGAGGTGCTTGCCGCCTGGCGCGGTCCGGAGACGATCGTGATCGACGCCGCCGGCGCGCCGGTGCTGCCCGGTCTCATCGACGCCCACGCACACATGATGAACCTCGGGCGTTTCCTTCTGACCGTGGACCTGTTCGGCACCCGGAGCGCGGCGGAGGTCGCCGAGCGCGTCGGCGACGCTGTTCGCGCCCACGCCCCCGGCGAGTGGATCGTCGGTCGCGGGTGGGATCAGAACGACTGGGCGGTGAAAGAGTTCCCGACGCGGGAGATCCTCGACCGGGTGGCTCCGGCGAACCCGGTGTTCCTCGACCGGGTCGACGGGCACGCCGTGTGGGTGAACACGGCCGCCCTCGATGCCGGCGGCGTCACCACCGCGACGCCGGACGTGGAGGGCGGGCAGGTCATCCGGGACGCCGAGGGGCGGCCGACCGGTATCCTCATCGACTACGCGACCGATCTGGTCGAACGCGCGATGCCGCCGCCCGGCGAGGAGGACCTCCGGGACATGCTCGACGCCGCGCAGGAGCGCGTCGTCTCGCTCGGCCTGACGGGCGTACATGACATGGGCGTCGGCCCCGACACGCTGGCCCTCTATCGACGCTGGAACGACGAGGGCGGGATCGTTCCCCGGCTGGTCGTCTATTTCAGCGCCCGATCGCCGGCCGCGATCGATTGGTGGCGCGCGGAAGGGCAGGCCCTGTACGGCGAAGGGGGCCCGCGGTTCCGCGTGCGGGGGCCCAAGAGCTACGCCGACGGCGCGCTCGGCAGTCGCGGTGCGGCGCTGCTCGCCCCCTACGAGGACGCGCCCGACTTGCGCGGGACGTTCCTGGTCCAGCCGGAATCGCTGGCGGTGATCGTTGCGGGAGCCCTCGAGCTGGGCCTCCAGCCCGCCATTCACGCGATCGGCGACGCGGGCAACCGCGCGGCGCTCGACGCGATCGAGGCCGCCCGCCGGTCGGTCACCGTCGCGCCCTGCGGCGGCAGCGGTACCGTCGCGCCCGGCGGCTGCTCTCCGGCCGGGGATACGCGGCCCCGGATCGAGCACGTGCAGGTGGTCGCGCTCGAGGACATCCCGCGCTTCGCCGACCTCGGCGTCGTCGCCTCGTATCAGCCCACGCACGCGACAAGCGACATGTACTGGGCGGAAGACCGGGTCGGGCCGAACCGGATCTGGGGCGCGTACGCGTGGCGGCGGATGCGCGACGCGGGCGCTCGTCTAGCGTGCGGCAGCGACTTTCCCGTCGAAAGCCCGAACCCGTTCTTCGGCATCTACGCGGCGGTGACGCGACAGGATCAGGAGGGGTGGCCGGAGGGCGGCTGGCGGCCGGAGGAGCGGATGACGCGGGAGGAGGCGTTGGCCTGCTTCACCCGCGACGCGGCATGGGCGGCCGGGATGGAGGAGGAGGTGGGTACGCTAGCCATCGGCAAGCGCGCGGATTTCATCGTGGTGGATCGGGACCCCCTGACGGCCCCGGAAGAGGACCTGTGGAGGACCCGCGTCCTGCGAACGGTGATCGACGGGGAGACGGTCTATGAGGCCGCGGAGTGAACGGCGGACCGGAAGAGCGTAACGGAAGAGCCGGACTACTCGGCCGGGTTACGGAGCCGCTCGAGCGTGACCTCGTGCCAGAGCGTACGCAGAAACGCGTTGATGCGCTGCTCGGCGCGAGCCTGGTAGAAGGGCGCCACCGTTCCCTCCCAGAGTCCCTGATCGAGGAGCTTCAGAGCGCGTCTCTGCGCGAGGCCGGCCCGCTGGAGGTCGGTCTCCGTGAATACGGCTTCGATCGCCCGGTCGATTTCCACGCGATTCGGCATGCGGGAGGCGAAGCTACCGGGTGGGTCTGAGCGTCGTCAACTTCTCGGAGCTGGAGTGGCGAGACGCCATGTCCCAGGGTACGCGCTTCGGCGCCCAGTGGGCGCCGCTCGCCGATCGCCTCGGCGCGCGGAAGCTCGGATACGGGTCGTGGATCGTGCCCCCCGGGAAGGCCAGCGTTCCGTATCACTACCATCTGATCAACGAGGAGCTCGCCATCGTCCTGGGTGGCGAGGTCTGGTTGCGGCTCGACGGGCGCTTCCACCATCTGGAAGCGGGCGACGTGGTCGCGTTCCCGCCCGGGTCGGCCAGCGCGCACCAGCTCCTCAACTACGCGGATCGCCCGGCGCACGTCCTTCTGGCCTCGACGAAGATCCCGTGCGAGGTGGTCGGCTACCCCGACTCGGGAAAGCGGGGATATGCCGTGGCCGGCCTCGCCTCCGACCCCCCGATGGAGCGCATCATGACGAAGGGCGGACGAATCGTCGAGGGAATCGCCGGCTATTTCGAGGGCGAGCCGGTAGACGAGCCGCTGGGGGGGGCGCCCGTGCCCGCCGCGGAACGCGACCCGCGCATCGTTCGCATCGACGAGCTGCCCTGGGAGCGCCAGAGCCGCGGGCCGTTCGGCTCGGAGCGCAAGCGCGTCGCGCGCGTGGCCGGAGCGCGCAAGCTCGGCTACAGTGTCTATCGCATCGCGCCCGGCGGCCGTCCGTACCCGTTCCACTTCCACCACGTGAACGAAGAGTTCTTCTATGTACGACGCGGATACGGGCAGCTTCGCGACAAAGACGGCACGCGGGATCTCAAGCCGGGCGACGCGTTCGCCTGCCCGCCCGGACCCGATGGCGCGCACGCGATACTCAACACAGGGGACGCGCCACTGGAGATCTTCGCGCTGTCCACGATGGAGGAGCCCGAAGTGAGCGAGTACCTGGACTCCGACAAGCTGTACGTGATGGCCGGGTCGCCTCCCGGCGGGGAGGCCGGCGAGCGCACCGTGGACGCGGTGTTTCGCCGCACCGACGCGGTCTCGTACGAGGAGGATGAGCGCTAGGCTGGACGGCGCGAAGTGCAGACCCAATGTTCCCCAGGAGATGTCAACTCCGAAAAACCCATCCGTGAGGAGACTATGATCCAGAGACCCTGCACGTACGCCCTGGCCGCGGTGCTCGTGTTCCTGGCCGCGCCCGCGCTCGCCCAGGAGCCGGAGATGTCCCCCGAAGCCGCTGCCGAGATGGCCGCCTGGCAGGCCTATATGACGCCGGGGGAGCAGCACCAGGACCTCGCGCAGGGCGCGGGCGAATGGAATCACGAGCTGACGTTCTGGATGGAGCCCGGGGCGCCTCCCCAGGAGGCGACCGCGACCTCCGTCTCGGAGGCGGTCCTCGGCGGCCGCTATCTGGTCGAGGAGATGAGCGGCACCATGATGGGCATGCCGTTCGAGGGCCGGGGGACGTTCGGCTACGACAACGCCAAGGACCAGTACTTCATGACGTGGATCGACAACATGGGCACCGGCATGATGGTGGGGTGGGGGTCCGCCGAGGGGAACAAGGTCACGTACACGGGTACGTTCGTGGATCCGGCGACCGGCGCGGACAAGCAATTCCGTTCCATCGTCACCGAGGTCGATCCGGACCACATGATCATGGAGATGTACGTGCCGGGGCCCGACGGCAGTGGCGAGTTCAAGAACATGGAGATCCACTCCTTCCGCCAGACCTCCTGACGTGACCGCGCGCGACCGGGGGGACGTACCCGTCGAGGTCGCGCGCTTCCATTGGCGGCACGAGGCCGAGATGGCGCTCGGGATTCTCGAGGACGAGGGGATCCCGGGCGCCGTCCTGGCGGACGACGTGGGCGGTGTCTATCCGGGTATTGGCAGCGCGCGTCTGATCGTCCCCGCTGAACATGCCGAGCGGGCGCGCCTCGTCCTGGACGAGCTCGGTTCCAGGGAAGCGGAGGGATAAGGCGGATGCTACTTCAGTCAGCGCCGCGTCGGGATGATCCAGCCAGTCCCAGGAACACCAGAATCGCCCGGTTCAATCGCAGAATATCCTCGTCGTCGAGCCGCCCGATGCGTGACCCGAGCTTCTCCTTCGGTACGGTGGTCAGCTTGTCCACCATCAAACGGCTCGAGACACCCAGACCGTTCTTCTCGTTCGGGTCGACGAGAATGCGGAAAAGTGGAGCTTCCGTTGGATCTGTGGTGAACGCGCAGATGATCAATGAGGCGGTGGCGTCGAAGGCGTCATCCTGGACGATGACGGCGGGTCTGGGTTTGCCGGCATAGTCCACCCCGCCGGAAACCGTCCATATCTCGCCACGTTTCATCCATCTCCGAGTTCTGAGATGGAATCGATGAATTCCTGGTCTCTGCGCGCTTCCTCGCTTCGCGCAGCCATAAGGGATTGGCGGTGTGCTTCGGCCTTGAACTCCCTGGAACGAACGTCGGGCACCCAGATCTGAATGGGTCGCAACCCCTGGCGGCGGAGTCGCTCCCGGTGCGCCCTCACCTTGTCTCTCGAAGATCTCGACGAATCGGACTCGGACATGTTCGAACTCCGCGGCGGAATCTCCCGCTGGGGGGGGGTGGTTACATGTAACCTAGCGTTCCTTGCGTAGGATGCAAGGGACCTGCCGTTACCGAGCGGCTTTTCTCAGTGCGGAAGGAGCGCCGGCAGCTCGTACGAGGCTCGCAGGAGCGAAACCGGATGGATGACGCGGATCGGCGAGCCGATCGCGCGCAGGCCGGCGGAGATCTGCGCCATGCATCCCGGATTTCCGGTGACCACCATCTCCGCTCCCGTCTCCACGATGCGCTCGACCTTACGCCGACTGAGCGTGTCGGACGCCTGCGGGTGGGTCAGGTTGTAGATCCCCGCCGAGCCGCAGCACCAGGTCGACTCGGCCAAGGGAACCACGTCGAGATCCGGAATCGCCGCCAGCACGATCCGCGGCGCGCGCGCGACACGCTGGCCATGAATCAGGTGGCAGGGGTCGTCGTAGGTGACCCGGATCCCGAACGGGCGTAGCGGCCGCCGCAGGCCCTCCTTGACCAGGTGTTCGGTGACGTCGACCACGCGGCCCGAAAAGGCCGCGGCGCGTTCGGCCCAGGCGGGATCGTCCCGCAACAGCTCGCCGTACTCTTCCAGGAACGCTCCGCACCCCGCCGCGTTCGACACCAGCGTCTCCGCACCCGAAGCTTCGAACGCCGCCACGTTGACGCGCGCTTGCGCGCGCGCCTCTTCGCGGCGCCCCTGATGGGCGTGTAGCGCCCCGCAGCAGCGGAACGCCTCGGACGACACGACCCGCCACCCGTTGTACGCGAGCACCTGGGCCGAGTCGGCGTTGACCTCGGGGAAGAGGATCGCCTGTACGCAGCCGGGATGGAGCGCGACCGAGCCACGAACCCGTGGGGCGGACTCTCCGGCGACATCTCCGGGCGAGAGCTCGGCCGGGATCCGCCAATGGCGTGACTGGGACGGGATCGGCGGCGCGAGCGAGAGAAATCGCGCCAGGTCCGGCCGCCGCCGAGCGAGCCGCCGCGACCACCAGCTCATCCGGCCGAGCGTCCGCTGGTAGAGGCGCAGGAGCCGTGCGCCAAGCCGCAGCCGTCCCGGCCGCGGGAGCGTATCGAGCAGCATCTCGCGCGGGAACGCGGCCGGTCGACCGGCGGCCTGAGCGGTCTCCACGGCCGCGCGCGCGTCCTCGAGGAGGAGTCCGAACTCGACCCCTGCGGGGCAGGCGGTCTCGCACGCCCGGCATCCGACGCAGTAGTACATCGCTTCCGCGAACGCGGGGTCGTCGGCCGCCAGCTCGCCCCGCGCCACCGCGCGCATGAGCCCGATCCGTCCGCGCGGGTTGGCACGCTCGAGCGGGGTCATCGCGAACGTAGGGCACGACGGCAGGCAGAGCCCGCATTGGATGCAGCGCGCGAGCCGGTCGCCGTTCACGTCCAGGAGCGGCGCGGTCGCGGAGTCCGGGACGTGAGGGGGCGAAGTCGAGACGCTCAGGCGAGCGCCTCCGCGTAGCGCGGGTGGCCGAGCGGCGGGTGCTCGCAGCGGGGCCCGGGCTCGAAGACCTTGCCGGGGTTCAGCACGTGATTCGGATCGAGCACGGCTTTGATCTGGCGCATGAAACGGACCGACGCATCCCCCACCTGCCGCGCCAGGAATCTGCGCTTGGCGAGCCCCACGCCGTGCTCCCCGGTGATCGTGCCGCCCAGGGCGATCGCCGCCGCGAAGATCTCTTCGAAGGCGGCCTCCGCGCGCGCGATCGCGTCCCGGTCGCGGACGTCGGTCAGGCATGTGGGGTGGAGGTTCCCGTCCCCGGCGTGGCCGAACACCCCGAACGTCGCACCGTGGCGGTCGGCGATCTCGCGGATCCGGAGCAGCATCTCGGGAACCGCGGAGCGCGGCACGGTCGCGTCCTCCAGGATCGCAGTCGGGCCGAGCCGCGCCAGCGCGCTGAACGCCGCGCGCCGCGCGCTTCTCAAGTCTTCGGCCTCCTCCTCGCTGGTCGCGCGCCGCACGCGCCGCGCGCCGAGCCGGCGGCAGATCGCGCCCACGGCGTGGGAGTCGTCCTCCACCGCCGCCGGGTGACCGTCGACCTCGATGAGAAGGAGCGCCTCCAGTCCCTCGGGGAGCCCGAGGTTCCCGAACGCCTCGACCGCCTTGATCGTCACCGCGTCGAGGATCTCGAGCGTACAGGGGACGATGCGATCCGCGAGGATCGTGGCCACGGCTTCGCCGGCCGCCGCGAGAGTACCGAAGCCGGCGAGGAGTGTGCGGGTGCGGACCGGCTTCGGAACGAGCCGGACCAGAACGCGCGTGAACACGGCCAGGGTGCCTTCGCTCCCGACCAGCAGGTCCTTGAGCCCGTAACCGGCCACGTCCTTGACGGCCTTCCCGCCGAGCCGCACCCATTCGCCGGTGGGGAGCACCGCCTCGAGTCCCTGCACGTAGTCCTTCGTCACTCCGTACTTGAGTCCCCGCAGACCGCCCGCGTTCTCGGCGACGTTGCCGCCGATCGTGCATACGCGCATGGAGCCGGGATCGGGCGGGTAGAACAGCCCCTCGGCCTCGACCGCCGCGTGGAGTTCGGCGGTGACGACCCCCGGCTCGACCCACGCGGTGCCGTTGGCGACGTCGATCTCGAGGATGCGATTCCACGACGGAAAGAGCAGGACGACGCTGTTCTCGGTCGGGACCGCGCCACCGGAGAGGCCGGTTCCGGCACCGCGCGGGACGACCGCGAACCCCTCCTCGTTGGCGAGCGCGAGGATCGCGGCCACCTCTTGGGCGTCCCTCGGGATGACGATCGCGGCGGGGGTCTGGCGCAGGAGCGGAGTAGCGTCGGACGCGTAGGTCAGGAGATCCTCGCGCCCGGTCAGCACGCGACCCTTGTGCGTAGCCTCCTGGAGCCCGGCGAGAGCGCGATCGGTGAGCACGACGTCATAGTATCGGTGGTACGAGCAGCGCGGCCACCCTAGCTTGAGCGCATGCGAATCGCTATCTGCGCCGTGATCGTGATCGCCGCGTGCTCCCAGCGCGTGACGACAGAAGAGGATTTCGCGCAGCAGGAGCGCGAGCGACCCCTCGTGTCCATGCCGACGGGGGCGCCGGCCGGGAGCGCCGCGCCGCTGGGCGGGCCCATGAGCGCTCCGCCGCAAACGGCGGCGGATCCAGCGCAGGAAATTCGCGGGACGATCGAGGCGCCGGCCGGCGCGGCGGGCGGGATCCTCTTCCTCTTCGTGCGTCCTGCCGGCGCGACCGGCGGAGCGCCGCTCGCCGTCCAGCGCATTCCCTCGCCGACTTTCCCGCTCGCGTTCGCGATCGGTCCCCAGGACGCGATGGTCGCGAGCAGCCCGTTCCCCGAGCGCGTGACGATCGAGGCCCGGCTGGACGGCGACGGAAACGCGATGACCGAGGAGCCCGGCGATCTCTCCGCCCGTAGCGAGACCGCCCCCGGCTCGTCGGACGTCACGCTCGCGCTCTCCGCCGAAGGCGCGTGATCGTCCGTCCGGTTCCGGACGGCCTCCTCTGCTTCCGACAGATCGACCACGCGGCGCTCTCGGGCGAGCTCGCGAGCGCGTGGGGCGGGACCGTGCCGCCGCTCGCGCCCCGCGCGGCGGTGCAGCTGGCGATCGCCCATCACGACGCCGGCTGGGCCGAGGTCGATCGCGACCCGGTCTGGAACCCGGCGACGGGGCTTCCCCACACCTACCGCACCTACGCCGTTGACGACGCGCTTCGGGTCGCGCAGCGATCGGTCGCGCTCGTGGGCGACGAGGACCCCTACGCGGGCTGGCTCGTCAGCCGCCACTTCGCTTCGTTCCACTCGGGCTCGGAAGCGCCGGCGGCGCGGGCATGGGTGACTGCCCAGGTCGGCCACCGGGCCGAGCTATTGTCCCGCGCGTGGCCGCGGGTCGGGCGCGAGGCGCTCCACCCTCACGTGCTCGAAGCGAACTTCGACTGGCTCCAGCTCCTGGACGCCCTGTCGCTCGCCTTGTGTGAGGCCTGGGACTCCTGGGAGAGCCGCGAGACGTGCGCGGAATACGGGGAGCGGACGACGACGTTCCGCTACGACCGGCGGGACATCGACGACGAGCCCTTGCGGGTCGAGGGGCGGGTCGATCCGTGGCCGTTCGTGGATTCCGAGGTTCGAGGCACGGTAGCCGCTCTCCGGCTTCGCCCGGGTGTCTGGGCCGATGCAGAGTCGCTTTCGCGCGCATGGCGCGACGCGGATCCCGCCACGGTGGAGATGACTCTGAGCCGCGGGTAGATTCGTCTGGATGAAAGCCGACGCGGATTCCCGGATCGCAACGCCTGCCGGCCCTCGCGAGGCCGCGACCGACTACCCCGCCGGTTACCGTGCCGCGCGCCAAGGCGCGGCGCTCTTCGAACGAGCGGGCTCGACGCTCGTCGAGGTCACCGGATCCGAACGGCTTCCGTATCTGAACAGCCTCTGCACGAACAAGCTGATCGACCTCGAGCCCGGTCGCTCCGCACGGGCCTTCCTCCTCGTGCCCACGAAGGGGCGCGTTCTCGCGGATTTCCTCGCCTGTGAGACCGGCACGGCGACCTGGCTCGAGTGCCAGGGAGGGTGCGCGCCGACGGTGATGGATCTCCTCGGGAAGTACTACTTCGGCCAGGACGTCGCCTTCCACGATCGGACGGATGCGTGGCGCGTGGTCGCGCTGGTCGGCCCGGACGCCGGACGGATTCTGACCGGAATCCTGCCGGATGTTCCCCCGGCCGAAGAGGGGACGCACGAAGAGAGCACGCTCGGCGGGGCGCCGGCCCGCGCGCTCCGCTGGAGCGACGCCGGTCCGGAGGGCTGGCACCTCTGGGTATCGGCCGAGGCGTTCGATACGGCACGCCAGGCGATCCTCGCGGCCGGCGCCGTTTCCGGCTCCGAGGACACTTGGACGATCCTCCA
This sequence comes from Gemmatimonadota bacterium, assembly GCA_035699465.1. Taxonomy (GTDB): domain Bacteria; phylum Gemmatimonadota; class Gemmatimonadetes; order JACCXV01; family JAHWKZ01; genus JAICNR01. Next base: position 9,546 of record DASSPT010000069.1, read on the forward strand.
GATCGAGTCGGGCATCGCCGCCTTCGGGCGCGAGCTCGGCGAGGACGTAATCCCGTTGGAGGCGCCGACCGGTAGCGCGATCCACCACGACAAGGGCTGCTACCCGGGGCAGGAGGTGATCACGCGACTGCACTTCCGGGGTCGCCCTGCGCGACAGCTTCGCGGCTTGCGAATCGAGGGCGAGGGGCCGCCGCCAGGCGCCGCGCTGCATGCCGCCGACAAGCCCGCGGTGGCCGTCGTCACGGCGAGCGCGGTCAGCCCCGCGCTCGGACCGGTCGCGCTTGCCTACGTCCATCGCGACTACTGCCAGCCGGGCACGCGACTCTGGTTCCCGCCGTCCGGCAGCCACTCGTCCGGGGCGACCGCGACCGTCGTCGATCTTCCAATCCTCCCGCCGGACTCCGAGTGAAGATCTACACGAAGACGGGAGACGGGGGGGAAACCGCGCTCTTCGGTAGCGGCCGCGTGTCGAAGGCGAGTCCGCGGGTCGCGGCATACGGGGACATCGACGAGCTGAACGCGTGGCTCGGCGCCGCGCGCGCCTGGTGCGTTGACGCGCAGGTGCGGGCCGCGCTCGAGCGCGTCCAGGCGGAGCTCTTCGTCGTGGGGGCGATCCTCGCGACCCCGAACCCCACCCGTCGCAAGGGGGACCGCTTCAGGCTGGCGGAAGACCGGATCGCCGCGCTGGAGTCGGAGATCGACGCGTGGGTAGACGAGCTCGACGAGCTCCAGAGCTTCATCCTGCCGGGGGGCGGGAAAGCGGCCGCGCTGATTCACCTGGCTCGCGCGGCCTGCCGGCGGGCGGAGCGCGCGATCGTCGGCCTCGAGGCGGACGATCTGCCCGATACTCTGATTCCGTACGTGAATCGCCTCAGCGACTGGCTCTTCACGTGCGCGCGAACTCTCAACGCGCGCGAGGGGATCGCCGAGACGCCCTGGTAGGTGGAGGTCCTATCCCCCCCGGGCATCCCCGCATTACCTTGATTTCCCGGGTCCGGATCCGGGTCTGACCTCAACCGCTCCCCAAACAGGGGTTCGATGGCCACCGAGCGCTCGCTCGCCACGGTCCTGTTCACCGACATCGTCGGCTCGACCGAACGCGCCGCGGGCATGGGCGACGAGGCGTGGCACGCCCTCCTCGATCGGCACCACGCCGTGGTCCGGCGCTGGCTCAAGCGGTTCGCGGGTCGCGAGGTCAAGACGGCGGGCGACGGGTTCCTCGTCGTCTTCGAGAGTCCCTCTCGCGCACTCACCTGTGCGGACGCCATCCGGAATTCGATCCGCGAACTCGGCCTGGAGGTCCGGTGCGGCCTCCACATGGGAGAGATCGAGATCAAGGAGGGCGACGTCGGGGGCTTGGCCGTTCACATCGGATCCCGCGTGGCCTCCCTCGCCGGTCCCAGCGAGGTGCTCGTCTCGAGCACGGTCGTGGACGCCGAGGCGGGATCGGGTTTCCGGTTCGAGGAGCGCGGCCGTCACGAGCTGAAGGGCGTCCCGGGGCAATGGCGGATCCACGCGCTCGCCGGGGTTCCCGAGGAGGCGAAGGTCGCGCTGCTGGAAGCGGTCGAGGAGCAGTCGGCGGGCGGTCGCGGGTTCCGCATGCGTCGCTCGCATCTCGTCCGCACGGTCCTCGCCTACGTCGGAATCGCCGCCCTCCTCCTCTTCGCGACCGATCTGGCCGTCGATCGCCTGGGACTTCCCGGCTGGGCGTTTCCCGGGGCCGTCGTCCTTCTCGTCCTCGGCTTCGCCGTGACCGCGGCCACCGCCTGGATCCAGTCCTCGCCCGATACTCGGATCCGGGCCGCGGGAGGGGAGCTGCCACGCTCTCGCGCGCTCGACCTCGGCGGACTCGCGGGCGCGATCCGGCGAGGGGAGATGCCCCACCTCACGTGGGGCCGAACCGTGGCGGGCGGCGTGTTCGCGTTCTCCCTTCTGTTCGGCCTGGCGGGCCTGTACGTCGTCATCCGGGACCGTGGCCGGAGCTTCGCGCCGTCGGAGGCTATCGCGGAGGCCGCGCCCGGCATCGCGGTCCTGCCCTTCACCGTCCAGGGCGGGGCGGACCTCGACGTCTGGCGCGAAGGGATGGTGGACCTCCTGTCGACGAACCTGGACGGCGTCGGCGGACTCCGCGCGATCGACAGCCGGACCGTCCTCGCCAGGTGGAACGAGAGCGTCCCGGAAGGACAGCGCGCCGACCTGGCGACCGCACTGGAGGTCGGGCGGAGCGCCGGCGCGCGCTACATCCTCCTGGGGAGCGCGGTGTCGCTCGGGTCCGACGTCCGGCTCTCGGCCGAGCTCTACGACGTGGAGGGCGGCGAACGGCTGGGACAGGGTCAGGCGGTCGGCGCGCCGGACAGCGTGCTCGTCCTCGTCGACCGACTCTCGATCGAGATCCTGCGCGCGGTCCTCCAGGGGCAGGAGAGCGATCTGCCCGACGTGAACCTGGCCCGCGCGACGACGACCTCCCTTCCCGCCCTCAAAGCCTTCCTCGAGGGCGAGGTCCTGTTCCGGCGGGGCGACTTCGAAGGATCGATCCCGGCCTACGAGCGAGCGGTGGAGGCGGACTCGACGTTCGCGATGGCGAACTGGCGCCTGGCGACCGCCTACGGCTGGGCCGAGAGCATCACGAGCGAGCTCGGCGAAGGAGCGATCGACCGGGCCATGCGACACGTGGACCGCCTGCCCGAGCACGACGCCGTGCTGGTTCGTGCGGACTACGCGCTCCTGCAGGGGAACCTGGACGGCATCGGACCCATGGAGCAGGAGGTACGGAGGCGCCCGGATGATGCCGAGGGGTGGTACATGCTCGGCGAGACGTACATGCATCTGGGGCCTGCGGCGCTCATCCCGCTGAAGAAGGTCGAGGAGGCGTTCGCGCGCGCGGTGCAGCTCGATCCGCGGTTCTTCCCGGCCTACATCCACCGCCTGGACTACGCCATGCTGACCGCCGACAGCGCGCGCGCCGCCGCGATTCTAGACAGCGTCGTCCGGCTGACCAATCCGAGCGCCCACGAGATCGAGCTGGGCCAGGCGATCTACGACCTGGCATTCGGGGACTCGCTGGCCAAGGAGCGCGCCTGGGGCAAGATGACGAGCGACGAGAATCTCGTGGCGCTCGGCCTCCAGGACTTCCGGCACCCGCGCTTCCTCGACGTCGAGGGCCGCCTCTACGAGATCGCGGCCCGAACCGGGAGCGTCAACGCGACCGCCCTCGGCGCGTGGAACGAGCTCCATCGGGGGCGACCCTCGGCGGCCCTCGAGCGCGTGAAGGCGCCGGGGTTCCTGCCCGGCCCCCGGGCCGCGGTCCTCGCGACGGCCGAAATCCAGGGGATTCCCGTCCCGCCCGAGGAGCTCGACGAGGCACTGGCTGTCGATCCGGCGGATCTCCCCTCCCACGTCGCGCGATCCGTACTCTACTTCTTTCGGGGAGCGCGCGCGGGGGATGAGGGTCGAGAATCCGAGCGGGCTGCTGCCCGCGGCGCGTTGCGGGATCTGGCGACGCGCGCGCGGGTGGACGGCGATTCGGCGGCCGCGCGATTCGCCGACGGAGCGGGCGTGGCGCTCGACGGTCACCTGGCATGGAAGCGCGGCAACCTCGAGCTGGCCGAGGAGTTCTTAGAGGAAGCGCGTGTCGAAGCCACGGGCCACGGGCCGGCGTGGGCCGTCAACGACGCGATCCGCTGGTGGCTGGCGGAGGTCCTCGTCGAGCAGGGGAAGCTGCACGAAGCCGAGCGCTATTACGCCTCGCTCTGGATCCACACGAAGTCGTACGAGCGCCTGGGGGATCTCTACGCGGAGATCGGCGAGCGGGACAAGGCGCGGGAGGCGTACGGGATGTTCCTGACTTCGTGGCGGGATGCCGAGCCCGAGATGGCGCCGACCGTGGCGCGCGTGCGCCAGGCGCTGGCCGGGATCGCGCCCCTCCGGCGCGAGTGAGCTACTCGGGTGGCTCCTCCGTCGCGTAGATGAGCGGCGCGACCCACGGCACGATCGGGATCTCGCGGTCGCCGATCCGCACCGTGATCCCACACTCGGCGTCGTAGCGCACGACCTCGAACGGCACGCCCTTCTCGAATCCCATCGCCACCAGCCGCTGCGCGACGTCCTCCTCGTTCCAGCGGATCCCGACGACACGGCCGCGCTCGCCCTTCTGCATGAAGTGCAGGGGAAACTCGACGGTCACGCTCCCTCCCGGATGATAATCATTCCTGTCCAGCATACGGTCGGAAGAGGGGGGAGTCAATCGAGGGAGGGGCTCAGGGTCGCAGGAGACTGCGTGGTCAGAGCCGGTCCAGCGCCCGGCGCGCGAGCTCCGCGCTCGCGTCCCGGTCGAGGGCGGGGCCGCCGACGCCGCTCTGGATCTGCACCATGTGGCCCTCCCCCCAGGTCTGCAGCGTAGACCCGAACGACCAGACCGCGGCCGACCCCAGGCCGTCGACTTGCTCGTAGTGCGCCTCGTTGAACCCTTCCTCGAGCACCGACCGAGTCTTATCCAGGTATCCCTGGTACGTCATCGCCGGAGCGGGGATCGCCATGACGGTGACGATCGTCCGGGAGGTGTCGGCGGCCATCGGCCAATCGCAGTACGACACGCCGCCGGCGACGGGGGTGATAAGCTCCGGTGTCCCGGCTTCCGAGCCCGTGACCTCGCGGATGTCCGTAGCGCTGAGGATGGCGCACGGATCGGTCGCGCTCACCACCTCGCCGCTGCCGGCCGAGGCCGAATCGGATTGGAGTGATCGCTCTTCCGTGTCGCCGCCACATCCGGCAAGGAGTGTGTTCCCGACCAGCGCGAGCAGGGCGAGCGGCGCGATCGAAAGCATCCGGGCGGGCGCGAAGCGGGGCGTCATTCCTCCATGGTCCTCACGGCTGGCTCCTCGACGAACACGCGCCGCGCGAGGTCCTGCTCGATCGACAGGGGGTCACCGTTGCGCTCGATCGTCAGCGCTCCGCCGGGCTGCCGCGCTACGACGGTGATGCGCGTTCCGGGCACGAGCTCCAGCGAGGCGAGTCTACGCAGGAACTCGGCCTCGCGATCGGAGACGCTCCGCACCACCACGCTCTCGTCGATCTCCACTTCGCTGAGCCGGCGCGTCGCCCGCGCGGGAGGCCGGCCGGTCTTCGGCGGGATGGGGTCTCCGTGAGGATCGATCGTCGGGTACCCCAGCATGGCGTCGATCCGGTCCTCGAACTCCTCGCTGATCACGTGCTCGAGCCGCTCGGCCTCGTCGTGAACGGTGTCCCAGGAGTAGCCGAGCGCCTCGGACAGGTAGAGCTCGATCAGCCGGTGATGGCGGATCACCTCGAGCGCGATCTTCTCACCCGCATCCGTGAGGGATACCCCCCGGTACGGGACGTACTCGACCAACCGCATGTCGGCCAGCTTCTGCATCATGTTGGTCGCGCTCGCCGCCGAGACATCCATGCGTTCGGAGATGGCGGACGTCGAGGCGCGCTCCTCCCCCCGCTCGCGGACCAGCGTGTAGATGACCTTGAGGTAGTCCTCGATGGGAGGAGTGATCTCGGGAAGCGGCTGGGCGACCATGAGCTGATCGAATCTGCCGGGGCTGAGGGGCGGCGTCAAATCGCGGGCCGGGCGCGCTAGCGGCTGGGCCGGTCGCGCGCGCGCATGGTATCGTAGCCGGAATGGGAATCCCGATCTCGGTCGTCGACGCGTTCTCGGAGACGCCGTTCCGCGGCAATCCCGCGGGGGTCTGCCTGCCGCCGCGGAGCGCGGAGCCGGCGTGGATGCAGTCGGTCGCGGCCGAGGTGAATCTGGCCGAGACCGCATTCCTGTTCCCGCGTGCGCGCTCCGAGTACGAGTTGCGGTGGTTCACGCCGCTCGTCGAGGTGGACCTCTGCGGCCACGCGACGCTGGCGTCCGCGCACAGACTGTGGGAGGAGGGCCTGGCGGAGGGGCCGATCCGCTTCCACACGCGGAGCGGCATCCTGACGGCGTCGCGCGCCGGCGCGGACATCGAGCTCGACTTCCCGTCCCAGCCCCCGCGCGAGAGCCCGCCGCCGGCCGGCCTGGCCGAAGCGCTCGGCGCGCCGTTCGTCTGGACGGGCGAGAACGCGCTGGGGGATCTGCTGGTCGAGCTGCCGGACGACACCGCGGTGCGGAACCTGGAGCCCGATTTCGTCGCCCTCGGAAAGCTGCCGGCGCGCGGCGTGATCGCCACGGCGGCCGCCGAGCGGCGCGCCGACGTGGGCCACGACTTCGTCAGCCGCTTCTTCGCGCCGCGGGTGGGAATAAACGAGGACCCGGTGACCGGATCGGCGCACTGCGCGCTGGCGCCCTTCTGGTCCGCGAGGTTCGGGCGGAACGAGCTCGTCGGCTGGCAGGTCAGCGCCCGCGGCGGGATCGTACGCACGCGGCTCGACGACGACCGCGTCGCTCTCGGCGGCCGCGCGGTCACGGTGTGGAAGGGGGAGCTTCTTACGGGGATCGAAAAGGAGGGACCATGAGGACGGATCGGAGAATGCTGGTGCTGCTGCTGCTCGCTGCGGTTGCGGCGTGCACGCGGAGCGGAAACGGGGCGAGCGCCGACGAGGGGGAGCCTTCCGCCGCGCCGCCGAGCGCGGGGTTCGAGAGCTCCGCCGACTCGCTGCCCGCCGCGCTCCTGGGCACGGCGCCGCCTCCGCGCGGCGTGGCCGTCAACTACTACGCCGCCGATCCGGCCGCCGCCGGCTACCTCGTCACTCCGGAGGCGGAGGGTCC
>DASSPT010000070.1:0-55869 GCA_035699465.1 Gemmatimonadota bacterium
TGCGACCTCACGCCGATACCACGGGCCCCCGGAGATCCATCCGTGAACTATAGAGTCGTCGTCATCGACAACTACGACTCCTTCACGTGGAATCTCGTGCAGGCTCTTTATGGGGAGGGTCGCGAGGTGATCGTCCGGCGCAACGACGCCGTCGACGCCGATTCGCTCGAGCGGCTGGCCCCCACGCATGTCGTGATCAGCCCCGGTCCGGGGCGGCCCGAGGACGCCGGCGCGACGTGCGCGATCGTGAAGCGGTGGTCGGGGCGCGTGCCGGTGCTGGGCGTATGTCTCGGGCATCAGGCGATCGCCCACGTGCTCGGGGGGCGCGTCGAGCGCGCGCCGCGGGTCGTCCACGGCCAGGCGTCGCGCGTCTACCATGACGGGCGTTCGCTCTACTCCGGTGTGTCCAATCCGCTGCAGGCCGGCCGCTACCATTCGCTGATCGTGTCGGAACGCGAGCTCCCGCCCGATCTCGAGGTTTCCGCCTACACCTCCGAGGGGGAGATCATGGGCCTGCGCGTGGCCGGGACCCGGACGGAGGGCGTACAATTCCACCCCGAATCGATCCTCACGGCCGACGGCCCCCGGTTGATCGCCAACTTCCTGAGAGGAACGTCGTGAGCCCCCTGCGCGGGATCCGGGGGGCGGTCCAGGCGGCCGCCGACACGCCGGACGCGATCGACGCGGCCACGCGGGATCTCCTGCGGGAGATGGTGGCCCGGAACGGGGTCGCTTCGGAGAGCCTGCTGGCGATCTGGTTCACCCAGACGCCGGATCTCACGGCCGCACACGCGGCCGCTTCGGCCCGGGCGCTCGGCTGGCGTCACGTGCCGCTGCTCGGCGCGCAGGAGGCGCCGGTCGCCGGACAGATGGAGCGCGTAGTGCGCGCGCTCATGATCGCCGATCTCGACGTGAACCACGCGGCCGTGCGCCACGTTTACGTGGGAGTGACCCGCGAGTTGCGGGAGGACCTGAACGAGATGGGAGCCTGCGAATGATCGTCATCCTCAAGCCCGGCGTCTCGCTCAAGGCGATGGGCGAGCTGGTCAAGTTCATAGAGTCCCAGGGCCTCAAGGTGGGGCGCATCGTGCGCGGGGAGGAGCGAACGGTGATCGGGCTGATCGGAGAGGATCGGCACGTGCCAATCGACCGGATCCGCGCCTTCGAGGGCGTCGAGGACGTCGTGCCCGTGCTGAAACCCTTCAAGCTCGTGAACCGCGAGCTCCAGAAGGAGGACACCGTCGTTCGCGGCGAGGGGTTCAGCTTCGGCGGTGGGAGCTTCACCGTGATCGCCGGTCCCTGCGCGGTCGAGTCCGCTGACCAGATCATGGAGATCGCCCGCTTCCTGCGCGATCAGGGCGTCGACGTGCTTCGCGGCGGCGCGTTCAAGCCGCGCACCTCGCCATACTCGTTCCAGGGAATGGAGACCGAGGGACTGAACCTTCTCGCGCGGGCGCGCGAGGAGACGGGACTGGCGATCATCACTGAAGTCGTCTCGGCAGAGGACGTCCCCGTCGTCGCGGAGGTCGCCGACATCCTTCAGGTCGGCGCGCGGAACATGCAGAACTTCCGTCTCCTCCAGCACGTGGGGCGCACGGACCGTCCCGTGTTCCTCAAGCGTGGCCAGAGCGCGACCCTCGAGGAGTTCCTGCTCGCGGCCGAATACGTCGTCGCAGAAGGCAACCCCAACGTGATCCTGTGCGAGCGAGGGATCCGCACGTTCGAGCGCTACACGCGGAACACCCTCGACATCGCGGCGGTGCCGCTCCTCAAGCAGCTGTCGCATCTCCCGGTCGTCGTCGATCCCTGCCATGCCACCGGCCGGCGCGACCTCGTGCCGCCGCTGGCGATCGCCGCCCTGGCGGCGGGGGCGGACGGACTCATGGTCGAGGTCCATCCGGACCCCGAGAACGCGCTGTCCGACGGCCCGCAGAGCCTCACCTTCGAAATGTTCGCTCGCATGAACGAGGATCTCGAGCGGGTCCGCTCCGCGCTCCGCCCGCACGCCGCGGTGGTATGAGCGAGGTCCGGCTGGCCCCGCTGGGCCGGATCCGGGCCCGGCTGCGCGCACCCGGCGACAAATCGATCTCGCACCGCGCGCTGATCCTGAACGCGCTCGCCGAGGGAAGCGCGACCGTCACGGGCCTGGCGCCCGGGCTCGACGTGGGCTCGACGGCCGCGGCCCTGGCCGCGCTCGGCGCGGAAATCGTCCCCACGGGGAGCGGGGCGGTCACGGTGACCGGACCGTCGGTCTGGAAAGCCGAAGGCCCCGTGGATTGCGGCAACTCGGGCACGACGGCGCGCCTCCTGCTGGGTGCGCTCGCGCCGCGCGCGCTGGGCGAAGTCGTCCTGGACGGCGACGGCTCGCTCCGCCGCCGCCCGATGGACCGAGTCGCGCGGCCCCTGGCCGCCATGGGCGCCGAGATCGCCGAGCGGAACGGGCCCGGCCGGCTGCCGCTCGCGGTCCGCGGCCGGCCGCTCGCCGGCGCGACCCACCGGCTCGAGGTCGCGAGCGCCCAGGTCAAGTCCGCGCTGCTTCTGGCCGGGCTCGCCGCCGAGGGCGAGACGGCGATCGCGGAGCCCTTCCCCTCGCGCGACCACACCGAGCGGATGCTGCGCGCGATGGGGGCGCGGCTCGTGATCGACGGGGGGATCCGCATCCAGCCGGGCCCCATCCGTGCCATGGACGTGGCCGTTCCCGGGGATCTGTCGTCGGCGGCCTACTTCCTGGGGCTGGCTGCGGCCGCCGGCGGCGAAGCGGTCGTCGAGGGTGTGGGGCTCAATCCCGGCCGCACCGGATTCCTGTCGGTCCTCGAGCGACTCGGCGCGGAGGTGGTCGTCCACACGGAGGAGGAAGGGATCGAGCCTGTCGGGATGGTCATGGTCCGGGCCCACGGGCTGCGCGCGATCGACGTCGGACCCGAAGAGGTCCCCGGCACGATCGATGAGCTGCCGCTTCTCGCGGTCCTCGCCACGCAGGCCTCCGGCCAGACGCGCGTGACCGGCGCGCGCGAACTCCGCGTCAAGGAGAGCGACCGGATCGCGGCGATCGTGGCGGGACTCTCGTCCATGGGGGCGGACATCGAGGCCCTTCCCGACGGGTTCGTCGTGCAAGGCCCCACGCGACTGGCGGGTGCCGGGCTCGACGCGCACGGCGATCATCGGATCGGGATGGCGCTCGCGATCGCGGCGTCCGTGGCTGAAGGCGAATCGAGCCTGGCGGGCGCCGATTGGGTGGACGTCTCGTACCCCGGCTTCTTCGAGGCGCTCGCTGGCTGCTCCGATTCGAAGTCGATCCTCTCCTGGCGCTCGGCGTGACCGGCGGCGCCCTCCACATGGCGCTCGTCGGGTGGCCCGTGGGCCACAGCCTGAGCCCGCTTCTCTGGGAAGGAGTCGGGAAGCGCCGGGGGGTCATGATCGAGTACGCCCGCTATCCGGTCGACCCGGAGGACGCGACGTCGTGGGACGCGCTCTGGGCCTCGGATCTCCACGGCTTCAACGTCACAGCCCCCTACAAGGAGAGGGCGGCCGCGCGTTGCGACCGGCTCTCGCCCGCGGCCGCCGAGATCCGCTCGGTGAACACCGTGATCCGCGATGCGGGAGGCTGGACGGGGCACTCGACGGACGGCTACGGATTCGTGCGCGCCATGCTCGCCGCCGACGAGCCGCTGCGGGGACGCACGATGGCGGTGCTCGGCACGGGTGGCGCGGGCCGCTCGGTCGCGCGGGCAGCCGCGGAAGCCGGGGCAGAGGTGACGATGGTCAGCCGTTCCCCGGAACGCGTCCCGCCGGGATGTGACCGCTTCCCGCGGATCGGCTGGGACGTCCTCGCCGAGCGCGATCCGTTCGACGTGGTGGTGAACGCGACGCCGGTCGGTCGCGGGCGGAGCTCGAGCGAGCCGGCTCTGTCCTGCGGTCGCGCCTGCACGAACGCGCTGGCGCTCGATCTCAACTACGTCCCGCCGGTCACATCCTTCCTTCGCGCCGCGCGCGCGGCCGGCGGCCGAACCCTGAACGGGCTCTCCACGCTCGTCTATCAGGCCTGTCTCGGCGCGGCCCTCCTTCTCGATCGCGATGCCGCCGCCGCCGAATCGTACGAAGACGACTTCCGCGCCGTGGCGCGGGAGGTCGCGCCTCAGGTGTCGAAATGATCGGCCGCCGGTTGCGCCTGCTCACGGCCGGCGAGTCCCACGGCGCGCGCCTCCTCGGCATCCTCGACGGCGTCCCGGCGGGCGTTCCGCTCTCGGCCGCCGCCGTCGACGGCTATCTGTGGCGCCGGCAGGGGGGCGTGGGCCGTGGCGCGCGGATGAAGATCGAGCGCGACCACGCGGAGGTGGTGGCCGGAGTCTGGAAGGGCGAGACGTCGGGCGCACCGGTCGCCATGACGATCGAGAACAGGAGCGTGATCTCCGAGGATCGACAGCCTGTTCGCACGGTTCCCCGGCCGGGCCACGCCGATCTGACCGGGATGCTCAAGCACGCGCTCGCCGACGCGAACCCCGCGATCGAGCGCTCGAGCGCGCGCGAGACCGCGATGCGAGTCGCGCTCGGCGCCGTGGCGCACGCGCTCCTGCGGGAGCTCGGGATGGGAGTCTTCGGCCATGTCGTGTCGATCGGTGGGGTGGAAGCGAGCCCGGACCGCGGCGATTGGGGCGCGCTCGTCCACGCGCGCGACCGGAGTCCTCTGTATTGCGCGGATCCCGGTGTCGAGGAGGCGATGCTCGCGCGGATCGAAGAGGCGAGGGAGCGGCAGGAGACGTTGGGCGGCGTGGCGGAGGTCGTCGCGCTGGGCGTGCCGCCGGGCGTGGGTTCCTACTCCCAGTGGGACACGCGGCTCGAGGCGTCGCTCGCGGCGGCGCTCCTCTCGATCCAGTCCGTGAAGGCGGCCGCGATCGGCGACGGCGTGGCGACGGCGGGGGAGCTCGGCCGCGCGGCGCAGGACGAGATCTTCTGGGACGAGGGGATCGTCAGGCGAACGAACCGCGCGGGCGGGATCGAGGGGGGCATCACGAACGGCGAGCCGGTCGTCGCGCGCGCCTGGTTCAAGCCGATCTCGACCCAGCGGCGACCGCTTCGGTCCGTCGACGTGGCGACCGGCGAGGAGACGGATTGCAGGTACATCCGCTCCGACACTCTGATCGTGCCCGCGGGCAGCGTGGTGGCCGAGGCGATGGTCGCGATCGCGCTGGCGGACGCGGTGCTGGAGAAGCTCGGCGGCGACCACCTGAACGACACCCGCGCGTCGCTGGACGCGCTTCTCGCGCGACTCCCCTGGCGAAGGCCGGGGCTGCCGTCCGTGCTGACCGCGGCTCCCGCGCCGCCGCCCGAGCCGGCCGAGGAGGCGGCGGAGGAAACGTGAGCGGCCCGAGAATCTATCTGGCCGGGCTGTCGGGCGCGGGGAAGTCGACCGTCGCCGCGCTGGCGGGGCGCTGGCTCGGCATCCCGGCCGTGGATGTGGACGCCGAAGTCGAGCGCGTGGCGGGACGGAGCGTGGCCGCGCTATGGGCCGAGGGCGGCGAAGCGGCCTTTCGCGCGGGCGAGCGGCGCGCCGTCGAGGAGACCGTCGCGCGGCCGGGTCCGGCCGTCGTCGCGCTGGGCGGCGGCACGCTGGAGGACCCCGAAACCCGCGAGCGGCTCGCCCGCTGGGGCGAAGGCGTCTGGCTGGACGCGCCGGCGGAAGCGCTCGCCGAGCGGATCGGGGATGGGGCGGCCGAGCGGCCGCTCCTGGCCGGCCGCGACCCCGCGCGGATGCTCCGCGAGCTGGCGGCCGCGCGCGGACCGCGGTACGCGGCGCTTCCGCACCGCGTCCGCGCCCACGGTCGCCCGGCCGACGCGGTGGCGGCGGCCGCGCTTCGCGCGGTCTCGCGCACCGATCCGGCCGATCTCGGCGACGGCGTTCGGCTGGGCCGGGGCGCGCTCGCCCGCGCGGCCGAGCTCCTCGCCGAGGCGTGTCCCACGGTCCTGGGGAGCGTGCTCCCCGTCGTGACCGACTCGCGGATCTGGACCCTGCACGGCACCGAGCTCGCCGACGCGCTCGTCACGCGGGGTTGGACCGCGAGCCCGATCGCGCTTCGCGAGGGCGAGGCCGCCAAGGCGCCCGACGGGCTCGTGGCGATCTGGCAGGGGATCGCGGCGCTCGGCGCCGAGCCGGGCACCCCCCTCCTCGTCCTCGGCGGCGGCGCGCCGGGGGACGTCGGCGGACTGGCCGCGGCGACCTTCAAGCGGGGGATGGCGCTCGCCCTCTTCCCGACGACCCTGCTCGCGCAAGTGGACGCCGCGATCGGGGGCAAGAACGCCATCGACCTCGGCGGAATCAAGAACGTCGTCGGCACGTTCCACGACCCCGTTCTGATCGCGATCGATCCGCTCTGCCCGCTGACGCAGACCGAGCGCGACTGGCGCTCGGGGTGGGCCGAGATCGTGAAATCCGGCCTGATCGGAGACCCCGACCTGTTCGCGCTCTGCGAGCGGGAGCCGGAGGCGATCGCGGAGCGGCGGCTGGAGGTGGTCGAGGAGGCGATCCTGCGAGCCGCGCGCGTCAAGCTGCGGATCGTTCGCGAGGACCCGCGCGAGGCGGGGCCCCGGCGGGCGCTCAACCTCGGTCACACGGTCGGACACGCGCTGGAGGCCGCCGCGGACGGCGGGCTGACCCACGGCGAGGCGGTCGCGATCGGCCTGGTGTCCGCGGCGCGACTGTCCGCCGGCCTGGGTGTGTCCGACCCGGGGCTCGTCGAGCGCATCGCGTCCGCGCTCGCGGCGCTCGGGCTTCCCACGGCTCCGCCTCCGGCGCTCGATCCCGCCCGCGTCCTGGCGCTCGCGCGGCAGGACAAGAAGCGGCGCGGCGGCGCGCTCCACGCCGTTCTGCCCGTGCGCCCCGGCGAGACGACGATCCGCTCCCTCGATGAAGCCCGGCTAGAGCGCTGGATCGAGGAGTCGCTCGGCCCGCGTGCCGCGTCGAGACCGCGCGCGGCCGGCGCGAGAGGCACGGCGTGAAGGTCCTCGTTCTCAACGGCCCCAACCTCGGCATCCTCGGAACCCGGGAGCCGGCGATCTACGGATCGGAGACCCTCGCCGAGATCGAGGCGGCGCTCGCGCCGGCGGCCGCCGACCTGGGGATCGAGACCGAGTGGATCCAATCCAACCACGAGGGCGACCTGATCGAGGCGCTCCAGAGCGGCGCGGCGAGCGCCGCCGGCGCGCTCCTGAACGCGGGTGCGCTCACCCACTACGGGTTCGCGCTCGCCGACGCGGTGCGCGCGTTCCCGCATCCCGTCGTCGAGGTGCACCTCTCCAACGTGCACGCTCGCGAGCCGTGGCGGCGTCGGTCGGTGCTCGCGGCGGCCTGCGCGGGCGGGGTGTTCGGGTTCGGCGCGGACAGCTATCGCCTGGCTCTCCTGGCGCTCGCGCGCCTCGTCGAGGCCGATCGCCGATGAGCGCCCGCGGCGCGGTCCAGGGTCCGTCCGGAACCGCGCTCCCGCGAATCGTAGTCCCGCCGCCCGGCCCCAGGAGCCGCGAGCTGGCGGCGCAGAATGGCGCGCGCGAGACCGCGCCCGCGGTCGGCGTACTGAACGGCTCGGCGCCCATCGGCTGGGCCGCCGCGCGGGGCGCCAACGTCGTCGACGTCGACGGGAACGTATACGTGGATCTGACGGGTGGGTTCGGCGCCGCTCTGGTCGGGCACCGCAACCCGCGCGTCGTGCGCGCGATCGAGCGGCAGTCGCGCCGGCTCGTGCACGCGCTCGGCGACGCGGCGCCGCACCCGGAGCGGGCGGCGCTGGCGGCGGAGCTGTCGGCCAGAGGGCCGATCCGCGGTGGACGCGTGTACTTCGCGGGCTCGGGCGCCGAAGCCGTCGACCTCGCGCTCAAGACCGCGCACCTCACCACCGGAAGGCCGGGCGTCGTCGCCTTCGAGGGGGGCTACCACGGGACCTCGCTGGGCGCGCTGCGCGCGACCTCGCGCGCGGCGTTCCGCCTCCCGTTCGAGGACGCGCTCGCGCCCGCGACCCTGCGGGTGCCGTTCCCGGACGCGTATCGCCCGGCCTTCCGAGTCTCCGGGCGGAGCGTGGGCCGCGTGTTCCTCGATGCGGCGCTCGCGCGGATCGACGCCTGGATCGGCGATCTCTCGAAGCCCCGGCTCGGCGCCGTCCTCGTCGAGCCCGTTCAGGGACGCGAGGGCGTGGTCGTCCCCCCGCGGGGCTGGCTCGCCGCTCTCGGCCGCGCGGCGCGGGAGCGCCGGCTCCTCGTCGTCGCCGACGAGATCCTTACCGGGGGCGGACGCACCGGGCGGATGTGGGCGAGCGGCCCGCTCGAGCCCGACCTCGTCCTCGTCGGGAAGGGGGTTGCCGGCGGGATGCCGCTGGCGGCGCTCGTCGGCCGGCGCGAGGTGATGGCGGCGTGGGAGGGCGAGGGCGAGGCGCGCCACACGACGACCTTTCTCGCGCACCCCCTGGCCGTGGCCGCCGCCCGCGCCGCGCTGGCCGAGATCCGCGCGCGGGACCTTCCGCGTCGCGCGCGGGCGATCGGGCGGCTCCTCGGGGCCGGGCTCGGGCGCATCCGGCGCGTGCACCCTCCGGTCGGAGACGTGCGGGGCGCCGGTGGGCTGTGGGGAGTCGACTTCGTCGTCGATCCGGAGTCCCGCGAGCCCGACCCTGTGCTCGCCAAGGCCGTCGCCCGGGACCTCGCCGCGCGGGGGTACCTGGCCCTCGCCGGCGGCGAGGCCGGAAACGTGATCGCGCTCACGCCTCCGCTCACGATCACCGACCGGCAGATCGCGGGGTTCCTCGCCGCGCTCGAGGCCGCGCTGTCCGACCACGCATGAGGTTTCGCAACCCCGGACCGGCCTGCGGGGTTTCAAGGGAATGACGACACCGAAACTCCCGCTGTTCGGCGTTCTCTGGCTCGGCGTCCTCGCGCTCGCCTGCGACGGCGGTGGCCCCGCCGCGCCGGGCGATCCCGACGACGGGAATCCTTCCGGGGTGCTCGCGATCGTCTGGGACGGCCGCACCGTCGACTGGGGGGCGAGCGAGGTCCTGAGAGCCGAGATCGACGGCGAGCCCGCAGAAGTCGAATGGCGATCGCTGAGCGACCAGTACCTGGGGCAGCCGGTCGAACTCGGCCGCGGCGCCGAGACGACGACCGCGCCGCTGAGGCCGGGCACGACCATCGTCGAGGCCCGCGTCGTCTCCGGGGGCGTTGTAGCCGCGCGCGACACCGCTCAGGTGACGGTGCGCTACCGCGAGTCCTGGAACATGGTCCTCGAGGGGATGGTGTCCTATGCCGAGGAATCGGTCGGCGACGTATGGGTGTCGAACGGACACGCGTTCGTCGCACGGCGGCATGCGGGCGGCATCTCGATCGTCGACCTGGACGGCGGGGTTCGCGAGGTCGGCCGCTTCACCGCCCCCGACATGTTCACGCAGGATCTCGTCGTCGATGACGGTGTGGCGTACATCACGAACGAGACCAGCACCTACCCCTTCTCGGTCACCGCGCTGGACGTGACCGACCCCAGCGACCCCCGCGTGCTGGGCGGCGTGCCGACGGCCGAGACCGGCGTCGCGCACACGGTGTGGCTCGACGGCTCGCTCCTCGCGCTCGCCTCTCAGGTGACCGACGCCATCCATCTCTACGACGTTTCGGACCCGTCGGGTCCGGTCGCGCTGTCGACCATCCGTGCCCGGAACGCCACCGCGCACGACATCCACGTCCGCGACGGGTTCCTGTTCGGCTCGTACATGGGGCTTCACGGCGATCAGGAGGCGGAGCTGGTCGTGGCCGGGGTCGCCGATCCCGCGCATCCGGCCGTCCTGGCGCGCGTCCACTATCCCGACGCTGTCCTCACCCACTCGTCCTGGCTGACGGGCGACGGCAGGATCCTCTACGTCACCGACGAGATCGTGAACGCGCCGATCCGGATATTCGACGTATCCGACGTCTCGCGGCCCGTTCTCGTAGGCACCTACCAGCCGCGCCTGGGGACGATCCCGCACCACTTCCACGTGCGCGACGGGCGCTTCGCCTATCTGTCCCATTACAAGCACGGGGTCGAGGTCGTCGACGTATCCGATCCGCTGCGCCCGCGGCTGCTCGGCTTCTACGACACGCATCCCGGCGCCGCGGCCGACGTCGAGGCGTCGTGGCCGGGGTCGCTGGCGCCGTCCCACGAGAAGGGAGGGTTCCTGTACGAAGGCGTGTGGGGGGTGGACTGGACGGCCGACGGCCGGATCGTCGCCAGCGACATGAATCGCGGCCTGTTCGTCTTCCGCTACACGGGTTCGTGAGGGCCGAAAAGCGGCGCGGTTCGGCTCACCCAGGTTCCTGCAGGATCCGCACGATCGAACGAACGGTGGACCAGCTGCGCGTGGTGGCCGGCCCGCCGAAGATCTCGTCGATCCGTCCGAGGTAGCCGATCGTCATCATGTGACGCCGGTACTCTCCGAAGACGAACCGGCCCCGCCTGGCGATCACCCGCACGAACCACTCCTCGCCCGACGGGATCTCGATCGGAACGCGAGGCCGCGCGCGGCCGGGCTTCGACAGGATGCTCAGGAACCGCACGCGATCGGGGGGAGCGGGCTTCGTCCCGAACGGATTCTCCGTCTCCAGGCGGACGATGTCGCGACCCTCGCAGATCACGACCTCCGCCTCGAACGGCAGCCTGCGGAGCAATTCGGCACGAAACGCCGATCGCGGTCCGGGCTTCCGAACGACGAATGTGCCGGCGGCCCCCACGTTGACCACGTCATGATCGGCGAGGTCCTTCGCCAGAACGCTGGGGCGAAGCCTCCTGCGCCCGCCGACGTTGACACCGCGCAGGAACACGACGAGAGGCATTCCGGGGAGGGGCGCTGCGCTAGTCCGCGGTGTCGGCGGTGGGTGCCGGCTGCTCCAGCCCGATGCGGAGCCGACTGACGCGCATGCCGTCGAGCGCCTCGACGACCAGCCGGCATCCCTGTGCCTCGATTACGTCTCCGACCTCGGGCCGCCGGCCGAGGGCGCCGAATACGTAACCGCCGATCGTGTGGTACTCCTCCTCGTCCAGCTCCAGCCTGAACTCCTCGTTCACGTCCTGGATGAGCAGCAGCCCGTCGATCAGCGCTTCGCGGTCGGAGATCCGCTCGATGTCGGGCCAGCCTGGATCCTTCTCGCTCCGCACGTCTCCCACGATCCGCTCCAGCACGTCGCGCAGAGTGACGATCCCGGCCGTGCCGCCGAATTCGTCGATCAGCACGACCACGTGACGCTTCTGGGCCTGCATGGCCGCGAGCAACTGGAACACGCGGACCGACTCCGGCAGTACGACCGGATTCTGCATGGCGTGGCGTAGGTCGAAGGCCTGCCGCCCGTCGAGCATGGACAGGAGCTCCTTCACGTTCACGATCCCGACGATCGAGTCGAGCGAGCCGTCGTAGACCGGGTATCGCGTGAACCCGTGCTGGCGAAGCGTCGCCTCGATATCATCGCGCGGCGCCGACAGCCGAAGGCCGACGATCTCGGTGCGCGGGATCATCACCTGATTGGCCGTCAGGTCCGCGAGCTCGAAGATGTTGTGGATCATTTCCTCTTCTTCTGGCGCCAGGACCCCGGCGGCGGTGCTGGCGCTGACGATCATCTTCAGCTCTTCCTCGGTGTGTGGCACGTGGTGGCTGGCGGTCGTTCCGGCGAACCCGAAGGCCCGGACGACCATCAACGAGGCCGTGTTGAGCACCCAGATGAACGGCTTGAACAGCGTCAGGAACCATTTCGTAGGCAGCGCGACGAACAGCGCGGCCCGCTCTGAACGCTGAATCGCCATAGTCTTCGGAGCCTGCTCACCCAGGACGATATGAAGCGCGGTGATGATCGTGAATGCGATGATGATCGAGATCGTGTGCGCGCTGATCGTTGCCAGGGAGTCGCCGGGAAGCCATCCCAGGAGCGGTTCGATGAGGGCAGCCAGAGCGGGCTCCCCGATCCAACCGAGGCCGAGTGAGGCCATCGTGATGCCGAGCTGTGCCGCCGCGATATAGGCGTCGATGTCTTCGAGTGCGCGCTTGACGGCCTTGGCCAGCGTGTGGCCTTGCTGGACGAGCTCGTCGATCCGGGTTCGGCGGACCGTCACGAGCGCGAACTCGCTGGCCACGAAGAAGCCGTTCGCGGCCACGAGAAGGAGGACGGCCAGGAGCCGGAACAGAATGTCTAGGCCGGAATGGTCGGACTCCATCGATGCCAAACCTAGCGGCCGCTCGGTTGACGCGCCCGCGCGGGACGCGTAGCGTCGAACCGAGTGCGCACAGACGAGCTGATCCGCCGCGTCACAGGCCTGAGCGTCGAGGTTCTGGACGCGATCGAGAGCGCGGGCTACGTGAGCCCGGACCGGCTCTCGGGGGGCAGCGATCCCCGGTGGTGGAGCGAGAACGATCTCCACAAGGTGCGCGACATCCTGCGTTTTCGACGGCGCGGTGCGGATCTCGAGGAGGCATACCGCCGGGCGCGGGAGGACCGGTTCTTCGGGCTCTGCCCGTGCGACTGGAGATGAAGCGTATGAAAGTCACGATCGAATACTGCACGGTTTGAAACTACGAACCGAAGGCGGCCGGTCTGGCCGCCGAGCTGGAAGCGAAGCTGGACGGCGTCGAGATCGAGATGATCCCGAGCGGCGGCGGCGTATTCGAGGTCGTCGTGGATGGCCAGCTGATCCATTCGAAGAAGAGGAGCGGCAGATTCCCGGAACAAGGGGAGATCGTGGCCGCGCTGCGCGCGCGCTGAGCCCCGCGCGGGCGCGGGGGTGAACGGTGCCGATTACCTGATCCTGGGCGCGGGCCCGGCGGGATGCCGCGCCGCCCAGACGATCCGCCGTCGCGATCGGCAGGGGCGCGTGATCCTCCTCACCGATGAGCGGGTTCCCTTCACCAACCGGATCCTGCTATCCAAGGAGTTCCTGACGTCCGACGATCTCCCGCCCGAGAGGGCGGTGGTCCTTCCGCCCGGCTCCTTCCACGCGCAGTCCATCGAGCTGAGAACCCAGGAGCGGATCGAGCGGCTCGATCCCGAAGCGCGATCGGTCGAGCTGGCGAGTGGGGAGAAGATCGCGTACGGAAAGTGCCTGATCGCGACCGGGTCGCGTCCGCTCGAGCTCCCGGTGCCGGGATTCGACCTGCCGGGGGTCCACACGCTGCGCACGATCGAGGACGCGGTCGCGCTGCGCGAACACGCCCGCGGGGCGGATCGCGCGGTCGTGATCGGCGGCGGCCTGATCGGCGCCGAGATCGCGTGCGCCCTGTCCCTCCGCGGCCTTCCCGTGACGCTCGTCGCGCGGGAACGGTGGCTGTGGGGGCACATCGCGCCGGAGTCCGTGGGGCGCGCCGTGGGCGAGGCGCTCCGGGCCCGTGGCGTGGAGCTACGGCTGGGGGGGATCGTCGTCGCGATCCAGGCCGCGGGGAGTCAGCTGGTGGTCGAGTGTGGCGACGGAGAGCTCCTTCGGGCGCCGCTCGTCGCGGCGGGCGTGGGCGTTCGCTACAACGTCGAGTTCCTCGCCGACACGAACCTGCTGGAGCCCGGCCGTGGGGTGCGGGTGGATCGGTGGCTCGAGACCGAAGCGCCGGGACTGTGGGCCGCCGGCGACGTCGGGGCCTTCGACGACCCCGTGTTCGGTTGTCGGCACCACGTCGAGCACTGGCTCCATGCCCAGCACCAGGGGCGCACGGCTGGGGAGAACATGACCGGAGAGCGGAAGGTCTACCGGCGTGCGTCCAGGTACGACACGCGGCTGTTCGATCTCGCCGTCACGGTCGTGGGAGCGCCGGAGCTGGCCGAGCGATGGACGGAAGAGGAACCGATCGCCGCCGGCACGGGAACGGCGCTCGGCTGGAGCCGGGAGCGGCTGGTCGCCGCCTATCGCCTGGGAGCGGGGGGCGCGATCGAGGCCATCGCCCGGCGGATCGGGGGCGAGGCCGAAGCCGTCGTGTCGGAGCTCACTCCGCCTCGATCCCCAGGAAGTCCCTGATCGACTTCTCCAGGATCTCCTGCGCGCGGGTGTCGGAGAGGTCGAGCCGATACTCGTTGATCACCATGACCTGCATCCGTTTGCACTCCTCCCAGCAGTTCGCGCAGACCTTCTCGGCGATCTCGCGTCCCATCGCGTCCGGATACGGAGGCCGATCCAGGCCAGCGCGGGTCTGCCCGCAGCGGATGCACGTCACGTCGGTCATCAGGATCCCTTCTCGTAAGTCAGTGTCTCGCCGTGCAGGGTGACGATCTCGAGAACCATGTAGGAACGTTTCCCGCCCGGCGCCTGAAGGTTCACCTTCTGTCCCGGCCGCGCGCCGAGCAGAGCGCGCCCGAGGGGTGAGGCTATGGAGATCATCTCGTCGTCGAGCTCGACGAACTCGGGGAACACGATCCGCAGCGTCATCTTCCCACCGTCATCGTCGGCCAGAGCGACCCGGGAGCCGAACCCCACCACGTCGCGCGGGACATCCCGCAGGTTGATGCCGGATAGCTCGCTCTGACGGCGGGTCAGCTGGGACAAGCGGGCGCGAACGAACTCCTGGCGCTCCAGTGCGGTCGTGTACTCTGCGTTCTCGCGCAAATCGCCCATCGCCACCGCGGTCGCGATCCGCTTGGGGAGCTCGACCCGCAGCTCGCGATCGAACTCCTCTATCTGGGATTGAAGCCGGGATCGCAACTCTTCGAGCATCTTCTTCCCCGTACGAAAACGAAACGCGCGGCACGAGCCGCGCGACCGAAGATCAAACCGCGGGCGAAGATAGCCGGTTGCCCGCCGCGATGCACGGACGGAGACTGAGGTGATGACGGCCGTAGCGCGCACGAAGGCCTGGGACCGCTCCGCCGCTGTCGAGCGCCTCCGCGACGAGACGTTCGACGTGTTGGTCGTGGGTGGCGGAATCACGGGCGCCGGCGTCGCGCGGGACGCGGCGCTGCGAGGGCTGACCGTAGCTGTGGTGGATGCGGGCGACTGGGCCGCCGGCACCTCCTCGCGCACCACCAAGCTCGCGCACGGCGGGCTGCGGTATCTGGAACAGATGGACTTCGGTCTGGTGCGAACGGCGCTCGCCGAGCGCGCGGTGCTGCTCGCGATCGCTCCGCACCTGACCCGCGCCGCGCAGTTTCTCCTGCCTGTGTACGCCGGCCGCTCGAGACCGTCGTGGGAGCTCGGAGCCGGCCTCTGGCTCTACGACGCGCTCGCCGGGACGCGCCGCCTCGGTCGGCATCGCGTCCTGGGCGCCGAAGCGACGCTCGAGCGCGAGCCGGAGTTGTCGCCCAGTGGCTTGCGGGGCGCGGGCCTGTACTGGGACGCGCGCGTTCTCGATGCGCGGCTCGTGATCGAGACCGTCGCGGACGCGCGCCGGGCGGGGGCCGTCGCGGCCAGCTACTGCTCTGTCGAGGATCTCGAGGGCTGGCGCTGCGGGTGGGCCGCGGAGGTCCATGACCGCCGTTCGGGGGAGGCGTTCACGCTCCGTGCGCGGTCCTGCGTGGCCGCCGTCGGCCCCTGGACCGATCGCCTGCGGCGCCGCGTCGCGCCAATGCGCGAGCCGCTCCTCTCGCCGACCCGCGGAGTCCACTGCGTCGTGCGCCGCAGCCGGCTGCCGCTGCGCGATCCGACCGCCCTCTTCGCGCGGGATGGCCGCCTCTACTTCGCGGTTCCGGAGGGCGACTGGACGTACATCGGCACCACGGACAACGACGTGGGAGGAGACGTGAGCGATCTGTCGGCCCCGGACCGGGACGTCAGTTACCTGGTCGAGGCGACCGCGGACGCGCTCGCGCGCCCCATCGACGCGGGCGACGTCGTGGGAGCATGGGCCGGATGGAGGCCGCTCGTCCGCGCGAGCCGGCGAAAGGATCTGGGCGCCATCTCCCGCGACGACGTCATCGAGCGGACCGCGCCGCGCCTGGTCACGGTGGCGGGGGGGAAGCTGACGACCTACCGCGCCATGGCCGAGGAGGCCGTCGACCGGCTCGTCGAGGACGCGGGCTTCGACTGCGGTCCCTGCGTCACCGCCCGCCTTCCCCTCGTCCCGGCCGGGATCGGCGGTGAGGGGCCCGCGCCGGGAAGCGATCCGGAAGCGGTCGCGCGCGCGCGGACCCTGTTCGGGCCCGACGCCAACGAGGTGTTCGCCCGCTGGCGCGACGACCCCACGAGCGCCCAGCCGCTCGGCGAGGACTTTCCGTATACCCCGTCGGAGGTCGAGCGCGCGGCCCGCGAGATGGTGGAAACCCTCGACGATCTGGTGGACCGCCGGCTACTCGCCCTTCCGGGAGGTGTCCCGATCGCTCCCGACACCCTGAGCCGCATCGTCGACGCCGCCGCGCCACAGCTCCGCTGGAGTCCGGGACGGCAATCGATGGAGATCGCCGGCTTCCGCGAAGGCGCCGGCCGCTGGCCCGCGCGCGCGGATACGGGCCGGTCCCGCACGCAGGCGGGCGTTTGACGCGGCGATCCGGCGAGCGACAGATTGCCGCGTCCATGTTCACGATCGGAACCCTCACACTCGACCGGCCCCTTCTTCTGGCGCCGATGGAGGACGTCTCGGACCAGTCGTTCCGGCTCATGTGCCGGAGGCTGGGAGCCGACGTCGTCTACACCGAGTTCATCTCTTCCGAGGGGCTGATCCGTGACGTCAGGGTCTGTCTGGAGAAGCTGCGTCTCGCGGAGGGGGAGCGGCCGGTCGGGATCCAGATCTACGGCTCCCAGGTCGACGTGATGGTCGAGGCCGCGCGGATCGCCGCGCAGGCCGGGCCGGATCTGATCGACATCAACATCGGGTGCCCGACCAAAAGCGTCGCCTCGTGCAGCGGGGCGGGAGCCGGCCTTCTGCGGGACCCGGACAAGATGGCGGCCATCGTGGCGGGCATCGTCGAGGCCGTGGAGCTGCCGGTGACGGTGAAGACCAGGCTCGGCTGGGACCAGGACTCGATCCGGATCGTCGAGAACGCGCGGCTCTTCGAGCGTCTCGGCGCGAGGGCGCTGACGGTGCACGGGCGAACCAGGGCGCAGCAGCGGAAGGGCGAAGCGGACTGGCGCTGGATCCGCCGCGCGAAGGAGGCCGTGTCGATCCCGGTCTTCGGCAACGGAGACGTCAAGGACCCCGTGACCGCGATCCGGATGTTCGAGGAGTATGCCGTCGACGGCGTGATGATCGGCAGGGGCGCGATGGCCAACCCCTGGATCTTCCGGCAGGCCAAGGCGTACCGCGACACCGGCCGGGTCCCGGAGGTCGAGCCCGAGGAGAAGCTGGCGGCGTGCATCCAGCACCTGCACCTCTCGATCGAGCTCAAGGGTCTGCCGCGCGGGGTGATCGAGTTCCGCAAGCACTACAAGGGCTACCTCAGGGAGTTGCCGCTGGCGAGCGCCGTGCGGGCGGATCTGATGCAGATGACCGAGCCCGCGCAAGTGTTCGATCGGCTCGACGCCTTCGCGTCGGAGATCGGCGTGCTGGCCGCGAGCTGCTGACCATCCACGAAAGGATCGCAATCCGATGGCCCAAGGCAAACGTCCCACCGCCCCGCCTCCTTCGCCCTGGAGTCGCTGGGTGATCATCCTGGGTGTCCTCGTCGCCGTGGCGCTCGTCGCCTGGCTAGTCGCTCGCTCGTCCGGCGAGAACGGCGCGGAGGTGGACACGGCGGCGGACGCCGACGGTCCCCAGCCACTGGCCGCCGAAGGCCCGACTGTGGAAGCGGCAGCCACGCTGGAGAACGTCCCGCCGGACAGCCTCGCCTCCGCCGGGCCCGACGAGCCGAGCGGGGTCAACATCTCCAACGATCCACGGAGAGGAAGCGCGGACGCCGTGGTGACGATCGTCGAGTTCAGCGATTTCCAGTGCCCGCACTGCAAGACGTTCCACGAGCAGATCTTCCCGGCGTTGACGAGCCTGTACGGCGACCAGGTGCGGTGGGTCTTCGTCAACCGCTTCTTTCCGGCTGGACACCCGCAGGCGGAGGAGGCGGCAATCGGCGGGGAGTGCGCCCTGCGGCAGGGGAAGTTCTGGGAGTACGCCGACTACGTGTTCGCCAATCAGGAGCGGTTGCCGGACGGGATCGTCGCGGACGCGGCCTCCGAGATCGGTCTGGACGAAGCGAGCTACTCGCAGTGTCTCGCGAACCGGGAAACCGCCAGCGAGGTGGCCGCCGATCAGGCCGAAGGGGCCCGCGTCGGGGTCGGTGGAACCCCGTACTTCCTGGTGAACGGGAACGAGGTCCTGGGCGCGCAGCCTGTAGGAGTCTTCAACGAGGTGCTGGCGCCGTACTTCGAGCGCTAGGGGCGGCAGGGAACACGCCGCCCCGCACGCGATCTTCGTCAACCCGCAGAGCGGTAGCTAGCCAGCGAATTCAGCGACCGCCGGCGGCTGTCTCCGCTTCGTCCATATCGGTGCTCGGGCCCATGGTGTAGAAGCCGTCGCGGTGATGCGGACAATAGTCCCCCATGGCCGAGGGAGCATTCTCCCCATTCAGCGCGGTCAAGCGATCATCGGCTTCGGCGCTGGCATCCACGATCGCCTGGATCGTCGGAGCGATCGTGTAGATGCCCACGTTCCACTCGTCCGCCCACCAGTGGAAGAAGTATCCGTACGACTCGATCATCCCTTCGTCGACCAGCGCGTTCCATACCGGCAGGTCACGTTCCATCTCCTGCTCGATCGCGTCGCCGTTGTCGCCGCTCAGGTTGCACATGAAGAAGGACAGACGGAGCACGGGGGGATCCGGCTCCTCCGCCTCCTGGGCCAGCGCCGCGCCGGGAAACGCGAGCGCCGCAAGGGCAATCAAGGCACAGAACATCGTGTGGAGTCTGGACACGCAGTCCTCCTGCGTTGGGGGGGTCCGGCGCAACGGCGTGACCCCGCCGCGGAACCGGTCTGGTTTCGGGAATCGGGTGAAAAGAAACAGCATACCCTGACAGCAGTCGTTCTTGCAAGGTTCGCCCCGGGGAACACAGCTTCAGCCGATCTCACGGCTCCTGGAAGCCGATCAGCCGCACGGACGGCGGATCGCCGACCGGCCCGACCGCGTAGAAGCGTCGGAGCTCGCCCCCGGCGAGGAAGTCGATGATCGTGCGCGTGACGATGGGCTCCGCACCCGCCACCTCGAATCTCGTTTCGACCCCGATTGCGGCAGCCGTTCGGCCGCCCGCGTTGCGCACGTCGATCGGCACGTAGGCCGAGGACCCCTCCGTCCAACCCTCCTCGGCGACGATCTCGAACGTGATGACGGCCGGCGACCCGTCCCGGAAGGCCTCCAGCGTGAGATAGCCCACCAGCAGGGCGATGACGATCGCGCTCGCGAACGCGACGTTCCGGCTGAGATGGGAGGGCCGCTCTCTCTTTGCTTTCTCCGGTGTGGAAGGGGTCATCGGGGGTCTTCCATTTTCATCCCGCCACCAGAACCCGGCCCGCGGATCCGCCGATCGTCGTCACGTAGCCCAGCATCACGGTAGTGGTGATCTGCGTGTAGAAGGGCGTCTCCGGGGTCAGGTGTCCGAACCCCGCCAGGAACCCGTAGGAAACTCCGAGTGAGAGGACGTAACTGACCAGCGTTTCGGCGAACGGGTTTCCGAGGGTGCCCGTCGTGTACCCCTTCGGCCGCTCCGCGAAATCAGCCTCGAATACGATGACGTACGACACGAGCAGCGAGAACAGGACGATCAACGGGAAATGAACGGGCTCGGCTTCCATGGCCATCAGGCGCGGCTCGTCGGTGGGCGCCACGTTGAAGGCGAAGAACACCGCGCCGACGACTGTCGCCAGGACCTTCTGCCGGTCCTGGGAGAGCCGGCCGATGCGCCGGTCCACGTTCTTGGTGTCGCCGTCTCGGGGACGGAACTGCGTCATCGCGAGCGCCGCGCCGATCGCGCAGGGAATGGCTTCCAGCGCGACCATCCGAGCGGCGGCACTCAGCGGCACCTGGCCGGGATGGATCCGTCCGACGACCACGAGGGTGACCGCGGAGATCGTGATCCCGATTCCGAAGACGATCAACGTATCGATTCCGAGATTGGTCTCGCGGCCGCGCCGGAATCCGCCGAACAGAATGGACAGGACGACGACGACGCCGGCGACCGCCAGCAACCCCAGAACCGTCGTTTCGGATACCGCCCGCCCGTACCACCACATCTCCATCGTATAGAGCAGAGGTAGCGCGCCGAGCAAGGCTCCGGCGCAGGCGCGAAGGATGGGATCGAGGTCTCCGCTACTGTTGGTGGGAATAGCGCGCGGGGCGGCCATGCGGGTCAAGATACGCGATTGACGATCCCCTCGGGGGCGTCTAATTTTCGCGTTCTTCGCCTGGGTAGCTCAGATGGTAGAGCAGGGGACTGAAAATCCCCGTGTCGGCGGTTCGATTCCGTCCCCAGGCACCACGCCTTGGCTCCGCAGGCCTCTGAGAGCCACCGTAGCTCAGCTGGTAGAGCAGCTCACTCGTAATGAGCAGGTCAGCGGTTCGAATCCGCTCGGTGGCTCCACCGCAGCGTGCGCGCGCTTAGGCGGGGATCGTCCGGAGGAACAAGCCCACCGCTAGCCCGCGAAGGCACCGACGGCCATTATAGGGCGACCCGCGCCGTCCGCCATCGAGCAATGCAAACGCAGGAGGGCCCGCCGATGACCTCGTTGGGAGCCTGGGACAGGAGCCCGAGAGCATGAGATCCGTAGCCGAAGCCCCGCTGATGAATGCGCCGGCTCATCTCGCCGAGCGGATCACCCGTCGCGATCCGGTCGAAGCCGTCAGGCTGCTGGAATCGCAGCCCGTCGAAGTGGTTGCGGAAGCCCTGGAGCAGGTCAACCCCAGCGTTCGTTGGGGCGTGCTCAACGCCACGCCGGACGCACGCCGCGCCGAGGTGCTCGATGCTGCGCACTCCGACCTGAGGGACCAGTGGCGCCGGAACCTGGAGTATCCCGAGAACACGATCGGGAGCCTAATGGATCCGCCACTCGGCGTCCTCCACCCCGATTCGACGATCGGCGAAGCGGTGGACGAGCTGCGCAAGCTCGTGAAGCGCCACTTCATCACGTATGTCTACGTTACGAATCACCTCGGCCGGCTCGTGGGCGTAGTGGTGATGCGGGAGATGCTCCTCGGCGATCGGTCGCAACGGCTCGAGGAGATCATGCTGCGCGACCCGTTCTTCCTGACCCCGGACATGAAGCTCACCGACGCCATGCGCTCGGTGCTGAACCGCCATTTCCCGGTGTATCCCGTTTGCGAGCCCGACGGCCGTCTGGTGGGACTCGTTCGCGGCCAGACCCTGTTCGAAGCCCAGGCGATCGAGATCAGCGCTCAGGCCGGTAGCATGGTCGGCGTCGAGAAGGAAGAGCGGCTATCGACTCCGTGGCCGCGGAGCTTGAAGTTCCGGCATCCGTGGCTCCAGCTGAATCTACTGACCGCGTTCGTCGCCGCGGCGGTCGTCGGCGTCTTTCAGGACACGATCGATCAGATCGTCGTGCTCGCGGTCTTCCTCCCGGTTCTCGCCGGGCAGTCGGGCAACACGGGATGCCAGGCGCTGGCAGTGACGTTGCGCGGGATGACGCTTGGGGAGCTGCGGTCGGGCCGCGAGAGGATGCTCGTGGCCAAGGAAGCGCTGCTGGGCTTCCTGAACGGCAGCCTGGTGGGAGTGACGGCGGGAGCGGGCATGTACTTCTTCGCGCGCTCGCAAGGAAACCCGGACGCCCTGGTGCTCGGAGCGATCGTCGCCATCGCGATGACGTGCAGCTGCATAATCAGCGGCCTGTCCGGGGCGTTGATCCCGATGACCCTGAAGCGGCTCGGCGCCGACCCGGCCACCGCGTCCAGCATCTTCCTGACCACGGCCACCGACGTGGCCAGCATGGGGATCTTCCTGGGCCTGGCGACGGCCCTGATCGGCTAGATCCAGCCATTGCTCGAGCGGGCGAGCGTCGCCGACCTAGTGGTATGGTGCCGCCTGCAAGCGGAAAAGCGACGCGTACTTGCCGCCTTGCAGCATGAGCTCTTCGTGCGAGCCGCTCTCCAGGATCTTCCCCTCATCGATCACGTAGATCCGATCGGCCATCCGCACGGTCGAGAAACGATGGCTGATCAGTACCGTGGACCGCCCCTGGACGAGGTCCCGCAGCTTCTCGAACAGCTCCGCCTCGGCGAGCGCGTCCAGCGCGCTCGTCGGCTCGTCGACGACGAGGAGCTGCGCGTCGCGGAAGAAGGCCCGGGCGGTCGCCACCTTCTGCCATTGTCCGATGCTCAGCTCCTCGCCCTCGCTGAACAGGGGACCGAGCACGGTGTCGTAGCCGTAGCGCATCTCGCGCAGGAATGAATCCGCGCCCGAGGTACCGGCCGCGTCCACGACGCCATCGCCTTCCCGCGGCAGGCGGACGTCCCCGAACCAGATGTTGTCGCGCGCGGGCAGGAAGAAGTGCACGAAGTCCTGGAAGACGACCGAGATCTCTCTGCGGAGCTCGACCGGATCGAACCGCCGCAGGTCGATCCCGTCCACGGTGATCCGTCCCGCATCCGGATCGTACAGCCTGCACAGGAGCTTGACGATCGTCGTCTTTCCGGCGCCGTTCGCCCCCACCAGGGCGATGACCTCGCCCGGCCGGACCTCGAGGTCGATTCCCGCCAGCAGCGGTCGTGAGCTCCCGGGGTAATGGAAGGAAACGTCTTCGAACACGATCCCCTGGCGGATGGGATCGGGAACCGGCTCGGGGTCGGGCGGAGCGGTGATCTCGGGCTCGACCGCCATGAACTCTTCCAGCGTCGTCAGGAACAGGTTGTCCTCGTAGAGTCCGGCCAGGGCCGAGAACAGGCCTTGGGCGGCGCTCTGTCCACGCTGGACGGCGCCGAAGTACATCACCAGATCGCCGATGCTGAGATCGCCCTGGTATGTCCGCCAGGCGATGTACACGAAGGCCCCGAACACGACCACGGCGGCCACGGTCTGCGCGATCGCGTCGCCCCCTCCCCGCGTCTTCGACAGGTCGAAGCTCTCGCGGCGCAGGCGCCTAAGAAGTTCCTGATACCGGTCCGCCAGCACCTCACCCAGTCCAAAGAGTCGCACTTCCTTGGCCGTCGGAGGCTGGAGCAGGAGATAGCTCAGGTAACCGACCTGGCGGTCGAGCTGGGACGTCCGCTTTTGCCACTTGTAGTAGCGATCGGCATGTCGAACCCGGACCAGGACGGAGGGGAGGACCGCCAGGAACAGGAAGACCGCGAGCAGCCAGTGGATGGTCACGAGCAGACCCACGATGCCGACGATCAACAGACCCGCCTGGGTCAGCCGCAGCATGTTGTTGAGCACCGCCGTGGGGCGGTAGGGCGCGTCGCGCTGAGCGCGATGGAGCGAGTCGTGGAATGTGGCGTCCTCGTAGTACCTCAAGTCCATTTCCACGGACTTGCGGTTCAGCGTCGTCAGCACGCGATCGGTCACGCGGTTCGAGTGGTCTTCCGCCACGAGGCCCGAGATCACGCCGAGGAGGCTCCCGAGCAGGCCGGCGCCCGCGGCGAGTCCGAGGAGCATGAGTATGTGCGAGAACGCGATGTCCCCGCCCTGCGCGACGGCGTAGAGCGCGTCGATGACGAGCTTGGTCAGATACAGGACCGCGAGCGGGAGGAGAGCCTGGAGCAGGACGAGCAGGAAGCTGACGACGGTCAGGACCCGCGAGCCCTCCCACACCAGCCGCAGCGCGCGTGTGAGGCGCAGCGAACCCGCCAACCGCTGTCGCATCGTCCGTCTCACGGAAACGTTCGCCCCCCATCTGAGGAGAGGCGACACGCGACGTCCGCGACCGAATCCGGGGGCGGAGCGCGACGTGGCAGCGAGGGGCGGGAGGAGGTATCCATGGCGGCCTCGAAGATCGCCTTCTCGGATTTCCCGCGCACGAGGTATGGCCGAGTCGACCAATTCCTCCGGGCTGGATGCAGCGCAGGCGGCACGTGCCGCGGGCCTGCGCTACGTGCTCGACGACAGTCCGGGCATCGCCCGCAAGCGGCGCGGCAAGGGTTGGAGCTACTACGACCCGCGCGGCCGGCGCATCGAGGACCCCGGGGAACGCGATCGGCTGAACCGGCTCGCGATTCCTCCCGCCTGGACCGATGTGTGGATCAGCCCGTGGCCGGATTCCCACTTGCTGGCGACCGGGCGGGACTCCGAGGGCCGTAAGCAGTATCGCTACCACCCCGACTGGCGGGCGATCCGCGACGAGGCCAAGTACGCGCGCCTGGTCCCGTTCGGACGGTCGCTGTCGCGCATCCGCGCACGCGTGGACGAGCACCTGGGTCTCGACGAGCTGCCCCGCGAGAAGGTGCTGGCCACGGTCGTGCGGCTCCTCGAGCTGTCGCTCATCCGGGTCGGCAACCCGGAATACGCGCGAGACAACGAGTCGTACGGGCTGACCACGATGCGTGACCGGCACGTGGAGATCGTCGGACCGACGATCCGCTTCGAATTCCGCGGGAAGGGCGGCAAGCTCCACGTGGTGGACGTACGGGATCGCCGGCTCGCGCGGATCGTCCGGCAGTGCCGGGACGTGCCAGGCTACGAGCTCTTCCAGTACTACGACGAAGGGGGCGACAAGCGGGCGGTCGACTCGGGAGAGGTGAACGACTACCTGAGGGAGATCAGCGGCGAGGAGTTCACGGCCAAGGACTTCCGCACGTGGGCGGGTACCCTGCACGCCGTGGCGGCGCTGCTCGACTGCGAGCCCTGCGCGGACGATCGCGAGGGTCGGGCGCGGATCAACGAGTGCGCCGCGATCGTGGCCGAGCGGCTGGGGAACACGCCCGCCATCTGCAAGGCGTGCTACATCCACCCGGAGGTATTCGAGCGCTACCTGGACGGCACGCTCGTCGAGCTCGTGGAAGGTCCGGCCGCAGCGGACGGCGCCGAGCTGGATGGGCTGAGCGAGGAAGAGCTGGTGCTGCTCGCGTTCCTGGAGCGAGTCGCGTAGCGCCACGCAGGCCTCGGGGCGGCCGACGGGGCCGACAGGTCAGCGCTTCGCTTCCAGAACCCGCTTGAGCGCCGGGCGCGCGTTCTCGACGAGGGCCTCGCCGTGGCCGGGGAGGACGCGCTCGAGGGGAAGGTCGAGGAGCGGGCCGAGCGAGAGGGCGAGGTCGCGTCCGGTCACGCCGTCCGGCAGCCAGCTGTCCGGACACATCTCTATGCCGTGCTCGCCCTGGCCGAGGAGGACGTCGCCGACGATCAGGGACCGCGAGCCGGGGTCCCAGAGCACGACCTCGTCCGGTCGCGCAGTGGCGTGGGCCACGAGCCCGCCGGGGAGCGAATCGCCCGCCCGGAAGGGGTGGGTCACCGTCGCCTCCACGTTGTCGACGCCGGTCTCCTCCACCCACAGGGTCGTGCCCGGAATGCGGGCCATGATGGCGCTGGCGCTCCGCTGGTGGTAGAAGACCGTCAGGACGATCGCCGGGGGCTCGCCGCGGGCCTCGAGCCCGCGAATCGCGGCCGTGCCCTTGGGTCCGGAGGGAAGGAGCGGATCCACGAGGACGAACCCCGCGCGGGAATCGATCACGGCGCACGCCACGTCCTGCTCCCACTCCGGATGGTACGCGACCCAGCGCCAGATGCCCGGCGCCATCCGCCGGCCGCCGATCCCGTCGAGACCCTCCCAGGCCATGGTTCCCAAAGTGTGCCCGCCGATGGCGCGGGGAAAGGCCGCCGCCGGGTGCGGCCTTCCGGGATCGCATAGATTCGCGCCCGATGAGCGGTCTCGTCATCAGCGTCTCGGGAATTCGCGGGATCGTGGGGGAGTCGCTCACGCCCGAAGTCGTGGCGACGTATGCGGCGGCGCACGGGGCTGCAGCCGCCGCCCGCACGGGACGCCGCACCATGGTGCTCGGACGCGACGCGCGCGTCAGCGGGCCCTTCCTCTCGGCCGCCGCCGAGGCGGGGCTCAGGAGCGTCGGCTGCGACGTCCTCGACGTCGGTATGGCGTGCACACCGACGATCCTGCTGGCCGTGGAGGACGAGCGCGCCGCCGGCGGGATCGCGCTGACGGCGAGCCACAATCCGGCGCCATGGAACGCGCTCAAGCTGGCGTCCCATCGGGGCATGTTCCTGACCCCCGACGAAGGGGCCGACGTGCTGTCGATGGTCGCCGAGGCCCGGATCCCGCGCGCGGCATGGGACGGCGCCGGCGGCCGGGACGCGCGCGAGGACGCCACCGCCCGGCACGTCCAGCGGATCCTCGACGACCCGCTCGTCCAGGTCGACGCGATCCGGGCGCGGGGCTTCCGGGTCGTCCTCGACACCTGCGCGGGCGCGGGGGCGATCCCCACCGCGCCGCTCCTCTCGGCGCTCGGCGTCGAGTTCGACGGGCTCCACCTCGAACCGACGGGCCGCTTTCCCCGCGATCCGGAGCCCACCGCGGCCAACCTCTCCGAGCTCTGCGGCCGCGTCCGGGAGTCCGGGGCGGACCTCGGCTTCGCCATCGACCCCGACGGCGACCGGCTGGCGCTGGTCGACGACCGCGGCGAGGCGCTCGGCGAGGACCTCACGCTGGCACTCGTCGCCGACTACGTACTGGGCCTCAGGCCCGGGACCCTGGTCACGAACCTGTCCACGAGCCAGGTGGTCGACCGGGTGGCCGAGCGCCACGGCGTGTCCGTCAAGCGGACGAAGGTCGGCGAGGTCAACGTCGCGCTGGGAATGCTGGAGGTCGACAGCCCGATCGGTGGGGAGGGGAATGGCGGCGTCATCCATCCCGGCATCCACCACACGCGGGACGCGCCGGCCGGCGTCGCGCTCCTTCTATCCTACCTTGCGCGCGGGGGGCGCTCGCTCTCCGAGTCGGCGGCGGCGCTGCCGTCCTACGTCATCGTGAAAGCCAAGGTGCCCCTCGAGCGGATCGACGGCGACGGTCTGATCGCCCGCGCCGAGGAGGCGCTGGCGGCCCCCGAGGTCGATCGGACGGACGGCCTGAAGCTCCTTTGGCCGGCCCGTCAGGAGTGGCTCCACCTGCGGAAGTCCGGCACCGAGCCGATCGTGCGCCTCATCGCCGAGGCGCCCGACGCCGAGGCGGCGGAGCGGCTGATCGCACGCGCGCGGCAGCTGGCCACCGAGGTCTGAAGAGGGCTCTCCACCTTCCTTTCCGGCCCGATTCCTGCTAGCATCGAACGCAAGTGACCATTCATAGCATCCGATCGTGTCGGGGGACATAACCATGTGCGGAATCATCGGATACATAGGGACGAAACAGGCCACTCCGATCCTTCTGGAGGGCTTACGGCGGATGGAGTATCGCGGCTACGATTCCGCCGGCCTCGCGATCATCAACGGCAAAGGTGTGCACATCGCCAAGCTGCCGGGACGGATCCAGGGGCTCGAAGACCTCGTCCAGTCCGATCCCCCCACGGGAACGATCGGCCTGGCCCACACGCGGTGGGCCACCCACGGCCCGCCGACCCAGGTCAACGCCCACCCCCACACCTGCTGCAACGACCGGATCGCCGTCGTCCACAACGGCATCATCGAGAACGCGGGCGCGCTGCGGGAGCGTCTCGCCGAGCGCGGCCATGTGTTCAAGAGCGAGACCGACACCGAGGTGATCGCGCACCTTATCGAAGAGGAGTACGAAGGCGACCTCGGCGATGCGGTCCGCGCGGCGCTGCGCCACGTCGAAGGCACCTACGGCCTGGTCGTCCTCTCGCAGGACAGCCCAGACGAGCTCGTCGCCGCCCGCATGGGCAGTCCGCTGCTGGTGGGGATCAACGACGGCGAGCTGTTCGTTGCCAGCGACGCGGCCGCGATCGTGGGCCACACCCGCAGGGTCATCTATCTCGACGATGGAGAGATGGTCACGCTTTCGCGCAGCGGCTACCAGATGCGCGACCTCGAGAATACCCACGTAGACAAGACGATCGACGAGATCTCGTGGGATCTAAAGGAGATCGAGAAGGGCGGCTATCCGCACTTCATGCTCAAGGAGATCTACGAGCAGCCGGAGGCGATCCGCAACGCCATGCGCGGGCGCCTGCAGCTGTCCGAGGGAACCGCGGTCCTGGGCGGTCTGAGCCACATCGACGAGGAGGGCTGGCGCGGCTTCGAGCGCATCGTCCTCACCGCCTGCGGCACGTCCTGGCACGCGGCGCTGGTCGGCGAGTACCTGCTGGAGGACGCGACGCGCATTCCGACCGAAGTCGAATACGCGAGCGAGTTCCGCTACCGCAACCCCGTGATCGACGAGCGCACGGCGATGTTCGCGATCAGCCAGTCCGGCGAGACGGCGGACACGCTTGCCGCGGTGCGCGAAGGGCAGCGGCGAGGCGGGCGCGTGCTGGGGATCGTGAACGTGGTGGGATCTTCGATCGCGCGCGCCACCGACGGCGGCATCTACATCCACGCCGGGCCCGAGATCGGCGTGGCGTCGACCAAGGCGTTCACCTGCCAGATCACGGTGCTGGCGCTCCTGACGCTGTTCCTCGGACGCCGTCGGCACCTGTCGGCCGAGCGCGGAAGGGAGCTCGCGGAGGCGATGTGGCAGCTACCCGAGCAGCTCCAGCAGGTCCTCGAGCGCGACGATCTGATCCGCGAGATCGCCGAGCAGTACTGCGAGGCCACGAACTTCCTGTACCTCGGCCGCGGGCTCAACTTCCCGGTCGCCCTCGAGGGGGCTCTCAAGCTCAAGGAGATCTCGTACATCCACGCCGAAGGGTATCCCGCCGCGGAGATGAAGCACGGGCCGATCGCGCTGATCGACCAGAACATGCCCGTCGTCGTGGTCGCCACGCGCGACTCGGTGTACTCGAAGGTCCTGTCGAACGTGGAGGAAGTGAAAGCCCGCCGCGGGCGGGTGCTCGCGATCGTGAACGACGGCGACAGCGACGTCGCGCGGCTCGCCGATCACGTGATCGAGGTCCCCGAGACCGACGACATGCTGACTCCGATCCTCAGCGTGGTGCCGCTCCAGCTCCTGGCCTACCACATCGCGGTGCTGCGCGGGTGCGACGTCGACAAGCCGCGGAACCTCGCCAAATCGGTCACCGTCGAATAGCGCCGACCGCGGCCCTACCCGTCTGACTCGGGAGGGAGCGACTTGCGGGTCTGTCTGCAGCGCGTCAGGGAGGCATGGGTGACGGTCGTAGAGCCCGAGGGGCGGGCTCACGAGCGGCGCGAGGCGGGAAGGATCGGCGCGGGTCTCCTCGCGCTCGTCGGGTTCGCGGCGTCCGACGATCGTGAAGCCCTGGCCTGGATGGCCGCCAAGATCGCCGACCTGCGGGTCTTCGAGGGGGACGGGACGAGCGGGTTCGACCGCTCGCTTCGGGAGACGGACGGTGAGCTCCTGGTCGTCAGCCAGTTCACGCTCTACGGTGACGCCCGCAAGGGCCGGCGCCCGGATTTCACGGCGGCCGCCCCGTTCGCGGAGGCGGAGTCCCTGTACCGCGAGTTCTGCTCGCTGTGCGAAGCGGAGCTTTCCGGCAGGGTGGAGACAGGCGAGTTCGGCGCGCGCATGGAAGTCGGGCTCGTGAACGAGGGACCGGTGACGCTGTGGCTCGAGCGATGAGCGGTGCCGGTTCGTGAACGGCGCCGCCCCGCCACCCCTGGTGCTCGCTTCCGGCAGCCCGCGCCGGCGCGAGCTGATGGAGCGGCTCGGTCTCGCGTTCGAGGTCGCTCCCCCGCCGGAGGGTCTCGAGCCACCGTGGGAGGGTACG
This sequence comes from Gemmatimonadota bacterium, assembly GCA_035699465.1. GTDB lineage: Bacteria > Gemmatimonadota > Gemmatimonadetes > JACCXV01 > JAHWKZ01 > JAICNR01. Next base: position 29,626 of record DASSPT010000070.1, read on the forward strand.
GTGCCGCCGCTCGAATTCGCGGCCGACCTGGCGGGCCGGAAGGCGAGCGCGGTATCGGCGAAACGGCCGGATGCGGTCGTCCTGGGAGCCGACACGATCGTCGTCCTGGACGGCGCGGTGCTCGGCAAGCCGAGCGACGAGCGCGACGCGCGCGCTATGCTCTTGCGGCTCGCCGGCCGCGAGCACCTCGTTCACACCGCCGTGGCGATCCACGGGCCGGGAGGCGAGCGTCGCCCGATGGCGTCGGGGATCGAGACCACCAGCGTTCGGTTCCGTCCGCTCGAGGTGGACGAGATCGCGGCCTACGTCGCGACCGGCGAGCCACTCGACAAGGCCGGCGCCTACGGCATCCAGGGGTACGGCGCCGCGCTGGTGGAATCGGTGCGCGGCTGCTTCTTCAACGTCATGGGGCTTCCCGTGACCCGCGTCCTCGCGTTGCTCGACGGTCTCGGCTGGCGCTACGAGTTCCCCGGACGGCTGGCGCCACGCTGACGCACCGCGGAGTTTGAGGCCCCCGTGGCCATCGACACCATCTCCTGGCAGGGCGACCACGTCCGCATGATCGACCAGACGCGACTGCCCAACGAGCGCGTGGACATCGAGATCCGCACGGTCCCCGAGATGGTCGAGGCGATCAAGATGCTGCGGATCCGCGGCGCGCCCGCCATCGGGATCGCGGCCGCGATGGGGCTCGTCGCCGCGCTTCGCCCGCATCTGGACGACGAGGATGGGTTCCGCGAGCGGCTCGGGGAGTATGCGGGAGAGCTGGCCGCGGCCCGCCCCACGGCGGTCAACCTGTCGTGGGCGGTCGAGCGCATGAAGGAGGTCGCGCGGCGGCACGCCGATATGGCGGCGGCGGCTCTCTGGGAGCGTCTGGAGCAGGAGGCGCTCGCGATCTTCGACGAGGACCGCCGGATGTGTCGCCGGATCGGGGAGGCGGCCCGCAGCGTGATCCGCGACCGGGCTGGGATCCTCACTCACTGCAACGCCGGCGGGCTCGCAACCTCGGGCTACGGAACCGCGCTCGCCTGCGCCTACGTTGCGCACGAGGACGGCAAGCGGGTGCGAGTGTTCGCCGACGAGACACGCCCGCTCATGCAGGGGAGCCGCCTGACGGCCTGGGAGCTCATGGAGAGCGGCGTCGACGTCACGCTGATCTGCGACGACATGACCGCGGCCACGATGGCCAAGGGCGAGATCGACCTGGTGATCGTAGGCGCCGACCGGATCGCGGCCAACGGCGATACCGCCAACAAGATCGGCACCTACGGAGTGGCCATCCTCGCGCGGGAGCACGGGATCCCGTTCTACGTGGCCGCCCCCCGCACTACCTTCGACTTCTCGCTCCCCGACGGGAGCGGGATTCCGATCGAGGAACGCGATCCCGCCGAGGTCACGCACGGCTTCGGCGCCGCCACCGCCCCCGCCGGGGTCAAGGTCTACAGTCCCGCCTTCGACGTGACGCCGGCCCGCTACATCACCGGATTCGTGACGGACGCCGGCCTCCTCGAGCCTCCGTATGCGGACTCGCTCCGGATCCTTCGTGAACCACCCCGGGCTTGACGGGTGGGTCGAGACCGATCGTCCCGGCGGCGCGACTGGCGCCTAGATCGGGAGTGGGGGAGTGTAAACTGACCCACACAGAGTTCCGGACAGGTACCGCAGAAGGTCCAAATGTCCAACGACAGCACGAATAGCCGGCTACCGGCAGAGGAAGCGGCGGACGCGCTGCGGTGCCACGTGCTTCAGCCTCTTCTGCCGCGGTGCGTCGATGAGACGTACGGCGGCTTCCTGGTCGATTTCGATGAGCGGTGGCAACCTGTCGGACCGCACGACAAGAGTCTGGAGCACGCGACCCGCACGACCATTTCCTTTGCGCTCCTCGACCGTGCGATGCCGGGGGAGGGATGCGACCGGCTCGTGCGGCACGGCTGTGCATTCCTGAAAGATGTGATGTGGGATCGCGAGTACGGCGGCTTCTACGCGCGTGTCGACCGGAGCGGCAGGCCCTTATGGGAGGGCTTGAAGCATCCCCACGCCACGAACTACGCGGCCCGTGCTTTTCAACTGAGCGAGCCATACCTCCCTTCGGGTGAAGGCGAGGCATGGGCGCAACGTGCGCTGACCTGGCTCGACGAGGTGGCCTGGGATGAGAGCCATGGTGGCTATTGGGGAAGCTATCGCCGTAACAATGAGCGCTACCCCGCTGGGTCGCGCCTGCCGACTCCAGACGGACGAGACATTTTTGGGCTGCCAGCCGGATTCAAGGAAGTCAACACACTGGGCGACGCAATCGAGATGTTGACGTGGTTGGTAGACCGAGGCTCCGGCTCACAATCCGCCGATCGCCTGACATGGATGGTGGATTTGGTTTGCGAACGGCTCATCGACCCAGCCGGTTTGTTGCCGTATTCCTATCACCGCGACTGGCGACCGGCTCCGGATCTCATTCGCGTCGGCTACCAATTCATGATGGCCCGGCATCTCGCGATGGTCCCGAGCAGCAGTCGGCCAATCGAGCGGCTTATCGTGAAGTGTTGTCAACTCGTCGACTTCTGTCTCACATCGGCCCGCCACCCACGCGGCGGTTTCTGCTTCGCAGTGAGTGCCCACGGCCGTTCCTGGCCGGCGACTGGTTCTTCGACGGACGTTCGGCAGTGGTGGGTTCAATTCGAGTCGGCCTATACACTGCACTTCCTCAGTAAGCACCCATCCGTTGACCCGGGAAGACGCACCCGATACCGGGTCGCCTTCGACGAGCAATGGACCTTTCTGCGCACGCACTTTTTCGATGCCCGCTATGGAGGAGTGCGAGAGGAGCCGGTCGAGCCGAGAGCGCCGCGCCGATTTGCAGTGCCGAGGCGCTGGCGTGCCCGGAAAGCGGAGGGATCGACCCCGCTGAAGTCCCATCCCTGGAAAGACGTGTCACATGAAGTCGGCACGTTGCTCGAAATCGCAGGAATCCCGTAACCGCAGGCGCGTGCAAACGTTCGATTTCGTGATCGTCGGGGCTGGGCACCCCTGAGTCCGCGGCTTGACCATCTGGACAGAGGGCGGGTATCTTTCTTTGCTGTATCCATGACACATTCGGGCCGATCTGCATCTCAGCCGGCCCTCGATCCACGAGGAGACATGCGATGAAGACCCATCAGGTGACCCCGGACCAGATCGTCCGGCGCTGGTACCTGGTCGATGCCGAGGACCAGACCCTCGGCCGGCTGGCCAGCCGCGTCGCCCAGATCCTGCGGGGCAAGCACAAGCCCATTTATACCCCGTATCTGGACACGGGCGATCACGTCCTGGTGGTCAACGCCGAGAAGGTCCGCCTGACGGGCCGGAAGATCGATCAGAAGCGGTACTACCGGCACTCGGGGTATCCGGGGGGTCTCAAAGAGACCTCGGTTCGGCGGATGCTGGACACTCACCCGGAGCGCGTCGTGGAGCTCGCCGTCAGGGGGATGATGCCCAAGGGGAAGCTCGGCCGGGCGATGATCCGCAAGCTTCGCGTGTACGCCGGCCCTGAGCACCCCCATCGGGCGCAGCAGCCGGTTTCGATCGACCTCTCGGTGTGGCCGCCCCAGATCCAGGTGGCGGAACCGGCCGAGACCGTGACCACGTAATCGAAGAGAGAGGATTCAGAATGGCCAAGCAGTTCAACGGCGTGGGGCGGCGGAAGACCTCGGTCGCGCGAGTGTACCTGCGGCCGGGCAAGGGCGCCTGGGAGATCAACGGCCGCCCGCTGGTCGAGTACTTCCCGCGGCTCCTCCACGCGCAGCAGTGCCAGAAGCCGTTCGAGGTCACGCGCACAGACAACCAGTACGACGTCAACGTGAACGTGAACGGCGGCGGTCCGACGGGTCAGGCGGGCGCGATCCAGCTGGCGATCGCGCGCGCGCTGGTGACGGCCGACGACGCATACCGTGCCGCGCTGAAGTCCGAAGGACTGCTGACGCGGGACCCGCGGATGGTCGAGCGCAAGAAGTACGGCCGGCCGAAGGCGCGGAAGCGCTTCCAGTTCTCCAAGCGGTAGTCTGATCGGCCGCCGCAGGGCGGCGAAATTCACACATCGGTGGAGGGTCCGCGCGGTGTCCGTCCACGGACGGATTCGCGGATCCGACGAAGCCGGTGGAGGCTAAACGTCGGAAGGAGACAGACCCATGGCGGTACCCGCCCAATTGCGCGCTCTGTTGGAAGCGGGGGTCCACTTCGGGCATCAGACCCGTCGCTGGAACCCCAAGATGCGCAAGTTCATCTTCGCCGAGCGCAACGGCATCTACATCATCGACCTCAACAAGACCCTGCGTCAGCTCGAGCGCGCGAAGGAACTCGTCGCGGAGCTGGTTGGACAGGGGAAGAAGGTGCTGTTCGTCTGCACCAAGCGTCAGCTCAAGGAAGTCGTTCGGGAAGAGGCCGAGCGCAGCGAGCAGTTCTACGTGACGAATCGGTGGCTGGGGGGGACGCTGACGAATTTCCGCACGATCAAGCGGGGCCTCAAGCGCCTCAAGGAGATCGAGCGGATGCGGGAGGACGGGACGTTCGACCTCCTTCCCAAGAAGGAGGTCATCGAGATCGAGCGCGAGTACGACAAGCTGCAGCGCAATCTCGGCGGCATCGCCGACATGGAAGAGCTCCCCGGCGCTGTCTTCGTCGTGGATGCCAAGAAGGAGCGCATCGCCGTCAACGAGGCGAACAAACTGGGCATCCCGCTGATCGCTATCGTCGATACGAACGCCGATCCCGAGCTCATCACCGTTCCGATCGCGGGCAATGACGATGCGATCAAGTCCGTGCGCCTGATAACGAGCCAGGTGGCCGACGCGATCGTCGACGCGCGCGCGAGGATCGTAAAGGAAGAGGCAGCCAGCAAGGCGGAACAGCAGGAAGCCGAAGACGAAAAGCCCGTCCGTAGGGAGAAGCCCAAGCGGAAGATCCGCGCGCGGCTCCCCGACCAGGACGAGGAAGAAGGGGAAGAGGAATAAGGCATGGCTACGATAACGGCATCACAGGTTCAGGAGCTGCGCCAGCGGACCGGCGTGGGAATGATGGAATGCAAGAAAGCCCTCGAGGAGACGGCCGGCGACCTCGAGGCCGCCATCGACCTCCTCCGCACACGGGGACAGGCGAAGGCGGCCAAGAAGGCCGGCCGCGAGACCGGCGAGGGACGCGTGGAGGCCTATATCCACCTCGGGGGGAAAATCGGCGTGCTGATAGAGGTGGACTGCGAGACCGATTTCGTCGCCAAGACGGACGCCTTCCGGGACCTCGCGCGCTCGCTCGCGATGCAGGTCGCGGCGGCGGCTCCGCTGGCGGTCGATCGGCAGGGGCTCGATCCCGAGGTGGTCGAACGGGAGATGGGGATTTACCGTCAGCAGGCGGAGGAATCGGGCAAGCCGGCGGAGATCGTCGAGAAGATCGCCTCCGGGAAGCTCGAGAAGTGGTATCAGGAGGTCTGCCTCCTCGATCAGGCCTACATCAAGGACCCCGACCGAAAGGTGTCGGATGTCGTCAACGAGGCCGTCCAGCGACTCGGCGAGAACATCCTCGTCCGCCGATTCACCCGCTTCGAGGTCGGAGAGTAGAACTCCACTGAGGTACCAACGAATCGTGCTGAAGCTCTCCGGCGAGGCCCTCGCCGGAGGGCGCGGCTTCGGCATCGATCCGCCCGTCGTCGACGAGCTCACCAGCGAGATCGTCTCCATTCAAGAAACCGGCGTTCAGCTGGGGCTCGTCATCGGTGGCGGCAACATCGTCCGGGGCACCACCGCCAGCGAAAGCGGGATGGATCGCGTGTCCGCGGATTACATGGGCATGCTCTCGACCGTCATCAACGCGCTCGCCATGCAGGACCTGCTCGAGCGCAAAGGCCTAGAGACGCGAGTCCTGTCCGCGATCCGCATGGACGCCGTAGCCGAGCCTTACATACGGCGGCGCGCCGTGCGGCACCTGGAGAAAGGCCGCGTCGTCCTGTTCGCGGCAGGTACGGGCAACCCGTACTTCTCCACCGACACCGCCGCGGTACTGCGCGCGATCGAAATCGACGCAGACGCCATCCTCAAGGCGACGCAGGTAGATGGAATCTACAGCGCGGACCCGCGCCTCGATCCCGACGCGAAGTTCATCGAGAAGATCAGCTACATGGACATCCTGAAACGCGACCTCCGCGTGATGGACGCCACGGCTGTTTCCATGTGCAAGGAGAACGACCTGCCGATCGTCGTGTTCGACATTCGTCGTCAGGGCGCGGTGCGCGCGATACTGGCCGGCGAAGCGATCGGCTCCCTGGTCAGCGATGCAGGATGATGAATGCAGGATGATGAATGCGATCCAAGGAAACCGTAGGACGTTCAAAAAGCTCCAGATGCGAGGCGCGCGACGAGGGACGACTGATGCGCACCGTAAGGTGCGCCGCAGGGAGGCACGAGGAGCGGAACGAAGCAGATGGGGCTTTTTCAACGTCCTGTCATAGGGGAGGGGTATGGAGCTGAAGGAAATCAGCGCTCACATGGACAAGTCGGTCGATGCGATCCGCAACGAGTTCGCCACCGTGCGGACGGGGAAGGCCTCCCCCGCGCTTCTCGACCTGATCAAGGTGGACGCCTACGGGCAGCAGATGCCGCTCAACCAGATGGCCACGATCGGCGCACCCGAGCCGCGGCTGATCGTCGTCCAGCCGTACGATCCGAGCCAGCTAGCGGCCATCGAGAAGGCGATCATGTCCAGCGACCTGGGACTGGTCCCGAACAACGACGGAAAGATCGTCCGCATTCCCATCCCGCCCCTCACCGAGGAGCGACGCAAGGAGCTCGTCCGGCTGACCCACAAGATCGCCGAGGAGGGTCGGGTGGCGATCCGCAACATCCGGCACGAGGCCAACAAGCGTGTCCATCAGCAACAGAAGGACGGAGCCGTAAGCGAAGACGACATGCATCGCCTGCTCAAAGAGATCCAGGATCTCACCGACAAGCACATCGCGGTGATCGATCAGATGCTGGAGCGCAAGGAGCAGGAGGTGATGGAGGTCTGAGGCCTCCTGCGCCGATCATGAGCCCGCCGGACCGATGAATCCGTTGGAGGAGAGGGCGCGAGCGATACAGGCGCACGGCAACCTTCCGCGCCATGTGGCCGTGATCATGGACGGCAACGGCCGCTGGGCCGAGCGGCGGGGACAGCCCAGGATCTTCGGGCATCGGGCGGGGATGAAGTCGGTGCGCGCCGTGATCGAGGCGGCCGGCGATCTGGGAATCGGGGCGCTGACGCTGTACGCGTTCTCGAAGGAGAACTGGAAGCGGCCGCTGGCGGAGGTGGAGGCGCTCATGGGCCTGCTTCGCCGATACATGAAATCGGAGCGCGAAGAGCTGATCGAGCGGGGCGCTCGGATCGAGGCGATCGGCGACCTCGATCAGCTGGAAGGGGCTGCGCGATCGGAGCTCGACCGGCTGATCGAGGCCACCGCGCACTGCGACAGGCTGCGGGTGACGCTCGCGCTGTCCTACGGCGGGCGAGCCGAGATCGTAGAGGCCGCAAGGCGAATCGCGCGCGCGGCGGTCGCGGGGAGCCTCGACCCGCAATGCCTCGACGAGCCTGCGTTCGCCCGCTTTCTCTATAGCCCCGATCTGCCGGATCCCGATCTCCTAGTTCGAACCAGCGGCGAGATGCGGATCTCGAACTTCCTGCTGTGGCAGATCGCTTACGCGGAGCTCTACGTCACCGAGACACTGTGGCCGGACTTCGGACGCGAGGCGTTCTTCGAGGCGATCGAGGACTACCAGTCGCGCGAGCGGCGCTTCGGGCGGGTGATGGCGTGAGCGTCGGGGCGGGGCTCGCGCCGAGCCCCGGCCGCCAGGATCTCCGAAAGCGGCTCGTGACGGCGATCGTGCTGGGCCCACTGTTTCTGGGGGCCGTCGCGATCGGCGGAGTGGTCTTCCTGGCGGCGATCCTGGCTCTGGTCGGCGTCGGATCCTGGGAGTTTTTTCGCCTGGCTTCCCGGAAACGCCCTCGTCCCCGGAGCGTTCCCGGGGTCGGCATCGCGCTCCTTTTTCCCCTCCTTTTCTATCTGGCGCCCGCGAGTCCGATCACCATTCCGGGCCTCGTCGTTCTGGCGGTAATCGGCGTGGCGCTCGCGCAGCTCCTGGACGGGGAGGCGGACGAGGCGATGGGAAGCGTGGCGATCACCGTCTACGGCGCGGCGTACGTGGGACTGCTCTTCGGACATTTCGTTCTGATCCGCGAGATCGGCCGCGTCGTTCCAGGAATGCCGTACTGGTGGGGGGGCGTGCTCGTCGGCATGACGGTCCTTCTGGCTTGGCTCAACGACTCCGCGGCGTACTTCATCGGCCACCGCTGGGGCAGGCACAAGCTGATTCCCAGGATCAGTCCTGGAAAGACGATCGAGGGCGCAGCGGGCGCTCTGATCGTGACGATGCTCGTCGCGGTGGGCGTGGTGCTGGCGGCCGGGAGCCGGATGCCGCTGCTCGCGCCCGCGGACGCGCTGGCGATCGGCGCGCTGGTCGCGGTAACGGGACCGATCGGCGACCTCGTCGAGTCGGCCTTCAAGCGCGATGCCGGGGTGAAGGACGCGAGCGATCTCGTTCCCGGGCACGGAGGCATCCTCGACCGGTTCGACAGTCTGATGGCGGTCGTCCCCGCGGTCTGGTACTACCTGCGGATCGTGGTCCTGTGACGGTCCCGCGCGACCGGCTCGTGGTTCTGGGAGCGACGGGGTCGATCGGCGCCAGCGCGCTGGAGGTGGCGGCCGAGCTCGGCGACCGCATCGCGGTGGAGGGGCTCTCCTGCCACCGGGGATGGCGCGAGCTGGCGGCCCTCGTCGCCCGCTGGCGGCCGCGCGCGGTCGCGATCGCGGACGAGGACGCGTGGCGCGAGGCCAGGGCGGCGGCCGCGTTCCCGTCCGGGCTCGCGGTCCTGGGCGGGGCCACGGGGCTCTGCGAGCTGGCCGCAATGGACGGCGTCGACGTGGTCCTGAACGGGATCGTGGGGGCCGCCGGCCTGGAGGCGACGCTCGCCGCACTGAGCGCGGGCAAGCGGGTGGCGCTGGCCAACAAGGAGTCGCTGGTCGTGGGCGGCGATCTCGTGCGGGCCGCGGTCGGTGGCGACATGCTGGCCAGCGGGCGCGTCCTGCCGGTGGACAGCGAGCACAACGCCATCTGGCAGCTCCTCGCCGGGCGGCGGGGCGACGAAGTGCGCCGGATCGTGCTGACGGCGAGCGGCGGCCCCTTCCGGCGGACTCCGGCGGACCGGCTGGCGGCCGTGACCGCGGCGGAGGCGCTGGCGCATCCGACCTGGGACATGGGCCCCAAGATCTCCATCGACTCGGCCACGCTCGCCAACAAGGGTCTCGAGGTCATCGAGGCACACCACCTGTTCGGGCTGCCATACGAGCGCATTGACGTGACGGTCCATCCGCAGTCGATCGTGCACGGTCTGGTCGAGTGGAAGGACGGGACTCTGTTCGCCGAGCTCGGCAAGCCGGACATGAAGCTCCCCATCCGTTCCGCGCTCGCCTGGCCGGATCGCGCGGAGGGCCCGGCGGCCGATCTCGCCGAGCTCGGCGGGCTGACGTTCGAGCCTCCGGACTTCGAACGCTTTCCGGCGCTGGCGATCGCCCGCTCGGCGGGCGAAGCCGGAGGCACGGCCCCGGCCGTGTTCAACGCGGTGAACGAGGTCGCGGTGGCACTGTTCCTGGACGGCAGGATCGGCTTCCTCGACATCCCCGCCCTCTGCGCCCGAGTTCTCGATGCACACGAGCCGCGCGCCGTCGACTCCCTGGCGATGCTCATGGAAGTCGACCGCTGGGCGCGCGCGGAGGCGCTGGCCGTGCGGCCGGCGTCCTCGACGACGTACCTGTAACGAGCGGGCAGGGGGAGGACGGTGCGGATATATTCCGCCTCCAGAAGATCCCCGCAGAGCCATGGCAACGGACCCGAACCGGGAACGCGGTGTAGACGGAATCTCAGATGCAGACGTTGATCCTGACCATCATCGTGCTCGGCGTTCTCGTGTTCGTCCACGAGCTGGGTCACTTCGTGACGGCGAAGTGGGCGGGCGTGGGGGTTCCGCGCTTCTCGATCGGCCTCGGCCCCCGGCTCGTGGGAGTGCAGATCGGCGAGACCGACTACTGCATATCGGCCATCCCCTTCGGCGGCTACGTGAAGATGACGGGCATGGAGGGGGAGGAGGCCTTCGAGGGCCTGGAGGGCGGTGCGTCGGAGAGCGGGGAAGCCTCGGCGCCAGAGAAGCGGTTCGAGAACAAGAGCCTGGCCTGGCGGCTGGCGATTCTCTCGGCGGGCGTCGCCATGAACTTCCTCCTCGGATGGGTGATCTACGTCTCGCTCGCCTGGCACGACGGCATCCCGACGGTCAACGGGACCGCCGTTGCGCGCGTCGACTCGACGATCGCCGCGGCGCACCCCGAACTGGCCGCCGTCGCGGGCGAGACCATCCGGATGGTCGAGGGTCGCGGCGTGGCGAACTGGCACCAGCTGACCGAAACGATCCTCGAGGCGGAGGACGGCGCGTTGGAGATCGAGCTGGCGTCGGGCCAGTCGGTAACGCTACCGATGACCGACGCGGGAGATCGCGAAGAGGTGGCCTACGCCCTGGTTCCGCTCGTCCCGTCGGTGATCGACGAGGTCCAGGACGGAAGCCCCGCCGCCCGCGGGGGAATCAAGCCCGGGGACAGGATCGTATCGATCGACGGGATCGAAACGCGGTCGTTCGATCGGGTCACCGAGGTGGTCCAGGCACGTCCCGACCAGATCCTGCCCGTCGTCGTGGAGCGCACCGTGGACGGGGCGACCCGCGAGCTTACCCTGACCATCGAGACCGGGGTCGATAAGGCGCCGCGGCCGACCGATGGCAAGTTCGTCGACGTGGGAATGCTGGGCGTGGCGCGGGAGAATGAGCGCATCCGTCTGAGCCCCATGGAATCCCTCGTAACCGGAACCACAGCCGCGGGCCGCGCGTCGATGCTCATCCTGAGCGGCCTTCGGGACATCGCGACGGGTGGCGTGAGCCTGAAGGCTGTCGGCGGTCCGGTGGCGATCGGTCAGCTCACCGGCCACTTCGCGCGCCAGGGAATGAGCAGCCTGCTCGGGTGGGTGGCTCTGTTCTCGATCAACCTCGCGATCCTCAACCTGCTGCCGATTCCGGTCCTGGACGGCGGTCACATCATGTTCCTCGGCATCGAGGCGCTCCGTCGGCGGCCGCTGTCGGCGACTCAGAAGCTCCGCCTTTCCCAGGTGGGTCTCGCGTTCCTGGTGCTGCTGATGGCCTGGGCCTTCACCGCGGACATCCTGCGCCTCGTCGGGTTCTAGTGCCGGGCCCGTCCGGTCCGGGACGCTAGCGCCAGGAAATCGCCATTCCGCATCCGATCCTCCTCACCCTGACGACGGATCGCTCGGGCACCACGCTGCTGACGACCAGCTTTCGCTCGGGTTGGGGCGACCGCGCGCGGGTCGAGCACGAGCCGCTCGTCCACGCGGCGCGGCCGCGCCACCTGTTCCGCTGCTTCGACGCCGAGCGCCAGGATGCGGCGCTGAGGGATCCCGCGATCGGCGGGTTCGTGCGCGACGTCGCCCGCGTGTCCGACCGCAAGCCGGTCCTCATCTTCGGAAACACGATCTCCCATCTGGCGCCGGTCTTCCACCGTGTGCTCGGTACGCGGATCCGTTTCCTGCACCTGCACCGGGATCCGGTCGTCACCGCGGCTTCGATGTACGTCAGGATAAAGCCCGAGTGGTGGCGCCGGCCGGCCTATGAGGATGATCCGAACGGCATGCGGATCACGCCCTTCGATCCGCACGCGAGGTTCGTCGAATACAGGGATCGATGGGCCGATCTCTCGCTGTTCGAGAGGATCCTCTACGAATGGGCCGAACGGCACGCCGCCGCGCTGGAGACGCACGAGCGACTGCCCGCCGCGCCGTTTCTCTCCGTGCTCTCGGAGGACCTGTTCGCGGCCCCTATCGCGGTAATCGAGAGGCTGGCGGCGTTCATGGGTCTCGAGCACCCGGAGCGAATCGCCGAAGTTGCCGCTCGACGCAACGCGACCTGGGACCGGTCCCGCGAGCAGCGCCCCCTCGGCGACGCCTGGCGCGCGTACGAGTCGCACCCCGCCGTCCTCACGCTCGCGGCGCGGCTCGGCCACCCGATCGACCCGGCGAGGCTCGAGCGTCAGATGGAGCGCTACCAGCTGCCGCCTGGCCTCCTGCCCTGGATCCGCCACACGACGAGGTATTGGGAGCTGCGCGGGCGCGCGGCGGGCTGGCTCAGAGAGCGGGGAATCGTCCCGGCCCCCTCCGACGCCATGCGTGGCTTGCCGCCTCGCCGACTCACGGGAGCGCTCCGCGAAGCGCTCCTTCGACGGAGAGGCTAGATGGCGGACCGGCCCACTGGCGGAGGAGGCCGGAGCGGCTCCGGCGGCAAGGGGCGGGGCGGCAAGGGCCGCGGAGCCGGGGGCAAGGGCCGCGGACCCGGGGGCAAGGGCCGCGGCGGCGGCAAGGGCCGCGGACCCGGAGGCAAGGACCGCGGCGGCGGCAAGGGCCGCGGACCGGCAGGGAAAGGGCGCCCGGGAGGGAAGCGAGGTCACCCCGGCAAGCCGCGCGGTGCGGCAGTCGCGAACCGCGGCCGGGCGACGAGCCGGCCGCCCGTGCGGCAGCGGGGGCCGCGGCCGGAGGTCGTGATCTTCGCCAAGGCCCCCCTCCCGGGAACCGTGAAGACCCGGCTCACCCCTGCGCTCGGTGCCGACGAGGCGGCCGATCTGTACCGGGCGCTCCTCGTCGATACGATCGAGGTCGCCGAATCCGCGGACGCGCGCCTGACGGTCGCTTTCACGCCGGCTACAAGCCGCCGCCACCTCGAGCGCCTCCTCGGGCCCCGGCGCCGGCTCCTCATCCAGCCGCCCGGAGATCTCGGCGAGCGCATCGAGGCGGTCGTGGGGCAGGTCCAGCGAAGCAAGGGGGCGCGCGTCATCGTCGTGGGAAGCGACTGCCCGGGGTTGACGACCGCGCGGATCGAAGAAGCGTGGAGCGCCCTGGCGGAGGTTCCGATCGTCCTCGGTCCGGCGGCCGACGGCGGCGCCTACCTGATCGGATTCGCGCGGCCGGCAGCCGGACTCCTGCGTGACGTTCCTTGGAGTACGGGCCGCGAACTCGGGGCGATACGCGGCCGTCTCGCGGAACGAGGGATCGCACATCGCGAGCTCGCGCCTGAACGGGACCTCGACACGCCGCGCGATCTGTTCGAATGGTTCGTCGCGGCGCGCCAGGCGGGCCTAGAGTCGTCCTATCCGCGGACCTGGAAGACCCTTCACTCGCTGATGACTCCACGCCGGTCCGCGGAGATCGAAACGCAGTTGAGCGAATCCCGCCCTGCGACTTGACTTGCGGCCATTACCGGGGGATCTTTCGCGCGAAGTCCGGGTCGACTTCGGGACCTTTACGCCGTACGAAGGAGACTGCGTGACACCATCGCCATCTGCGGCGCCAGTCCCGGCCACGACCACCGCAAGCCCTCTCTCGGTCGTGACAGGGGCCGCCGGTGAAGACCCCATCCCCCTTGAAAGCGAGTCCCTGCCGAAGCGGGCGTTGGACCTCGCCTTCGGGGGGTTTCTGCTGCTGGCGACCGCACCCGCCTGGCCGCTGATCGCCCTGGCGGTCAAGCTTGAGGACGGGGGCCCGGTTTTCTATCGTCAGCGCAGATGGGGGCAGGGCGGCAAGCTGTTCGAGCTGTTCAAGTTCCGCACAATGGTCCCGGACTCGGACGAGAAGCACGGAGTGGTCGAGGCTTGCGACGAGGACGATCGCGTCACGCGAGTGGGCGCCGTGCTGCGCAGCTTCGGCATCGACGAGCTGCCGCAGGTGCTCAATATCATGAAGGGGGAGATGAGCTTCGTCGGTCCGCGGCCGCTCGCGGTCGGAGAGGTGGTGCATGACGACGACGGGAACCCCACCGTTTGGGACCGTTTGCCGGAGTTCCGGCGCCGGATGAGTGTCCGCCCGGGGCTGACCAGCCTGGCTACCCTGTATCTGCCCAAGGACGTGGAGCGCAGGAGGAAGTTCCGCTACGATCTGCTCTACATTCGGAAGCGGTCCCTGTGGCTCGACGTTCGTCTCATCGCACTGTCCCTGTGGGTCAGCGTTTCCGGTCGCTGGGAGACCCGCCAAGAGAAGATCTGACTCGAGGTCCGGCGTGAAATCCCACCTGCAGACCATCTCCCGCAAGGGGGTCGACAGACCCGACTATGACGTCATCGTCGTGGGCGCCTCGTGCGCCGGGCTGGCCGCCGCCAGAACCCTGGGTGACCAGGGCCTGCGCACGCTCGTGCTGGACAGTCGCCACGATTTCGGGACGCCGGAGCGCACCTGGATCGTCACCCCGAAGCTGAGCGAAGTCGCCAGATGCGACATCGAGCCCAGCGTGATCCACAGAACCGGAGTCATGGAGCTCGTGGCCAACGGGACGAGCCGTAAGGTGGAGCTCGAGCAGCCGGACCTGGTCGTCGAGCGGGGGGCGTTGAGGAAGGTCCTCGCCCGTGAGGTGGAGAGCGCGGGGGTCGAGGTGCGGCTGGGAGGCCGGGTCCAGGAGGTGGCCGTGGGGTCGCGGGGGTTGGCGGTGCGTGTCCGCAACGGCGCGTCGGCGCGGATCACCACGCGGCATCTCATCGGAGCGGACGGCTCCCGCAGCGTCGTCGCCGAGGCGATGGGAGCTGCTCCACAGCGGACGGTTCCGATCGTGCAGGCGCGGGTCGAGCTCGGCGACAGATACGACCCGGACGTGACCCGCGTGTGGTTCGACAGGGCGCGGACCCGCTTCTTCTTCTGGCTGATACCGGAGTCGCCGACCACGGGGGTCGTGGGTCTCATCGCCGAAAAGCCCTCGAACGCCCGGCAGCTCCTGGAGGGCTTCCTCGAGGAGCACGGCTACCGTGCGGACGAGTATCAGGGGGCGATGATCCCGCTCCATCAGCCCCGGCGCCCGCTAGAATGGCGCGCCCGCGAGAGCCGCGTGCTGCTGGTGGGTGACGCCGCCGCTCACGTCAAGGTCACGACCGTCGGCGGCGTGGTGTCCGGGATGTGGGGCGCCCAGGCCGCCGCCAGGTCGCTGGCCGTCGGCAACCCGTATCGCCGCGAGCTTCGCGCCCTGCACCGGGAGCTCTACCTGCACGACCTGGTGCGCTGGTTCATGGATCGGTTTCACGGCCGGCACTACGATCTCCTCCTTCGCCTGCTCAATCGGGAGCTCGATCTGTTGCTCCGAACGAACAACCGCGACAGCATGGCGTCCAAGGCCTGGTCGCTGGCGTTCGCCCAGCCGCGGCTGTTCCTTCTCGGACTGGACGCCTTCGTCCGAGGCACGCGGTGATCGAGATGAGCGCCGTCGATCTCGCGCGTGCCAGGATCCTGGTCACCGGCGGAGCCGGCTTTCTGGGCTCGCACGTGGTGGAGGAACTGCTCGAGCGAGGGGTTCCGCGGAACAACCTGATCGTCCCCCGGTCCGCCGAGTACGACCTGGTCGAGCCCGGGGTTGCGGCGCGAATGCTGGACAGGATGCGGCCGGATGTCGTCATCCATCTGGCGGCCGTGGTGGGCGGGATCGGGGCCAATCGGGCCCGCCCCGGTGAGTTCTTCTACAAGAACCTCATCATGGGCACGCAGCTCATGGAGCAGGCGCGACTTCACGGTGTGAGGAAGTTCGTCTCCGTGGGCACCGTTTGCTCGTACCCCAAGCACACGCCGGTCCCGTTTCGCGAGGACGAGCTGTGGAACGGATACCCCGAAGAGACGAATGCGCCGTACGGTATCGCGAAGAAGGCCCTCCTGGTTCAAGGGCAGGCGTACAGGCAGGAGTACGGATTCCCCAGCGTCCATCTGCTGGTGGTGAATCTCTATGGGCCGCGGGACGATTTCGACCCCTCGACCAGCCACGTGATCCCGGCGCTGATAAGGAAGTGCGTCGAAGCGCGCGAAGACGGCCGGGACCACATCGTGGTGTGGGGCGACGGCACGCCCACGCGCGAATTCCTGTACGTCACGGACGCGGCCCGGGGCATCGTGCTGGCCACCGAGCGCTACGACGGGCTGGAGCCCATCAATCTGGGGAGCGGAATGGAGATATCGATCCGCGAGCTGGTGGAGACGATCGCCGGGCTGACCGGCTTCGAGGGCGCCATCGAGTGGGACGCGTCTCAACCCAACGGCCAGCCCCGCAGATGCCTCGACACGTCGCGCGCGAAGAGGTTCCTGGGTTTCCAGGCATCGACGGGCTTCGAGGATGGGCTGCGGAAGACGATCCAGTGGTACGAATCGCGGAGGATGAGCCCCTCGCACCTGGCCCCCTGATCCTATCTCGCGGCATGACCGCCCGCCGTCGGGTCCGCGGCGAAGCCCTCCACATCGACCCAGGCTACGCCGATCACCAACCTAAATGAGGGAACGAGACCGATGAGCGCGCAAGGCGGACTCGATCGTACCGCGGATGACCGTTGGGTCACGGTACTGAGTCCGGAGACAAGATGGCTCGATTTCCGGCTCGGGGAGCTGTGGCGGTATCGGGACCTCGTCGCGCTGTTCGTCCGGCGTGACTTCCTGGCTCAGTACAAGCAGACTGTCCTGGGGCCCGCCTGGCACGTGATCCAGCCGATCCTGACGACCGTAACGTTCACGATCGTGTTCGGGCGCATCGCTCGCATCCCGACCGACAGCCTGCCACCCTTCCTGTTCTATTTCGCGGGCTACGTGATCTGGAGCTATTTCGCCACGACGCTGGCCAAGATCTCGAACACGTTCATCGCGAATGCGAACATGTTCGGCAAGGTCTACTTCCCGCGCATGGCGATTCCGGTATCCATCTCCATATCCAGCATGATCTCCTTCGGAATCCAGTTCGCGCTCTTCCTCGGCTTCCTGGCGTATTTCCAGATGCGGGGAGCCCCGGTGGATCCCAACGCCTGGCTGCTGGCGTCCCCGCTGCTGGTCGTCCTGATGGGAGCGCTGGGGCTGGGCTTCGGCATCATCGTGTCGTCCTTGACTACGCGCTATCGCGACATGACCAATCTGGTGGCTTTCGGAGTCCAGCTCCTCATGTATGCGACGCCGATCGTATACCCATTGTCAGCGGTGCCGGAAAGGTATCGACTGGTCGTCCTCGTGAACCCGATGTCGGCGCTGGTGGAGGCTTTCCGGTTCGGCTTCCTGGGCGCCGGGACCGTGAGCGTCGGCCATCTGGCCTACAGCGTGGTGTTCACCGTCGCGATCCTGATGTGCGGGGTCCTGCTGTTCAATCGAGTAGAACGCAATTTCATGGACACGGTCTAGAGGTGAGAGGGCAGGCATGAGCGTGATTCGCGTCGACAACGTATCCAAGCAGTATCGCCTGGGTATGATCGGCGCCAGCACCCTGAGGGAAGACCTGCAGCGCTGGTGGCATCGCACCAGGAACGACGAAGAACCTTGGAAGGTCGGCGAGAAAATCCCGCCCGGAGGCGGCAACGGGGACCGCATCTGGGCGCTCCGTGGCGTCGACTTCGGCATCGACGCGGGTGAGGTCGTCGGACTGGTGGGCGAGAACGGAGCCGGCAAGAGCACACTGTTGAAGATCCTCTCCCGGATCACCGTCCCCACGACGGGCAGGATCGAGCTGCACGGCCGCGTGGGCAGCCTGCTCGAAGTCGGCACGGGCTTCCACCCCGAGCTCACCGGACGCGAGAACGTGTTCCTGAACGGCGCGATCCTCGGCATGACGAAGGCGGAGATCCAGCGGAAGTTCGACGCGATAGTCGAATTCTCCGGCGTGGAGAGGTTCATGGACACACCGGTGAAACGGTACTCCTCGGGTATGCGGGTGCGGCTCGCGTTCGCGATCGCCGCTCATCTGGAACCGGAGATCCTGCTGGTCGACGAGGTCCTCGCCGTGGGCGACGCTGCCTTCCAGAAGCGGTGCCTCGGCAAGCTCGACGAAGTGTCCAAAGAGGGCCGGACGGTGATCTTCGTCAGCCATCACATGTCCGCGATCGCTTCTCTCTGTAAGCGCGCGATCCTGTTGAAGGATGGGCAGGTACTGATGGACGGCCCCGCGGCCGAGACCATCGACCGCTACCTCTCTTCGAATCCGAGCAGCGGTCCCCGGTACGGGGAAGTTCGATTCTCGAGCGAGGGGAAGGCGGGTCCCTTTCAGCTCCTGGCTGTCAGGACGTGTTCCATGGACGGCGAGATCCGTTCCGATTTCAAGAGCCAGGAGCCCGTGGTCGTGGAAATGGAGTTCAACCTCCTGCAACCTTTGCCCTTCCTGAAGATAGGCTTCGAGCTGCACGCGCTGACCGGGGGCCTCGTGTTCCAGACATTCCACAACGATCGAGAAGAGCTTCTGACCGGGTCAAGTCGGGACGCGGCGCAGATCCTTCAGGCCATCATTCCCGCCGACCTCCTGAACGGCGGCATCTACCATGTATACCCCTGTGTCACGATCCACGGCCGCGAGTGGCTGGTGAAGGACGTCGAAGGCCCCGCCATAAACGTCGTTTACGACGTGCCGAACCCGGACTACGTGGTGCTCGGACGGCCGGGGGAGATCGCGCCCCTGCTGACCTGGCAAGTCGTGCCTGCGCGCGCGTGAGCGGGACACATGGCCAGCCCCGTTTCCGTCATCATCCCCGTCCATAATCGCCCCGAGTTTCTCCTGGGAGCCGTCGACTCGCTGATCGCGACCCGCTACCCGGCACTCGAGATCGTGATCGTCGATGACGGGTCGAGCGACGACACCCTGATCCGGGCGCGGCAGCTCGAGGAGCGCTTTCCGCGGCTGATCCGGGTGTTCCAGCACCACGACCGCGGGAACCACGGGCCCGGGACATCGCGGAACGTGGGAGTGCGGATGTCGTCGGGCGAGTACGTATGCTTCCTGGACTCGGACGACGTGGTGCTGCCGAACCGGTTCCATGTCGCCGTGCCCCTGCTGGACGGGGATCCCGCCATCGATGGAGTCGCCGAGCGCTTCCTGGTCCAGGAAGGGCAGACTGGACCGCCCATGGAAGAGCCTGGAAGGGCGGTGCCGCTGGAGGGGGTGCCGGGCCCGCGCATTCGGTGGCATACGAACTCGATTCTTCTCAGGCGGCGGTGCTTCCTGGAGGCCGGGGGCTTCAGCGAGCGCCTGAGGACGTGTGAGGATCTCGCCCTTTGGCTGAAGCTCCTTCTCTCGGCACGCATCGTTCCAGGGGGGCCGGATCCCGTGGTCGTCAACCGGCGCCACGAAGGGAACCTGGACGTGATCCTCGAGAACAGCCTTCTCGCCTACCTGGAGGCGCTGGCGTGGACGCGCGGCCGCGGCCTCCAGCCAGAGCGGATCGCCGCTCTGCGGGAGGTGATCTGGGGGAAGACGCTGTTCGTCTGCGACCGGTTGATGCGCCGGGGGGACTTCCGCCTGGCGATCCGCATGCTGCGTTCCTCGGCCAGGGCGAACCCCGCGTTTCTGCTGCGCACGCGCTACTGGAGGAACATGCTGCGGGCCCTTCTGTCGACGAGAGCCAGGGGTGCCGAAGCGGTGGGCCCCTGATGTCCGCTCCCACGATCACGATCGTCACTCCCAGCCTCAATCAGGGTCAGTTCCTGGAGGAAACACTGCGCTCGGTTCTGGACCAGAAGCTGCCCGGCCTCGAGTACATCGTCATCGACGGCGGGAGCAGCGACGGGACAGTGGACATCCTGCGACGCTACGAGGGGCGGCTCGCCCGTTGGGTGAGCGAGCCCGATCTCGGCCAGGCCGACGCGATCAACAAGGGGTTTTCGCTGGGTACCGGGGAGATCTTCGGATACCTGAATAGCGACGATATGCACGCCCCCGGATGCCTGACCCGCGTGGTGACGGATTTCCGGTCCGGACCCGCTCGGGCGTGGCACGCGTATCCGGTGGAGACCTTCTCGGCCGACCGCGTCATCGCAGTCGAGTCGCCTCCGACGCTCGGTCGAAGGCTGGCGGAGACCCTTTCCGAAGATGAGGCACCACCCACGAACGATCTCCTCCAGTGGGTACTCGGGCAGGTCAGCCTTCACCAGCCAGGCGTCTTCTGGCGTCGGGAACAGTGGGCCGCGGTCGGGGGCTTCGATACCCGATACCATTACGCGTTCGATCGGCATTTCTTCATGAAGCTCATCGCGGCGGGCTACCCGCTCGTCTGTCACGGCGGGCTCCCGGTCGCGCGGTTCCGCCTTCACGAACAGTCCAAGACGGGGATGCATCTCGGCGGCGCGGACAATCGCTTCGTCCGGGAACGAATGCGGATCTGTGACGAGCTCGAACGGGCGCTGCCTCCGGGGGAACGAAAACTCGCCCGGCGCGTGAGAACCGACGACGCGATCTCGACGAGCTGGAGGATGTTCCGCGAAGGGGCATCGCGGCGCAGCTGCTGCCTGTGGCTCGGCCGCCTGGCACTGTCGCGCCGCGAGGCCCTGCGGAGTCGATACTTCTGGGGGAGCGCCGCGCGGTTCCTGATGCGGCCCCGGCCGCCGGACCGGCGGATCGGGGAGCGTCGATCCCCATGAGCCGTCCCTCCCGCCCGGGATCCCGGCGCCTGCTGTTCGTGGCCGGCTCCGCCCACCTTCTCGGCGGGCTGGCGAGCTGGCTCGACTACGTCCTCCCCGGCCTGGCCGGACGGGGCTGGGATCCGGTGCTGGGGCTGGTCGAGGGGCCGCGTCATCACCGGCCGGAGCGCTTGATCGCGGCGCATCCCCACGAGCGCTGGATCCGGATCCCGAGCCCGACGGGAACGCCGGAGGGGCGCTGCCGCGCGCTGGCCGAAGCGCTCATCGACCAGCGGCCGTCCGTCGCGCTCTCCGTGAACATCCCGGACCTCTTCCCGGCCCTCCACCGGGTCCGAGGCGCGGGGAACGCCGTGCGCGGCGTCATGACGGTGCACGGGATCGAGCCCGAGCTCTACGCCGACGCCTTCCGGTTCCGGGAGGTCATGGATGGAGCGGTGGCCACGAACCGCCTTGCCTGCCGGCTTCTCGAAGCGATCGGAGGCATCGTCTCGGAACGGGTCTTCTATGCGCCGTACGGCGTGGAGACGCAGGTGTACGGTGTCCGCGAGAGGGGCAACGGATCGCCCCTGTGCATCGGATACTCCGGAAGGCTGGAGCAATCCCAGAAGCGGGTCGGCGATCTGCCGCTCGTCGCGCAAGCACTCGATGCCATGGAGGTACGCCACGCATGGGCGATCGCGGGTGACGGCCCCGAGGAGGGCAGTCTGCGTCGCGACATGCCGGCAGGCCGGACGACCTTTCTCGGGCCGCTGGCGGTGGGCGAGATCGGCCGGCTCCTGTACGCGCGGATCGACGCCCTGGTCGTACCCTCGGCATGGGAGACGGGGCCGCTCGTCGCCTGGGAGGCGATGGCCGCCGACGTTCCGGTGGTCGCATCGCGCTACCTGGGATCCGGACTCGAGGCCGCGCTGCGACACGAGGAGAACGCGCTCCTGTTCGACCCGGGCGACGCCGAGGCCGCGGCGCGTCAGCTGGCCCGGATCGCGCGGGAGCCAGGGCTCTCCGACCGATTGGCCGCCGGGGGGCGGGAGCTCCTGCGGCAGCGGTACAGCCGGGAGCGCTCCGTCGAGGCGTGGGAACGGGCGATCGAAGCGGTCCTCGCGCTGCCGTCCCTGCCGCCGGCCGGCCCGCCGCGGGTCCCGCCGGCCAGCGGGCGCCTCGAGCGGTGGGTGGGAGCGGGCCGGGCCGAAACCATCCGCCGCCTGCTGGGCCGGACCGGCCCGGATGCCGGCTCGGGGGGCGAGTGGCCTCACGCGTACGGAGCGGGGCTCGAGCGGGGCGCGTTCTTTCGCCGCGCGGCGGAGCTGGACCGGGTCGAGTCCGGGCACGCGTGCTCGCGCCCGTGAAGCTCGCCGCAGGGCAGGCGTGGTCCGCGTGGCGGGGGTATCCAGCCATGCGGCGCGCGCTCCTCGCCGCCCGGCCCGGACCGCCCATTCTGGTCACCGGCGTATACCGCTCGGGAACCACCTGGGCCGGCGCCATGCTCGCGCCGGCGGGCCTGTGGCACCTCCACGAGCCCTTCAACCCGAACCGCGGGCTATGGCAGGACGAGCTGGCCTATGCCGAAGCAGGGACGGCCCAGCCGGAGATCGACCGTCTCGTGGCGGAGCTCCTGGGCGGCGGGCACCGCGCGACACTCCGTCTGCCGAGGTCGGGCCGCTGGTTCACGCCTCTGCGACTCCTGCCGATCAAGCCGCGACGCGTCCTGATCAAAGACCCCTCGGCGGCGCTGCTCTCCGAGTACCTCGTTCGCCGGCACGGAATGCGGACCTTGATCCTGTTCCGTCATCCCGCGGCCGTTGTCGGCAGCTTCCTGCGTCTCGGATGGCCGACCGGATCGCTCGTTGGAAGGCTGCTCGCGAGCGCCCCGCTCATGGATGGGCCGCTGGCGGGCATGGGTGAGGCGATGGAGGAGGCGGCCGGCCGCGATGGCGCGTTCCCGGGGAGCGTGCTCTGCGCATGCCTCGCGCGTGCGCTGTGGGATTTCTCGGAGCGAAACCCCGACTCGATGATCCGCGCGTCCTTCGAGGAGCTCTGCCGCGACCCGATCGGCGGATTCCGCGCGCTGTTCGAGCGCCTCGATCTCGCCTACGACGATCGGGTGCGGGAGGAGCACTTCCGGCTGACGGCCGGGGGGGAGAATGGCGAGGACGGCGAGCACGGAGTGGTTCGTGCGAGCGTAGAGCTCGCGGAGCGGTGGCGGAGCCGGGTTCAGGAGGCCGATCTGAAGGTGATCCGGAGCACCTGGGAGCGCCTCGGCCCCCCGCTCTATCGCGAGCCCGTCGACTGGCCGCCGGAAGGGGAGCGCGCATGAACAGCTCCGGGGACGCAGGCAGCAGGAAGGCCGGAGTCCGGACGAAGCTCGGCGCGATCCTCCTCGATTGGCCGACTTACGAATGGAACCTCCACGGCGCGAACGGCTCTCCAGGCAGGCACTGGACGCGGATCGGCAATCGCCGCGATCACATTCGGCACGGTCCGGAGGGCCGGGGCGCGTGGCCGGAAGGCCGCTGGACGAGCCGACTACACGCCTGCGAGGTCTTTCCCTCGCTGGGCGGCCGCCTCATGGCGCGCGCGCTCCGGGAATGGCCGCTCGCGTTCGCGGATCGGCCGTCGTCGGGCCACGGGGACGCCGAGCCCGACGTGACGTTCGTGATCGGCCACCGGGGGATCGAGCGCCTGCCCCATCTGTCGCGGGTCCTCGCCACGATCGCGGCGCAGGCCGGCGCGACGGTCGAATGCGTGCTCGTCGAGCAATCCGCGCGGCAGGAGATCGCCGGACGCCTGCCGGATTGGGTGCGGTACCTTCATACGCCGATCACGGACGGGATGCCCTACTCGCGCGCGTGGGCGTTCAACGTCGGCGCCCGCGCGGCGCGGGGCGGCGTGCTCGTCTTCCACGACAACGACATGCTGGCGCCGCGAGGCTACGCCGCCGAGGCGCTGTCCGTGCGTGCCAGAGGGTTCGAGGTCATGAACTTGAAGCGCTTCGTCTTCTACCTGGGCGCGCGCGAGAGCGGCCGCGTCCTGGCGGGCGCGCCGGTCGAAGGCCGTCCGGAGCGGGTCGTGCAGAACCTCGAGGGAGGCGGGAGCGTGGCGGTCGATCGAGCGGCCTTCTTCGCTGTCGGCGGCTTCGACGAAGCGTTCGTCGGATGGGGCGGCGAGGACAACGAGTTCTGGGAGCGCTGCGCGGCGCGCAGGGTATGGCCCTGGGGCTATCTCCCGCTGGTACACCTCCACCACGACGAGCAGCCCGGCAAGGGCCGGCGGGACCGCGCCACCGCGCGGCTGCTGGACGAGCGCTCGCGTCTGCCGGCGGAGGCGCGCGTGCGCGAGCTGTCGGCCCGCGCCTTCGGGCGGATCGAGGGTCCGGATCCGGCGTACAGGGAGTCCCCCGAGGGAGCCGCATGATCGAGCCCGGTCTCGTATCGACCATCGTTCCCGTGCATGACCGGTCGGCGATGCTGCTCGACGCCGTCGAGAGCGTGCTCGCCCAGTCGTACCGGCCCCTGGAGATCCTCATCGTCGACGACGGATCGACCGACGACACGCCGGCGGTGGCGGACGCGCTGGCAGCCGATCATCCCGAAGTGCAGGCGATCCACGTCCCGAACGGCGGCCCGGGCGTCGCCCGGGAGGCCGGCCGCCGGCGGGCGCGCGGGGAGTTCGTCCAGTACCTCGACAGCGACGACGTGCTGCTGTCCGGCAAGTTCCAGAGCCAGGTGCGCGCCCTGAGCGCGGATCCCGAGTGCGGCGTGTGCTATGGGATGACCCGCTACATCGACGCGGCCGGCGAGGGCGCCGACCGCGCCTGGCGACGCACCGGAGAACGGATCGAGCGCATGTTCCCGTCGTTTCTCGTCGATCGCTGGTGGGGCACGTCGACGCCGCTCTACCGCCGCAGCGTCACGGACGCGGCCGGCCCCTGGACGGCGCTCCGGAACGAGGAGGACTGGGAGTACGATTGCCGCGTGGCGGCGCTCGGGCGCCCCCTGGCGTACGTGTCCGAGTTCGTGTCCGAGCAGCGCGGGCACGCCGCCGATCGCCTGAGTCGCGACGGCTCGAGCGACCCGGCCAAGCTGCGCGACCGGGCGGCGGCCCATGCGCTCATCCTGAAACATGCCGAGCGGGCGGGGATCGGACCGCAGCAAGAGGAAATGCGCCATTTCGTCCGCGAGCTCTTTCTACTCTCCCGGCAATGCGGCGCCGCCGGTCTCGGCTTCGAGGCGCGCCACCTCCATGCGCTGGCAGTCCGGTCGGCGAAAGGCGGCGAGGACGGCAGGATCGACCTGCGGATCTACGGGGCACTGGCCTCGGTCCTGGGATGGGATCGCATGGGGAGCCTGACGTGCGCGCTCGATCGCCGGCGCGCGCGGCGCGGGAAGCCGTGAGGAGCGGCGACGTCTTCGTGCACGGGGTGCTCCCCCGGTCGGGGACCAACTACCTCGCGCGGGCGCTCCAGTGCCACCCCGACCTCCGCGCGAGTCCCCGGAGCGTGTGGGAGTTCCCACACCTGCCCAATTCCGATCCGCTGGTCACGTATGCCCGCTCGATGGCACGCGCGCCGAACCTCCCCGAACTGGACGAGGACGATGTCCTGGAACTCGTTGGCGACGCGTGGCTGGAGTGGGCGTCCGCCGGGCTCCCGGCGGGCCGCCGCCTGGTGCTCAAAGAACCGTCCGTCCGGAACCTGGACCGCTTCCTTCGATTCTTCCCCCGGTCCTTTCTCGTGATCCTCATGCGGGACGGCCGCGACATCGCGTGCTCGTCGCTGCGCACCTCGTTCGCGGCGCCCCCCTGCTTCCGTGTCTTTCATCCCGGCACCTATCGCCGGGCATTCCGCAGTCCCCTCGGGGAGCTGGCGCGCAGGTGGCGCGATGCGAGCCGGACCGTGGGCGCGTTTCTGGAGACGCCCGAAGGGCGTGAGCGGGCGCGCGTCGTGCGTTTCGAGGATCTCGTCCGGGAGCCGGAATCGCAGCTGCGCGGGATGCTCGAGTTCCTGGAGCTGCCGGCGGAGGACTTCGCGTGGGACTCCTTCCGGGCGCTGGGGGTACGGGGCTCCTCGTTCGTCGGCGAGTCGGGACAGAAGCTCGACTGGAGCGGCCGGCAGCCGACCCCGGAGGACTTCGATCCGGTGGGCCGCTGGCGGTCGTGGACCGAACGCGAGGTTCGCCGTTTCGAGGCGGTCGCCGGGGAGGAGCTCGCGCGCTGGGGGTATGCGGACGCCGTGGATTCCGGGTGAGCGAGCCGCGCGCGTTCCTCGTCGCGGGCCACCCGCGATCGGGTACTACCGTGCTGACCCGGCTGCTGAACACGCATCCCGAGGTCGAGGCCACGTTCGAGCTGGGCGCGTTCGCGCGACTGGACGCGCCGTATCCGGAGTATCGGCGCGCCTTGCGCCTGAGCTATCGCGATCGCCCCGTGCGTGGCGTAGGAGCCGGGTCTCCCCGGGCGAGGACCTGGGCCAGCCGGCGCTTCTTGGCCGAGTTCCGCTATCGCCTGTGGAGGAGGCGTCGCGGCGTGATCGGGCTGGATACCGTCGCCGACCTCCTCTCCCGGACGCTCCGCCGCTCGTGGGTCGGCGACAAGCTGCCGAGCTACGTGTTCGAGCTCGACGACCTGGCTCCACGGGAAGGGCTGGACCGCATCGTCATCCTCCGCGACTGCCGCGCGGTCACGGCTTCGACCCTGGCGC
>DASSPT010000071.1:0-9418 GCA_035699465.1 Gemmatimonadota bacterium
GATCATCGAGAAGCGGCGCGCGCCAGGCCGCGATCCCTCGCACGTCAAGGCGCTCGCCCGGTTCGTCGCGGCCGCAAGGGCGGGCGCTCCCTGCGCTCCCGACCTCGAGGACGGGCGGCGGAGCCTCGCGGTGATCGACGCCGCCGAGCGTTCGGCGCGGAGCGGGCGCGCGGACGTGGTGCCGGACGGGTCTCCGGCCGGCATGGGAGCCGCGACGCGTGGGATCTGAGCTTCCGGCGATCTCGGTCGTTGTCGCCACCCGCGACCGCGGACACCTTGCGGCATCCGCCGTACGCTCGGTCCTCGCCTGCAGTCCGCCGGCGCGCGAGGTATGGGTGGTCGATCAGAGCCGGGACGGGCGCACCTCCGACGCGATCGCGGATCTCGCCGCGGATGAGAGGACGAGGTACGTCCGCTCGGAGACAGAGGGCCTGAGCCGAGCCCACAACCTGGCGATCGGCCGCACCACTAGCGAGCTGGTCGCGATCACCGACGACGACTGCGAAGTTCCCGCCGACTGGCTGGCGCGGATCGCGGACGCGTTCGCGGTGGATCCGCGCATCGGCGTCGTGTTCGGCACGGTGGCGGCCGGCGGACACGACGCGCGCGGCGGTTACATTCCGGCGTATTCACGGGACGCTCCCTTCCTCGCCAGGAGCCCCCACGAGAAGTGGCGCATCGAGGGAATGGGCGCGTGCATGGCGATCCGCAGATCGACGTGGGAGTCGCTCGGGGGCTTCGACGCGAAGCTCGGTGCCGGGGCCGACTTCGACGCCGCCGACGACGGGGACTTCGCCTACCGGGCGCTGCGAGCGGGCTGGTGGATCCACGACACACCGGCCGTGCGGGTCGTGCACCATGGCTTCCGGACCGCTGAGGAGGGGCGCGCGCTGCTCGTCCAGTACGCCCGTGGGACCGGGGCCATGATGGTCAAGCACCTGCGCTGCCGCACTCCGGGGTCCGCGCGGCTTCTCGCGCGGATGGCGTGCCGCTGGGTTCTGCGCCGCCGCCCGCCGGGGCTCCGACTCGGCGCCCACGACGCCTCCGTCGGCAGGCTGGTCGGGTTCGCGCGCGGATTCGTCGCCGGCGCCCTCGCGCCCGTCGATCGCGAGCGGTGCCTGTACCGGGAAGAGACGACGACACGGGAGATCCAGTGAGCGATCCGATCCTGTCCGCCATCGTAGTCGCCCCCGAAGGCTGGGCGCCCGTGCGGACCACCGTCCGACACCTGGCCGCTCAGTCGATCGCCGACCGGATCGAGCTCGTCTTCGTCGTGCCGCGGGGCTTGGCGCTCGCGCCCGACCTCGACCTCGGCGGATTCGCGGGTCAGCGGATCGCCGAGATCGACGGGCAGGCGGCCGGCTCACGCGGATACGTCGGCGGCGCGGCGGGATACGCGGCCGGCGTGCGCGCGGCGACGGCGCCGTTCGTGGTCCTGACCGAGGACCACTGCTATCCCGAACCCGGGTGGGCCGAGGCGCTGGTCGCGGCCTACGACGACCGGACCGCCGTGGTGGGCCCCGTCGTGGCGCACGCGAACGAAGGGGGCATGGTCGCCTGGGCCGACTACCTCCTGGGGTACGGGCCGTGGCTGGATCCCACCCCCGGTGGCGACGTCGCGTACCTGCCGGGCCACAACAGCAGCTACCGGCGCACCGCGCTCCTCGAGTACGAGCCCGAGCTCGAGCGCTGGCTCGAGGCGGAGAGCGTGCTCCACTGGGATCTCCGGGACAAAGGGTGGCGCCTCGTGCTCGAGCCGCGGGCGCGAACCCATCACTTCAGCTTCTCGCGTCCGGCGTCGTGGCTGAGGGCCACGTTCCTGCAGTCGCGCGCCTTCGCCGGCCGTCGCACGCACGAGGCCGGCGCCGCCAGGCGCCTGTTCTGGGTCGCCGCGGTCCCGCTCATTCCCGCGGTCCGGATCCGGCGCTGCCTGAGGGACTCGCGCCGCTCCACGGCCGGGCCTTCGCTGCTGCGCGCGCTGCCCGCGCTGTCCGCGGCGCTCGCCGTCAGCGCGGTGGGCGAGGCCGTGGGCTATGCGCTGGGCGAAGGCGACGCGGCCGAGCGGGTCTCCCGCTTCGAGTTCCGCCGCGACCTCCACGTCACCGACCGCGACCGCCGCGCGATGGGGCGCGCCCGCTTCTGGGAGTGACGCCCCGCGTCACGGCCGTGATCCCCACTGCCGGCCGGCCCGGCCTCGTCACCCGAGCGGTCGAGAGCGCGCTCGCCCAGACCGTGCGCGGAATCGAGGTCGTGGTCGTGATCGACGGACCGGACACCATGACCGAGAAGGCGCTCTCTAGGATCGCCGACCCGCGTCTGCGTGTGATCCGGCGTCCGAAGGCCGGCCCCGGAGCGGCGCGGAACGCAGGGGTGGCCGCGGCGGCCGCGGAGTGGATTGCCTTCCTCGACGACGACGATCTCTGGGCGCCCGCGAAGCTCCAGCGGCAGCTCGCCGTGGTAGAGTCGTCCGCGCTCGCCCACCCGATCGTCGTAGGACGCGTCGCCGCCGACGACGGCAGCGGCCGCGAGCGGATCTGGCCCCGGCGCCTTCCACGGCCCGGCGAAGCCCTCGGCGACTACCTCCTGGTCCGCCACACCCCCTTCTGGGGAGAGGCGCTCGTCCACACGTCGACGATCCTCACCCGGCGCGAGCTCCTCGAAGAGGTGCGGTTCCGGGAGGACATGGAGCGCCACGAGGACATGGATTGGCTCCTGCGCGCCACCCGCGTCGAAGGCGCCGGTGTCGTGTTCGTTCCCGGAGCGGAGCCGCTCGCCACCTGGAGCGTCGATCTCGCGCGCGGGCGCGCGAGCCGTGGCGGCGACTGGCGGGACTCGCTTACATGGGCGCGGCTCGAGCGCCCGCTTCTCTCGCGGCGGGCCTATGCCGGCTTCCTCCTCACGAACGTCGCCGCGCATGCGGCGCGACAGCGGAGCGCCTCCGCGCTCTGGCGGCTTCCCTGGGAAGCGTTCCGGCGCGGCCGGCCGCGAGTGCGGGACCTGCTGCTGTTCGCGGGCATCTGGCTCCTGCCGGAGTCGGCCCGGACGCGCGCTGCGGACATCCGGCACGAGCGACGGCGAGCGTGAACGCCCGGACCGGCCGCTGGCGGTGACCGCACGGCCTCGTTCGGCCCGATTCTCGCAGGGACGATTCGGGAGAGAGCCCATGTCGCCAAGGATCACAAACCGTCGGGGCCCTGCGGCCCCCTTCTGGCGCTTCGCCACGGCGATCGCGCTCCTCGCCTGCAACGGCGGGGGCGGCCCCGCAGGGCCCGATCCCGGGAACGGCCCGCTGCCGCGCACGTATGCGATGGGGTTCGGGCCGACTCCGCCCCGGGCCACGATCGAGTCGATCGTCGAGACCGCGCAGTCGCTCGCCCAGCGGAGCGAGCTAGTCCTGATCCAGCAGGAGGTCCCCTGGGCCGCCCTCCTGGACGGGACGCAGACGATGGAAGAGGCGGTCGAGGAGCGCGTGAGGCTGGAGGAGTTCGTCCGCGCTCTGGGCCTGGAGATCCTGTTCCTGCTCGATCCCCTCGATGGGCTCGACCGGCGACGAGAGCCACCCGAGCTGACCGCGCGCGGCCGATCGATCGTGGAGCCGGAGATTCGCGCCATCCACGACGAGTGGGCGCTCGAGATGGCGCGCGTCTTCCGGCCCGAGTGGTACGGTCTGGCGTCCGAGGTGAACACCCTGGCCGATCTCGGGGACCCCGCGCTCCACGCCGCGGTGCGGGACATGATCAACGACCTGTCGCCGCAGGTGAAGGCCGCCTCGCCGGGAACGCGGACGTTCGTCTCGTTCCAGGCCGACCAGGCGTACGGACTGCCGGGCTTTCCGCGGACCATCGATCACTTCGCGCTGATCGACGACTACGCCGTGGACGCGCTGGGCCTCTCCACCTATCCGGTCTTCGTCCTGGGCGACCCTTCCGAGCTGCCCGCCGACTTCTTCACCCGCTTCGACCAGGCGACGGATCGCCCGCTCCTCCTCGTCGAGGGCGGCTGGAGCTCGGCGGTCGCCGGCGGGACGAACGGAACGCCCGCCGAGCAGGCCGATTTCTTCCGGCGGATCGCCGCGCTCCTCGACGAGATCGACGCGGAGGTCTGGGTATTCCTCCTCTACGCCGACCTCGACCTCGAGTCGTACGGCCTGCCGCCCGACCGAGAGGCCGGGCTCGCGAACTTCTCGCGGATGGGCATCGTGGACGTGGAGCTCCGTCCCAAGCCGGCCGCGGCCGTCTGGGACTCCGTCTTCGCGCGCCCGCTCGGAGATCGATAGGACGCGTCGCCCCGCGGATTGCTCGCGCCTAGGCGTCCCGGATCTTGGCCCGCACCGCCGCCACGGTTTCGTCGTCCAGGCTGTCGATCCCGTGCGCATCGCGCGCGTGCTGCGCGCCCTTCTTCAGCACTTCTTCCTCGGTCTCACCGCGGATCACCGCCGGGCAGCCGTCCATGATCTCCCCGCAGTGCAGCTCCTTCGACATTTCCGCCTCCCTTCCATGGGTTCGTTGCGCAACGCTCAGGCTTCCGGAACTACCTCGGCTTCCCTGGACTATCTCGCCTTCCGCGAAACCAGCGCGCGATCGATGCTCGCGGGACCGGCGCCGTTTCCGGCCAGGAAGATCCACACGAACCCGTAGAGTAGCGCGAGCTCGCCGCCGTTCACGTACGGGATCGGTCCCCGAGGAGCGTGCGCGTAGAAGTAGGCGATCGCCATTTCGAGCGCCAGAACGATCGCCACCGGCCGCGTCAGCACGCCCAGCGCGATCGCCAGCCCGCCGAACACCTCGAGCGCGCCGGCGAGCCCCATCAGCGACAACAGCTCCGCCGAACCGCCATCCGGCCCCATCCCGCCGAACCACCCGAAGAGCTTGGGCGCCCCGTGCATGAAGAACAGGAGCCCCGCGCCGATCCGCAGGATCGCGTGGGTGACGCCCGCGATTCCCGTCCGCGCCGTCGTGCCGATCGCCTTCTCCCGCTCGCTGCCTCTGCCCTTCACCGTCTCGGTTTCGACTCGGCGGTCACGCGCCGTCTTCGTTTCCACTCGCTCTGCAACAGCCATGGTTACACTCCAATCGAAAAAAAAGGTCAACGCGAAGCCGGTGCCTCCCGTCCTTCCGCCACCACCTCGGCCATGACGTCCGCTACCGTCCGGCCTCGGAGTTGTTCCTCCAGGGCCACCTGGGCGGCGCCGGTGGCGCGCTCCAGGACCGCCTGGATGTTGCGTCCTACGGGGCACTTGGGGTTCGGGCGCTCGTGGTGAAGCGAGAACAGCGGTCCCTCGCACTCGACCGCCCGGTACACGTCCCGCAGGGTGATCTCCGCCGCGGGCCGCGCCAGGACGGTCCCGCCCCCCGCGCCCATCCGCGCCCGGGTCAATCCCGCGCGCGCCAGCAGGGACAGGAGCCGCCGGACGACCGCGGGATTGGTGTTCACGCTCCCGGCCATGTACTCGGACGTGAGCGGCTCTCCCCGCCCGGTCTCCAGCAATGTCAGGATGTGGACTGCCACCGCGAAGCGGCTGCTGATCGTCATGGCGTTGGGCTCCCCATAGTGTTACTATTATGGTAACACACTCGGCGCCAGATGTCAAGCCACGGTGATTTCACGATGGGAGGCAAGCGATGTCCGAAATTCCGATCGACCCCCGCGTACGCATCGGCCACGTGCATCTCAAGGTCGCCGATCTCGACCGCGCGCTCGGGTTCTACCAGGGCGTCCTGGGGTTCGAGCTGACGCAGCGCTACGGTCGCGACGCGGCGTTCGTCTCCGCCGGTGGTTACCACCATCACATCGGGCTGAACGTCTGGGAGAGTCGGGGCGGCTCCCCGCCTCCCCGCGGGACGACGGGTCTATACCATCTCGCGATCCTCTATCCGACCCGCCCCGCGCTCGCGGACGCGCTGCGGCGGCTCGTCGACGCGGGAATTCCTCTCGAAGGCGCTAGCGACCACGGGGTCAGCGAGGCGCTGTACCTCCGCGATCCCGACGGCAACGGCGTGGAGCTCTACCGGGACCGGCCGGAGGAAGAGTGGCCGCGGGACGGCGATGGAAAGATCGCGATGACGACGCGGCCGCTGGACGTCGAGGGTCTTCTGCGGGAGTAATGCGCTGAGCGCGGAGCCCGGCGGTGCTATCCCTCGAGGGGATGCCGCCAGCGTAGCCCCGGGAAGCGCGCGAAATCGCGGTCCGTCGTGATCCACTCGCTCCCCGACTCGATCGCCACTGCCGCCAGCCACGCGTCGGTTACGATGTTTCCCTTTGCGCCGGAGGCGAGACAGAGCTCGCTGAAGATCGCCCAGTGTCGTGGTCCCGGTCGAATGGAAACGCGGTTCGGTCGACTCCGCACTTCGTCGATGAACGCGAGCCCCACTTCGACCGGTGTGGGAACCGCGAAGATTCGGGGATGTGTGACGACGCGTAAGAAGGCGCTCAGGACGAGATCGTAGAGACCAAACGCCTGGTCGGAACCGAGGACGCCTTCGAGCCATCTGCGATATCGCAGATGACCGGGTGCTTCGCTTCGATGGGCATAAATCAGGACGTTGACGTCAGGCAGTACGATCGTCCGACTCCATCCGGTCGAGTAGCGACGCCGAATCGTCGATGTCGACTCCCGGGAGCGTCCATCCGCCACCAAACGTCGTCAGCACGACAGGGTTCCCGTCGCGCTTCCTTTCCGAACCCGCGAGAGCCGCCCGGAGAGCGTCCTCGATGACGCTCGTGAGGGTCCTGTCGGTTTCCACCGCCAGGCGCCTGGCCCGTCTGAGCAGGTCATCGGGAAGTCGTATCGTCGTCCTCATACATCGAAGCATACATGCTATGCATCGATATGTCAATCACTGCAAGAGGCACTCCCGCTTGAAGATGCGGCCCCGACCGATATGCCTCAGTCGTCCACCTGACGCGCGGGGTAGCCGCCCGCCTCGAGCCGCCGGCGAGTCTCTTCGAGCCGCTCGGCCGCGGAGGGCAGCGCGAAGGGACCGAGCCGGACGCGATAGTACCCCTGCCCGTCGACGACCCCGATCGCGACTTCGGGGAAGAAGCCGTCGCTCTTGAGGCGCGAGGACAGCTCGGCGGCGTTGGCCGCGCTCGTGAACGCTCCGACCTGGATCCAGACGGTCTCGGGCTCTCCCGAAGGCTGCTGGCGCGGGCGCGCGTCCTCGATGATGACGGGCGGAGGCTCCTCGCGGACCGGCTCCTCCCGAGCCGGCTCGTACGTCGGGGGCTCCTCGCGCGCGGGCTCCTCGCGCGGCCGCGCGTCCTCGATGATCACGTCGGGGGCCTCCTCGGTCGGCGCCTGCCTCGCCCCGGCATCGGGCACGTAGACGGGCGCGCCGCCCGCTGCGGCCCCGGGGGCTGCCTCCTCGCGCGGACCGGCGTCCTCGATGACGACCTCGGGCGCTTCCTCGACCGGCGCCTCGGCGGGCGCGACCGGCTCGCCAGGTGGCGCCTCCTGCCCGGCCGGAGCCTCCGGCGGCGGTTGCCCGCCTTCCGCCTCGCCCATCGCGACCTGCACCGGCTCCCCTCCGCCCTCCATCGCGAGCCGCGCCTCGGCCGCCTGTGGCGAATCGGGATAGTCGAGCGCCAGCATGGCGTAGTACTGGGTGGCGGTCCGGTTGTCGCCCTCCTCGCCGAAGGCGCGCGCGAGCTGATAGACGTACTCGGCGCCCAGCGCCTCACGCTGGCCGGCCGAGAGCTCCTGCGGCAGGTCCATCCGCTTGACGCGCGTGAACCCCTCGATGAACGCATCGGTCGCCTGCCGGAACTGCCGATCGGCGAGCCATGCCTTGCCTGTCCATAGCGGGATCTCGGCCTGGAAGCGGCTGAACGGGTAGTCCATCGAGAGCCGCTGGAGCTTCTCGCGCGCCTCTTCCGTTCTTCCCTCGACGAGGTCGAGCTGTGCGAGTCGGAACAGCGCCTCGTCAGCCACCGACGACGCCGCGTACTCCTCGACGATCGTGCGGTAGTGCTGGGCGGCGATCGCCGCGTCGGCTTCCATGAGCGCGATCGTGTAGAGGGCGTCCGCCTGGGGGAGCCGCGACGGGCCGGTCAGCCCGGCGGTGGCCTCGAGGTAGGCCCACAGATCCGTGCGCGCCGCCTCGAAGTCCCCGGCCTCGAACGCCCGCTTGCCGCGGTCGAGGAGCTGGGCGGCGTCCTGCGCCGCGGCGGGGATCGCGCCGAGGACGAGCCCGACCGCCATGATCGCCGCGCAGGAGATCGCCCGCACGCGGCCCTTCCTCCATCTCATCGTTTCACGCCGCATTCTCGAGGATCTCCAGCAGATGTCGGTGAAGGACGAATTCCTCGCCGTGCGAGGTCGACTTGAGCATGATGTCCGCCTCCGCCAGGAGGTCGAGCGCGCGGGCGACCGATTCCGGCGTGTGCCGACGCGCCTGATCCGCGAGGCCTTTCGCCATCCCGTACCACGTGCGGCCCGGCAGCGCCTCCATGATGGCGTTCGGGTTCTTCGACGGCAGGTTCACGACGATCCCGAGCCGCAGGAAGTGCGTCCCGAGGAGCGGCACCAGCCGGTACGCGGACTCGCCCGCGTCGAGTAGCTCCTTGAGGAGCTCGAGCGCCCGCGCCGTGTTCCGCGCGCCGACCGCGTCGCACCACTCCCAAACCGTGCCGACCGCGCAGCCCGAGCAGATCGCCTCCACGTCGGCGAGCGCGATCCGCTCCGCGTCGCCCACGTACATGGCGACCTTCTCGAGCTCGGCGTAGAGCGGCTGGAGCTCGCCCGCGACGTCGGCCAGCGCGGTGGCCGCGTCGGGGTCCAGCGTCTTGCCGAAGTCCTGCTTCGCGCGGGCCGTCAACCAGCGTGCGAAGTCGAAATCCGGCTGCTTGGACTTCGCGGACTTCCTCGGCAGCTCGCAGACGATCCGCGCCCCGTGCTTCTCCCAGATCTGATACAGGTTCCCCCGCATCGAAGATCCACCCGTCCCTACCAGACAGATGCCCCTGGGTTCCGATTCGAGGAACGACTTGACCGCGTCGCGGGTGTCGGCGGGAAGGTCGGGAACGTCCTTGAGGACGATCACGCGCCGGTCGTTGACGAACGGCATGGTCGAGACGATCGCGTCGAAGTCGGCGGGCGAGAGCTCGGCCGCGTCGCGCTTCTCGAGATCGAACTGATCGGCCCCCGGGGCCTTCACCACGCGCTCGAGGAGGGCCGCCAGCACCTTGTCGACGAGATACCGCTCGTCCCCGGCGATCAGGATGGCGTGCGATACGAGGACCCGCTCGGGCGGATCGGACAGGAAGGCGTCGGCCTGGACCTTGGACAATGCGGCGTCCGGTTTGAGGGGGAGCGGTTCCGACTCCCTATGATACCACCGTATTCGCCCGCGCGCAGGTGACGCTCATTCTTCCCGGATCCTAGGTCGCGCCTCGTAGCGTCGCCGCATGCGTGCCAGGT
>DASSPT010000072.1:0-9901 GCA_035699465.1 Gemmatimonadota bacterium
GCTCCTTTTCCGCTTACGGTATGGTGAATCCTCTTCGTTTTTCCGTTCCCGTGCTTGCCTACGACAGGACGGTGGAATCGGTTTCAGAGTTCAAGAGTTCGGGAAGGTTTCGGCCGCGGGGGGTGCGCCCCCCCGCGGAGGGTGGATTCAACGCGGGGAAAGCCTTGCGGGGGTTCTTCTTGCGGGCCGATGGCGCGCCCGTTCGCGGCCCGGCGCCTCCAGGCGGGACTCGGCCGGGGCTTGGTAATCGAACCCCTCGACCGTCCGGCGCTCGATGGCGCGCCCCAGGGCCCGCTCTATCGCCCGGATCGTCGCTTCCTCGTCGGGAGAGACGAGCGTGTATGCGTCGCCGGTCATCTCCGCGCGGGCGGTGCGGCCCACCCGGTGGATGTAGTCGTCGGGGGTGTGGGGCACGTCGAAGTTGACCACGTGGTCCAGGGCCTCGACGTCGATCCCGCGCGCGACGATGTCGGTCGCGACGAGGACTCGGGTGTGGCCGTTCTTGAACGCGGCCAGCGCCGCCGTCCTCTGTCCCTGGCTCCGGTTGCCGTGGATCCGGCCGACCGTGATCCCGCGAGCGGCGAGCTTCTTGGCGACGCGATCGGCGCGGTGCTTGGTCCGGCAGAACACGATCGCGTTTCCTATCTCGCCTCGTTCGAGCAACCGGCCGAGCAGCTCGACCTTCAGCTGCGGCCCCACCGGGTATAGCGCCTGCACGACGCCCCTCGCCGGCGCCGACTTCCGCTCGACGGAGATCCGCACGGGGTCGCGCAGGATGTCGCGCGACAGGGCGACGATCTCCTTCGGCATCGTGGCCGAGAAGAACAGGGTCTGGCGCGGCGTCTTCGGGAGGTGCCGCAGGATCCGCTTGATATCGGGGAGAAACCCCATGTCGAGCATCCTGTCCGCCTCGTCGAAGACCAGTACCTCGAGTGCGGAGAGCTTCGCGTAATCGTGCTGGAAGTGGTCGAGGAGCCGGCCCGGCGTGCCGACGATGACGTCGACCCCCTTGCGGAGCGCGGATTCCTGGGGACCCGCGGCCACGCCTCCGAACACGGTGGCTACCCGCACGCTCGTGTGGACCGCGAGCTCCGCGAGATGCTCGGCCACCTGCGCCGCCAGCTCACGGGTCGGCGTCAGGATGAGCGCGCGCGTCCCCCGGCGGGGATCGTCGAGGAGCCGCTGCAGGATCGGCAGCACGAACGCCGCTGTCTTTCCGCTTCCCGTCATGGCGCACCCGAGGATGTCGCGTCCTTCGAGGGCGGGCGGGATCGCCTCGATCTGGACGGGGGTCGGCCGCTCGAAGCCCAGCGCCTCGACGGCGCGCAGGAGCTCCGGGCGGAGCCCGAAATCCCCGAAGCCAGGCTTGCCGTTTCCATTCGACCGCGCGCTGTCGCGCGATCCGTTCTTCTTGATCGCTTCCATTTCCGTCCCTTCCAACAAGAAACCCCGGCACGCCGGGCTCGAATGCCCGTTTCGTCCGGGGCTCGGAGCTGCGAGGGGCCACCGATTTAGGCGGTCCTCGCTCGTCATACTCGCGGCTCCACCCCTGTGGCGGCGCGGCCGCGAATTCCAATCACGACACCAATATACGCGGATCCGCTCCCCCACGCCCGTTGCAACCGATCCGGCTGATCGTAAGACTAAAGGCAGTACGACGATGCGCCGTTCGACCTCCATACTCGGATTCTGCCTCGCGGCCCCGCTTCTGTGGCTCGCGACCCCTGCGGTCGCGCAGGAGGACTCCGCCCATCTGGCGGACCTGCGGGCGCACGGCCGCGAGCCGATCGCCTTCGTCCTGGACCGGCTCGCGCGGCACGACCTCGTCGTGTTCGACGACGCCCTCCACACGCTGGTCGAGCCCTTCGAGTTCTACCAGCGGCTCGTGCGGGAGCCCGCGTTCCGGGCGAAAGCCCGATATGTCTTCCTCGAGGCCGTCCCCCTCAATCAGCAGGGTCACATCGAGGCGTATCTCGCAGCCCCGGTGGAGGATCCGCGACTGCTGCATCCCGCCTTCCAGAACAGCCTGAGCGGCGACGGGTTTCCGTACGCGACGTATTTCGACCTCCTCCGGACCGTGCACGAGGTAAACGCGTCGCTTCCCGACTCCGAGCGGGTCCGGGTGGTCGGGGTGGGAAGTCCCGCGTACTGGTCGGAGATCCGGACCCCGCGGGACGTGGAGGTCTTCCGGCAGGGACTCGAGGCCTACGACTACACCATGTACGCGATGATCCGTTCGACGCTCGGGTCGGGCGGCAAGGGGATATTCCTCACCAATACGCGGCACGCCTATCAGGCGATCCGGCACGCGGACGGCACGCTCTATTGGAACGCGACCACCTACTTCCACGAGCGCGAGCCGGGCCGCACGTACTCGATCCGCTTCCACGCCCCGCAGCTCGTCATCGAGCGCGTGCGCGAGGACACGACCGGCCCGCGCACGACCCAGGGCCTCGAGCGGATCGACTACCGTTGGGACAGGATGGAGGGCGGCGCGTGGGACCGGGCCTTCCGCGACCACGGCGAACCCGTCGCGGTCCCGCTCGAGGGCACGGCGTTCGGAAAAGCGCCGTACGT
The DNA here is from genome assembly GCA_035699465.1 of Gemmatimonadota bacterium. GTDB lineage: Bacteria > Gemmatimonadota > Gemmatimonadetes > JACCXV01 > JAHWKZ01 > JAICNR01. Next base: position 2,578 of record DASSPT010000072.1, read on the forward strand.
CGGCAACCACATGCTGGACGTGGCGCCCGGGCAGACGATGGCCGACGCGTACGATGCGGTGATCTCCCTGGCGCCGCTCGAGGAGCTCCACCAGACCGCGCTCGCGGGATCGATCTACACGCCGGAATTCCGCGTCGAGCTCGCCCGTCGGCTTGCGCTCCTCCATTCCGAGGAGGACCTGGCGGCGATGTTCGCCGAGTCCGGCGCCTCCGACCTCGCCGGCTACATCGAGCGCACGTACGTCGACCGCCCGCAGGAGCCCCTCCCGCAATCGCGAGAGCTTCCGCCGCTGGATTAGCCGATTCGGGGTTGACAGACTTCTCAACGTGCTTGATTGTGGGCCGTGCGTTCCGACGACAATGCCGATCGAACCTGGGGCTGGCAGTCGGATCTGCCGACTTTCTACGGTGCTGAGGCTCGAATCGTCCGCTTCTCGCTAGAGCGGTTCGTGCGGGATGCCGGCCCTGAGCAGGTCCACGCCTGGAATGCTTCGATCCCCTGGCTCCAGGACGAGTGTCGTTCGCTCGTCCACTGCGACGATTCCGCGCGAACCTATACGGCCATTCTCGAATACGAGCTCCCGCGTGAATCGCGTCGGCCGGACGTGATCATCCTCGAGAACGGGTCGGTCCTCGTAATGGAGCTCAAGGGGAAGGCCTTCCCCACGCGAGCTGACGTCGATCAGGTATCCGCCTACGCCCGCGACCTGCGCTGTTACCACGCCGAGTGCGCGGAGCGATCCGTTGTACCAGTCCTCGTTCCCACGCTTGCCGTGGATCTCGAGACATTGATCGACGATGTGCGTGTCGCCAGCCGCCGGGGGCTCCACCAGCTCCTTCTACGGATCAGCGCCGAACTGCCCGGTCCTCCAATCTTACCCGAAAAGTTCCTGGATCCCGACGCATATCAGCCGCTTCCGACACTCGTGGAGGCGGCACGGGACCTGTTCCGGCGCGATCCGTTGCCCATGATCAAACGCGCTCGCGCGGCCACCGATCCCGCCGTGGAGCGGATCACGGAGATCGCGCACGAGGCGGCGCGCACGGGCTCGCGACGACTCGTTCTCCTGACCGGAGTCCCGGGCTCGGGGAAAACTCTAGTGGGACTTCGACTCGTCCACGCTGGATTCGTAGACGACCTCGCGATCGACCGGGCCAGGGGGAAGCCGGTCGCCCCCGCCGTCTTCCTATCCGGTAACGGTCCCCTTGTCGAGGTCCTGCAGGACGCGCTCAAAGAGGCCGGTGGAGGCGGCAAGGTCTTCGTCCGCGGAGTCAAGGACTATGTGAAGCACTATGGCAAATCCCGGTCCTCGGTCCCCCCGGAGCACTTGCTGATCTTCGATGAGGCCCAACGTGCGTGGGATAGGGATCAGGTCGCTCGGAAGCATGGATCCCAGGGTGAGGACGCAATCTCGGAACCCGCCCACTTTGTCGAGTTCGCCTCGCGAATTCCCGAATGGTGCGTCGTTGTCGGCCTGATCGGAACCGGCCAGGAAATCCACGCCGGGGAGCATGGCGGCCTGATTCAATGGAGGCGCGCCATCGAGGAAACCGGCGACCCATCCGCATGGATAATTCACGCGCCGGCGGAAGTCGAAGAGGTGTTTCTCGGAGGGGGGCTGCGGACGGTATGGGAGTCCACGCTCAACCTCGACACGGAACTCAGGTTCCACAATGCCAGGGTTCTGCACGCCTGGGTGGAGGGATTCCTGTCGGATCGGATTCCCGAGGATGTCGCAACGCTGGGGGAAACGCTGTGGGAGGAGGGCTACCGACTACTCATCACAAGGGACCTCGGCGCGGCGAAGGACTACGCCCGGAGCCGTTTCGCCAATGAGCCGGATGCGAGGTATGGTCTCATGGCTTCGTCCAAGGCGAAGGACCTGCCAGAACACGGAGTCGACAACAGCTTTCAGACAACAAAGAGACTTCGAGTCGGGCCGTGGTACAACGCGCCTCAAGACGACCCCCTTTCGTGCTGTCAACTCGACAAGGTGGCAACGGAGTTTTCCTCGCAGGGACTTGAACTCGACCTCGCGATCCTGGCGTGGGGATCCGATTTCCTGAGGGAAGGCGGCGCCTGGTCTGCCCGCCGGTCGGGCCGGACGCGGTTCGTAATGGACACCCTCGGGCTTCGCCGCAATGTGTATCGGGTTCTGTTGACGCGCGGTCGGGAGGGCACCGTCCTCTACCTTCCCGACGGTGCGATGTACGAAGAAACTGCCGACGCCCTCGAAAGAGCCGGCGTCCGACGCTTGGAGGATCCTGCGCTTCCACCGGCGTGATCTTGACCCTTGTAACCGGGCTATACGGTAGCGGGAATCACTTCGAATCCGCGATTCTCGAAATCCTTGTCGAACGCGAACACCCGAGCGATTCGCTCGCGACGCATAATCTCGAAGCTCGCCCAGTCCGTCAGCGAAATGCCGCGCTCGGCGGCGGCCAACAAAGTCCCCATGGCACGACCGTGGATATCGGCGTCTGCCCACACCATCTCGAGCGCGGGCTCGATGAAGTGTTCCCAGACTCGAACCGCTTCGATTCCCCACCTGTGCTGAAGAAGCGCTATCGTTTCGTGCACCACGTAGTTGCTCGTGACAAGGGTGGCGTCTTCCGCTCGCAGGACCTCGAGCGTTTCCTTCGCTCGGGCATGGGCCGAGTCGTCGCGAACGAGGAGCGAGTAGAACGCGGAGGTGTCTACGTAGATTCGCGCCAATCGCCGTAGACCTCATCCAGGTAGCGGTCGTGCTCGCGTCCGACGTCTTCGCTCGCGCCTCTCCCGTACTTGCCGACGACCCCGAGGAGCGCATCCCAGGACTTCTCAGGCTCACCGGAGTAGGCCTCGACTGCATCGCGAACGACCTGCGCGATCGACACAGCTCCCTTCGCCGCTTCTTCTTTCAGCCTCTGGTATTGGGATCTCGTAAACTGGATCTGCACCCGAATCATGCCATCATGTCCTCGTTTCATGCCATCATGATATCATCGCATCCGATCGCAGGCAACCACCCCCCGTTGACTCCAACGGGCTTGGGGCCGATGATGGTCGCCCGCTCCTCCAGGACGGACCTCACAAGGGAGAGCCATGCCCGAGCGTTCATCGCAGAACCCCGCCACGATCGAGTCGCGGCTCACCGAGGAGCGGGTTTTCCAGCCGCCGGCGTCGTTCGTCGGCCAGGCGAACATGACCGACCCCGGCGTCTACGATCGCTTCGACGCGGGCTTCCCCGACGCTTTCGCCGAGTACGCCGAGCTCCTCGACTGGGAGCGGAAGTGGGAGCGGGTGCTGGACGCCTCGAGGCCGCCCTTCTTCCGCTGGTTCGTCGGCGGGCGCCTCAACGCCTCCTACAACTGCGTCGACCGGCACCTCCAGGACCGTGGCGATCAGGCGGCTTACCACTGGGTCGGCGAGATCGGAGACGAGCGGACGATCACCTATCGCGGGCTCCACCGGCAGGTCAACGAGTGGGCGGCCATGCTGCGCGGGCTGGGCGTGCGCGAGAACGACGTCGTCACGATCCACCTCCCGATGGTGCCCGAGCTGCCGATCGCGATGCTCGCCTGCGCGCGGATCGGCGCGCCTCACTCGGTCGTCTTCGGAGGATTCTCCGCGCACGCTCTCTCGTCGCGGATCGACGACGCCAAGAGCCGCTTCCTGATCACGATCGACGGCTACTACCGGCGCGGCACGCTCCTGAACCACAAGGCGAAGGGCGACGAGGCGATCGAGCGCGCCGACACGGACGTCGAGGCGGTCGTCGTGGTGACGCGGAACGACGAGCCCGCCGATTTTCTCGAGCTCGTCCCCGGCCGGGACTGGCTGGCGACGGACCTCCTCGCGAGCCACGTCGGCGCGACCGTCGAGCCCGTCTCGCGCGAAGCCTCCGACATCTTGTTCCTCATGTACACGTCCGGCACCACCGGCATGCCGAAGGGCGTGCAGCACTCGACCGGGGGGTACCTCGCCTACGCGACCGCCACGTCGAAGTGGGTGCTCGACATCAAGCCCGACGACGTCTACTGGTGCATGGCCGACATCGGCTGGATCACGGGGCACAGCTACATCGTGTACGGGCCGCTCGCACTGGGCACCACGTCGGTCATGTTCGAGGGCGCGCCCGACTGGCCGTCGAAGGACATCATCTGGAAGATCGCGCGCGAGAAGGGCGTATCGATCTTTCACACCTCCCCGACCGCGATCCGGATGTTCATGAAGTGGGGCCCCGAACCGGCGGAGAAGCACGACAACGACTTCCGGCTCATGGTGACGGTCGGCGAGCCGATCCAGCCCCGCGCCTGGCAGTGGTACCATGACCACGTCGGCCGCGGGAAGGCGGTGATCGTCGACACCTGGTGGCAGACCGAGACCGGCGGCCACGCGATCGTCGGGCTCCCTGCGCTGCGGGCGATGCGTCCGGGACACGCGGGCCGGCCGCTTCCCGGGATCGACGCGCGGATCGTCGACGACGACGGGAACGACGTGCCCTCGGGCTCGAACAAGGCCGGCAATCTCGTCCTCTGCCGTCCCTGGCCGGGGATGCTACAGACCCTCTACCACGCCGACGAGCGCTTCATCCAGGAGTACTGGGCGCGATTCAGCGACACCTCGTCGTCGGATTGGCGCGACTGGCGCTACCGGACCGGCGACGGTGCGTACGCGGTCGAGGGCGATTTCCGGATCATGGGCCGGCTCGACGACGTCATCAATGTCGCGGGCCACCGTCTGGGCACGATGGAGCTGGAGAGCGCGTGCCAGACGGTCGAGGAGGTCGCCGAGGCCGCCGTCGCGGTCAAGCGCGACGAGGAGAAGGGCCACGTCCCCGAGGTGTACGCGATCCTCAAGGAGGGCGCCGAGCGCGAGGGCGTCGAGCGGAAGATCATCCACGCCATCGAAGAGGAGATTGGCAAGTTCGCGCGCCCGGCGCGCGTCCACATCGTCGACGACCTGCCGAAGACGAGGAGCGGCAAGATCATGCGCCGGCTCCTCCAGAACATCTCGAACGACGAGGACCTGGGCGACACGACTACCCTGCGCGATCCCACCGTGCCGGAGAAGATCCGGGAGCAGCTCAAGCAGCAGGATTGAGAGCCGGATTCGCGCGGGCCACCGCGCCGGTTCGGGTGGCCGCCCCCTACTCCACTCTCTCCGGCACCGGATCGTACGTGCCGAGCGGCACGTCGATCTTGCAGGATTCGAGGCGGCGGAGCGTCATCTCGAGGCCGCGCCGGATCCCGAGGCGCCGTACTGCCTGGATCGAGTACTCGGAGCACGTCGGCTCGTAGCGGCACTGGATCCGCCCCTCGAGGAGCGGATGGCCGACCACCCGGTACGCGTGGACGCCCGCGATCCATGCCCGCGAGGTCAGCTGGTCGGCGGGCGCCCGCTGCGCGTCCAGCAGGCCCCCCAGGACCAGAACGGCGAGCGCCGCCAGCCAGGTCTCCGGCCGCTTCAGGGGTTCCCGCAGTGGGGACACTGCGCGCTCGCCTCCATGCGTTTATTCCCGCAGCTCGGGCACGGGACGAGCACCCCTTTGGGCCGCGAGTAGAGGTAGATGACGAGGCCGATCGGGCCCGTGACCATGACGAGGATCATCCAGAGGACCGAGCTGTCCATCCCGCGGGCCTTCGCGTCCCGCGCGACCCACACGAGGATCGCGATGTTGATCGCGAGGATCGCGAAGAGGACGAAGAGGATGACGCCGATTCCCGCCCCGCACGCCCCGCACGCGGCGCACCCGCCGGCGGCGTCGCCCGAGCCATCGTACTGGGCGAACAGGAGCGAGAAAGCGGGGAGCTGACCGAGCGACGCGAGGGCGAGGCGGCTCTGCGTTCTCACGCGGGGACTCCTGGATGCGGTTGGGGCCGTTGGGGGATTCGCGGAACTATGGAGAGGGTCGGCAGTCGCGTCAAGCCGGTGTCACGGAGGCGGGATCGGACACTGGAAGGTCGTCAGGTAGTGGTGCACGAGGAACGCGAGCGTCACGCTCAGCGCGAAGCTCGCGAACCCGAGTATCTTGATGGCCGCGGGCACGTGGCCTGCCCGTCCCGGGGTGGAGCTCGGCAGCTTGTCCATAGGCTTACGATGCTCCGGTCACCACTCTCGCGTCAATCCACCATCCGCTCGAACCGGAGGACGATCCCTTCGATGCCCGTGCTGGCCAAGACCGCCCTGCTGCTCGTCGTGTCGAACGTGTTCATGACGTTCGCGTGGTACGCGCACCTCAAGGAGCTCAACCACCGGCCGTGGCTGATCGCCGCGCTCCTCAGCTGGGGCGTCGCGCTCTTCGAGTACCTCTTCCAGGTCCCCGCGAACCGGATCGGCTACTCGGTGGCGAGCGTGGCGCACCTGAAGATCCTGCAGGAGGTGATCACGCTCTCGGTGTTCGTCCCGTTCGCGGTGTTCTACCTCCGCGAGCCGATCAAGCTCGACTACCTCTGGGCAGGGCTCTGCCTCTGCGGGGCGGTGTGGTTCATGTTCCGGGGCGGTCTGGGGACCGCGTAGCTTGCGCGCCGCTCGGCGCTTCGCAATCTTGGCGGCCGTGCGAATCCCCCTCGCCATCGCCCTCCTGTGCGCCACCATCGTCGGCTGCGCCGACGCGCAGACGCCGGACGCCGCCGCCGACACGGACGCGGCTGCCGCCGCGGATGCCGCTGCCGCCGACACGATCGTGATCGCCGACGGCCGCGTGTTCGCCGAGGCGGAGGACGTCTCCGACTGGGCCGGACGCGCCGCCGTGCAGGCCGCCTTCGCCGCGGCCCGCGCGCACTGGCAGGCGCAGGACCCGGACTACGAGGAGGAAGCGGGGGTCATGGCGGTCGCCGAGGGCTCCTTCAGCGAGCCCGGCGTCTCCCAGTATGCGGTCCTCTACCTGATGAGCTCCTGGCCGCGCTGCTGCCCGAAGACGGGGATCGCTGTCGTCCAGGACGGCGAGCTGGTCCGGAACGTCGCGTTCGAATCCCCCACGCACGGGCTTGTCGCGATCCCCGACCTCGACGGCGACGGGCTCGACGAGCTGGCCCTGACCGGATCGTTCGGCATGGGCGGCGAGAACACGACATCGGTCACGCTCGTCTCGCTCGCCGACTCCGGCCTCCGGACGTGGGGCGGAGAGATGATCCAGTACGACGCGTGCGGCGCGATGCAGGAGGGCGGCCAGGCCGTACGCATCACGGCCGTGCCGGGCCCCGCGTTCACGATCGAGCGGTTCTCGCTCGCCTCGTGCGAGTCGGGCGAGTATCAGCCCGGCGGCCCGCCCGAACCCTTCGAGTTTCCCGCTCCGGGCGAAGAGACGTCCGTGGAGCTGCCTCTCCGCTAGTCCCCGTCG
>DASSPT010000073.1:0-37867 GCA_035699465.1 Gemmatimonadota bacterium
CGTCGTGATCGGGGCCGGAGAGGTAGGGTACCATCTGGCCGCCCGTCTCTCCGGTGACCACGACGTCACCGTGATCGAACGCGACGCCGACCTGGCCGGGCGGATGCAGGCCGTGCTCGACGTCCTCGTCGTAGAGGGCAACGGCGCCAGCCTGTCCTGCCTCGAGCGAGCCGGCGTCCGCGGCGCCGAGCTTCTGCTGGCCGTGACGAACTTCGACGAGGTCAACCTCATCGCCTGCCTGATCGCCTCGCAGTTCGACGTGGGGTTCAAGGTCGCGCGCGTCAGTAACCCCGAGTACTACGAGAAGCGGAATCTGCTCGAAGAGGCGCGCTTCGGCGCCGATCTCCTCATCAATCCCGAGCAGGAGTGCGCGCGGGAGATCCTCAAGCTCTTCAAGCGTCGCGCGGCGACCGACGTGGCCGAGTTCGCCGACGGCAAGGTCGTGCTCCTCGCCCTGCCGGTTGCCGCCGGCGCGCCCGCCGCGGGCCGCACGCTGGGGGAGATCGGTCGCAGCCTCAAGGGCAGGCACTTCCTGACGGTGGCCATCGATCGCGGGGAGAGCTCGCTGATCCCGGACGGCGCGACCCGGCTTCAGCAGGGCGACACGATCTATCTGGTCTCCGAGGCCGCGCATCTCGACGAGGCCTTCGAGCTCCTCGGCCTCGCACCTCAGCGAATGGAACGCGCGATGCTCCTCGGCGGCGGCCGCGTCGGCACGCATCTCGCCCGCATGCTCGAGAGCGAGGGGATACAGCCCACCGTGATCGAGCAGGACCGCGACCGGTGCCTGGCGCTGGCCGAGCAGCTCGACACCGGCCTCGTACTGCATGGCGACGCGACCGATCTGGACCTGCTTTCGCAGGAGGGAATCGCCGAGACCGACGGCCTGGCGGCCGTCACCAGCGAGGACGAGACGAACCTGCTGGCTTCGCTCCTCGCCAAGCATCTCGGGGCACCCAAGGTGATCTCGCTCCTCAAGCGCGCCGAGTACATCCCGCTCGTGACGCGGATCGGGATCGACGCGGCCGTCAGCCCCCGACTCTCGACGGCGAACCGGATCCTCCAGCACATCCGCGGCGGGAAGATCCTGTCGATGGCGATCATGGAGCGAAACCGGGCCGAGGCGATGGAGTTCGAGGTACAGCCGCAGTCTCGGGTAGCAGGTCGCCGCATCGCCGATCTGGGCCTCCCCCGGGGAGCGATCCTGGGGTCGATCCAGCGAGGAAACGCAATCATCATCCCGCACGGGGACACGCAGGTGGAAACCGGAGACCGAGTGATGGTCTTCGCACTGCCCGACGCGATCGACGAGACCACGGACTTCTTCCGCTGATGCACAAGCGGGCGGTCCTGCACGCCGTTGGCGCCCTCACCGCCCTGGCCGGACTGACCATGCTCCTTCCCGCTGCGATCGCCGCGGCCTTCTATCAGGAGGGCGCCGCGGTCCGAATCGCTCTGTCTGCCTTGATCACCGTGGCCTCGGGGCTCGCGATCTACGCGTCCGGCGCCAGAAGCGACGAGATCTCGGTGCGCGACGGCTTCGCGATCGTGACGCTGGGATGGATTTCGATCACGGTATTCGGGAGCCTACCCTATCTGCTGACCGGCTCGATCGCCTCGTTCTCCGGCGCGTTCTTCGAGTCGATGTCCGGGCTGACGACGACGGGGGCGTCGGTGGTCGCCGACGTCGGCACGCTGCCGCGCGGAATCCTGCTCTGGCGCAGCCAGACCCAGTGGATGGGGGGCATGGGGTTCATCGTCCTGTCCGTGGCCGTGCTGCCGTTGCTCGGCGTGGGGGGCATGCAGCTCATGCAGGCGGAGATCCCGGGCCTCTCCGCCGACCGCCTTCGCCCGCGCGTCCGTCACACCGCCACCGTCCTGTGGACCGTCTACGCGGTGTTCACCATCGTCCAAGGGGTTCTTCTCTGGTTCGGCGGCTTGACTCCTTTCGAGGCGTTGAATCAGTCGCTCTCGGGCATGGCAGGAGGGGGGTTCTCGACGGAGAACGCTTCGATCGCCGCGTTCGGACCGTTCGTCCAGTATGTGATCGTGGTGTTCATGTTTCTGACGGGAGTCAACTTCACCCTCCACTACAGCTGGCTCACGGGCCGCTGGGGCGCGGTGAGGCGCAGCCTCGAGCTGCGCGTCTACGCGATCATCGCGGCCGCGGCGACGGTCGCCCTGACCCTCCTGGTGTGGATTCCGGGGACCGTGGACGGGATGGAGGCGAGCTTCCGCGCCGGACTGTTCCAGGCGATCTCGATCCTCACGACGACCGGCTACGCAACCGCGGATTACGAGACCTGGGTCCCGGCCGCGCAGGTGCTGATCCTGCTCCTCATGCTGGTCGGAGGCTGCTCCGGGTCGACCTCCGGCTCGATCAAGGTCCTGCGGCACATCATCATGGCGAAGGAGGCGCGGATCACGATGCGGAAGCTGCTCCATCCGCGCGCGGTCCTCGTGTACAAAGTCGACGGCAAGCCCGTGTCCGCCGACGTGCTGGCCAGCGTGAGCGGATTCATCATCCTCTACCTGTTTTGTCTCGTGGCGGGCGTCCTGATGCTGAGCATGCTGGGCCTGGACGCCCTCACCGCCATGGGCGCCGCGGTCTCGGCCCTCGGCAACGTCGGCCCGGGCTTCGGCGCAGTGGGCCCGGTCGAGACGTACGCCACACTGCCCACCGGGTCGCTATGGGTGCTCTCCGTGCTCATGCTCCTCGGGCGCCTCGAGCTGTACACCGTCCTCATCCTCCTGACGCGGGGCTTCTGGCGCCGCTAGCCGGGTTCGTCCCACTCGGGTCCCGGTTCGTCCCACAGGACGGGCGCGACCCGGCTGCCGCGGCAACTCTTTTCTGAACAACGGGGTCCAACGGAGCGGTTGACAAACCGTCGGCATATGCTAGAATTCCAGCAGATGCTAAATATCTAGCATTTCCCACAGGATGAAACCCGAACGCCTGAACCCTCGTCGAGGACATTCATGAAGACATTCCCGATCACGGCACTGTTCCTCGCGACCTTCGGCGGTCCCGGCGCCCTGCTCGCGCAGACCCCCGATCCCGATCCCCCGGCGGCCGACACCCAGGCCCCGCCCGACGGGGACGAGTGGACCCCCCAGGACAATCCGACGCTGGAGATCCGCCGCGCGCCCGGGCCCATCGAGATCGACGGAGTGCTCGACGACGCGGGCTGGGCGGACGCCGCGCGCGCCACCGGCTTCGCCGAGAACTACCCCGACATCCGCGCCCGCCCGCCGGTCGAGAGCGAGGTCCTCGTCACCTACGACGAGCGGAACCTCTACCTGGGGTTCATCGCCTACGACGACCCGGCCACGCTGCGGACCCGCATCAGCGACCGGGACCAGATCTGGTCGGACGACTATTTCGGAATCCTCCTCGACACGTACGGCGATGCGTCCTGGGCCTACTACCTGTTCGCCAATCCCTCCGGTGTGCAGGGGGACTCGCGCTTCGCGGAGTCGGCCGGCGAGGACGACGGCTTCGACATCATCTACGAGACCGAGAGCACGATCACCGACGACGGCTACATCGTCGAGATGGCGGTGCCCTTCGAGAGCCTGCGGTTCCCCGATCGGCCGGAGCAGGTATGGCGGGCCACCTTCTGGCGCACCCGGCCGCGCGACAGCCGCGACCAGTACACCTGGGCGGCGACGACCCGCGGCGAGCAGTGCTTCCCGTGCCAGTGGGGAACCCTGACCGGGATCCGAGGCGTCCGCTCGGGCGGGGCGCTGGAGCTGTTCCCGGCCGTCACCGCCTCCGCATCGGGAGCGCTCGAGGATCTCGAGGATCCGAGCAGCGACTTCGGGGACTACGACAGCGACGCCGAGGCCTCCCTCGGTCTCCGCTACGCCTTCCCGGTCGGGCTGACCGCAGAGGCGACGATCAACCCCGACTTCAGCCAGGTCGAGTCCGATGTCGCCCAGGTCGACGCGAACACGACCTTCGCGCTGTTCTTCCCCGAACGGCGGCCGTTCTTCCAGGAGGGGAGCGACCTGTTCGAGTCGTACTGGAGTCCCGTCTACACACGGCAGATCAACGACCCCACGGTGGCCGGCAAGCTGATCGGGCGCATGGGACGGACGACCCTCGCATACCTGGGCGCGCGCGACGAGCACTCGCCGCTGTTGTTGCCCTTCCAGGAGCGGAGCTTCGTCGACGTCGCGGGGGCCAGCGTGTCGAACATCTTGCGGGCGCGGCGCACGTACGGCAGCCAGAACTCCTACGTGGGGGGCCTGTTCACCGACCGCCGTTTCGAGGAGGATGGCGGTGGGTCCGGGACGAACTGGGGGATCGACGGCCTGCAGCGCATCCCCGGGGAGATCCGGTTCGAGTACCAGCTCCTCGGGAGCCACACCGTCGAGCCCGAGGAGGCCGGCACCACCGCGGCCCTCGGGGAACTGACCTTCGACGACGGCGAGCACACCGGAGTCTTCGACGGCGAGTCGTACGGCGGGTTCGCCCAGTACACGAGCGTCGAGCGGATCGGCCGCCGCTGGTTCTCCGACGTCGACTACTGGGCCGCGAGCCCGACCTACCGGGCCGACAACGGGTTCGAGACCAGGAACGATTTCCGCCGGCTGAGCACGTTCCAGGAGCTGAACTTCTACCCGGAGTCCTCCTGGATCGACCAGCTCACGTTCGACATCTGGGCCGAGCGCAATTGGACGTGGGACATGGGCGATCGCAAGTGGCAGGAGATCGAGCCCACGGTCGAGCTGAGCCTCAAGGGGCAGGCGTTCGTCGAGGCGGGCTACTCGTGGAACAGCGACCAATTCGCGGGCATCGACTTCGACGGGATGCAGTCCTGGTTCCTATTCGCCCGCTCGAACGCCAGCGAGCTGATCCAGGGAGGGTTCTTCGCGGAAGGGGGGGACCAGGTCTCACGGAACTCGGACCCGCCCGTCGTGGGGGACGCCCGTTACCTCGAGTTGTTCGCGACCGTGAAGCCCTTCTCGCGGCTGACCGTCGAGCCCTCGCTGATTTTCTCGAGCTTGGATCGACAGGACAATGGCGAGGAGATCTTCAGCGGCTGGATCCTCCGTGCGCGGAACACGCTGAGCTTCTCGCGGCAGCTGTTCCTCAGGCTGGTGCTCCAGTACGACGACTTCGACCAGCAGTTCAACGTCGAGCCGCTGATGACCTACAAGCTGAACCCCTTCACGCTGTTCTACGTGGGGTCGAACCAGATCTACCGCGAGTTCGACGGCCCGCGCGACGAGCTGACGCCCGTCGAGCGGCAGTACTTCGCGAAGTTCCAGTACCTGTTCCGGATGTAGTCGGGCGTGTGGACCGCGACATGCGCTCGAACCGGAGCGCGTTCAAGAAAGCTCAGATGCTAGGCGCGCGATGCAGATGAGCCTTCTTCAACGCCCGACGATCGTAGCGCCGCCGAGGAGTCGGTCGCCGTCGTAGAACACCACGGACTGGCCGGGGGCGATCGCGCGCTGGGGCCGGTCGAAGCGGAGTCGGACGGTGCGGGAAGGGCCCGCGATCAGCCACGCGGGGGCGGCCGGCGACCGATAGCGGATCTGAGCCAGAACGGCGATCGGCTCACGCGGCGGCTCGATCAGCCAGTTGGCGTCTTCCGCTTCGAGCTCGTCGGCATACAGCTCCTCCTCGCCTCCCACCACGACCGTGTTCCCGGCCGCGACGGCGGTCACGTAGAGCGGACGCCCGGCGGTGACTCCGAGGCCCCGCCGCTGCCCCACCGTGAGGAACGCGCTGCCCCCGTGCGTGCCGATCCGCTCGCCCGTCGTCGAAAGCACGGGACCCGGCGCGAACCGCTCCGCGTCCAGCTCCGGGCGCTCCGCCAGGCGCCGCTCGAGAAAGCCGCGCAGATCCCCGTCGGGGATGAAGCAGATGTCCTGGCTCTCGGGCTTCTCCGCGACCACGAGGCCCAGCTCGGCGGCGCGCGCGCGGACCTCCCTCTTGGACAGCCGCCCGAGCGGGAACAGCGCGCGTTCGAGCAGCGCCCGGCCCAGGCCCCAGAGATAGAACGTCTGGTCCTTGGTCCGGTCGGCGGGGCGCAGGATCGCCACCTCGCTCTCCATCGCCCCACTGGCCCCGCCGTGGAAATCTGTGCCGTCGCCACGGAAATCCGTGCCGCCGTCGGGAGCCGCGCGCGCATAGTGCCCCGTAGCGACGAACTCGGCGCCCAGGAGCCGAGCCTTCCGCCACAGATGCGGGAACCGAACGAGCCGGTTACAGCGGACGCAGGGGTTGGGGGTCCGGCCGGCCGCGTACTCCTCGACGAAGGGGTTCATCACCGCCTCGCGGAAGGGGCCCTCGAAGTCGAGCACGTGATGGGGGATTCCGAGCACCCGCGCCACCGCGCGCGCGTCCTCGATCGCCTCCAGCGAGCAGCAGGCGGCCGCGGACAGCTCCTCCGGCACCTCGCTGTAACAGAAGTTCTTCATCGTGATCCCGACGACGTCGCAGCCGCGCTCGACGAGGAGCGCCGCGGCCACGCTCGAATCCACGCCCCCGCTCATCGCTACCACGACACGCGTTCCGGGTGTCACGTCCTGCCAGGTGTCTCGGATCATGGGGAAAAGATACCGCCTCGAAGACGGCGGCGCAGAGCCGCGCTATAGCGTGACGCGTGGGGGAGGCGGGATGGCGCCCGCGGCGGGGCGGGTCACCTCGTCGCGCTCGATCTTGCCGTCCAGGAGGAACACCTCGCGACGCGCGTGAGCCGCGATGTCGGGCTCGTGGGTCACGAGGATGATCGTGTTGCCATCGGCCTGGAGCTGATCGAAGACGCTCATGATCTCGGCGCTCGTCTTCGAGTCGAGGTTCCCGGTGGGCTCGTCGGCGAGGATGATCGACGGGTCGGTGACGAGCGCGCGGGCGATCGCCACCCGTTGGCGCTGACCGCCGGAGAGCTCGTTCGGCTTGTGCGTGGCGCGGTCCTCGAGGTCGACGGCCCGGAGCGCCGACAGCGCGCGCTCCCGCCGATCAGCGGCGGTGGCGCCGGCGTAGACGAGAGGCAGCTCGACGTTGTGGAGCGCGGTCGCTCGGGGCAGCAGGTTGAAAGTCTGGAAGACGAAGCCGATTTCGCGGTTGCGCACACGGGCGAGCTCGTCGTCGTCGAGCTGGCTCACCTGCCGGTCGTTCAGCCAGTATTCGCCGGCGGTGGGCGAATCCAGACAACCCAGCAGGTTCATCAGCGTCGACTTGCCCGATCCCGAGGGGCCCATGATCGCCACGTACTCCCCGCGCTCGATGTCGAGATCCACGCCGTCCAGGGCGTGGATACGCTCGGAGCCCATCTCGTAGATCTTCGTGAGGCCGCGGACCTGGATCAGCGGGCGGCCGTCGGAGCGCTCCTGGCTCACGAGTCCTCGCTCGACTCCGTGGCCTCCTCGATCTTCACCGGCGCGCCGTCGGTGAGGTCGCGCAGCGCCTCGTAGCTGCCACTGACGACCTGGTCGCCCTCCTCGAGCCCGCTCAGTACCTCGAAGTAGCGGTCACCGCTGATCCCCACGCGAACGGGCACGAACACCGCCTCGCCGTCGCGCACGACGAAAACGCCCTCTCTCTCGACGACACCGTCGGCGGAGGCCGAGTCGTCGGACACCGAGCGGACGACGAGCGACTGAATCGGGATCGCGAGCACGTTCTCGCGGCTGGCGGTGACGATCTCGGTGGAGGCCGAGAGGCCGGACCGAGGGGAAGGGAACTGGTCGGTCAGCGTGATCTTCACCTCGTAGTCGGTCGCTCCCGGGGCGGGCCCTCCCGCGGTCGGAACGATGATGGGGCTCGTGGCGACCTCGGTCACCTCACCGCTGAACGTCGTGTCGGGGAAGGCGTCGACAGTGATGCGCGCCTCCTGTCCCGTTTCGATGTTCACGACGTCGGTCTCGTCGACCTCGACCGTGGCCTCCATCACGCCGAGGTCCGAGATGACCACCATCACGGTCCCAGGCTGGTTCATGGTACCGATCATCGCCACCTCGCCCTCCTCCACGTTGACGCGCGTGACGACCCCGTCGATGGGGCTCGTGTAGGTCACGCGGTTCAGCTCGTGGCGCGCGCTGGAGGCGGAGGCCTGAATCTGCCCCACCCGGGACCGGGCCGCCGCCACGTTCGCCTCGCGCGAGCGAAGCTCCGCACGTGCCTGGTCGAGCTCGGCGCGCGGGATCAGGTCCGCCTCCGACAGCTCGAGCGTCCGCTCGTAATTCTCGCGGGCGAGCTCGAGCTGCGCTTCGGCCGCCCGCATCTCCGCGCGGGCCGCCTCCACGCCGGCGGCCTGGCCGCGGGCGCCGGCCTCGGCGATCACCGGATCGAGCTGGAGCAGGAAGTCCCCCCGCGACACCTGCTGCCCTTCGACGACGCCGATTCGCACCACCTCACCGGGGGTCGTGGCGCTGATCGAAACCGACTGCTTGGCCTCCAGGGTCCCGCTCGCGCTGACGATCGACGTGAGGTCGCGGAGCTCCACGCGTTCGACCTCCACCTCGGTTCCCGTCTCGCGGCTGCTCAGCACGCTGAAGACGATCAACAGCACGGCGATCAGCGCGCCTCCGAGGATCATCCACTTCTTCTGCGGGCGCTTCATGGCCGGTCGACCTCTGCGGGAAGGAGGTTGAGGCCCGTGGCCAGCTCGAGCTGGACGAGGGCGAGGTAGAAATCATAGGTCGCGGTAATGAGATCGACGTCCGCCTGCGCCGAGCGCGTGCGGGCGTCGACGAGGTCGACGAACGAGCCGGTCCCGGTCCGGTAGCGTGCCTCACCCAGCCGCAGGTCCTCGGCCGCCAGCTCGACCGACCGGCGCGCGACCTGATGGCTCGCGTAGGCGGTCTCGAGGCGCGAGAACGCGGTCCGCACGTCCTGCTCGATCTGTAGCGATCGGCGGACTTCCTCGGCCCGCGCCGACTGGAGCGCGGCGTTGGCCTGGCTGGTCTGGTTGTGCCGCTCGAAGCCGCTGAACACCTGCCAGTTGAGCGCCAGCCCCACGAAGCTCTGCTCGGCGAAGTCCGACCAGACGAAGTCGATCGTGTCGGCGGCGGTCCGCTGCAGGCTGTACTGGAGGGAGAGGCTGGGCAGGTACGCGGTGCGCGCGATCCAGAGCTGTGCGGCGTCCGCCTCCTGCCGGGCGCGGGACTCGCGCAGCGAGGGGTGATCCCGAAGGGCGCGGGCGATCAGGTCCTCGACCACGTAGGCCGGTTGGAAGACCTGGAAGGTCGTCGTCAGACTGAGCGGTTGATCCGGAAGCGCCCCTCCGAGCAGTCGTCGAAGGCCGAGGCGCGCCTCCTCGACCTGCTGGGTCGCCTGCAGCACGGCGACCTCGGCGCGGTTGAGCTCGATCTCCGCAAGGAGCACGTCGGACTTCGTCACGCTTCCCACGTCGTACCGGCCCTGGGCGAGCTGGAGCTGGCGGGTGCGGCTCTCGGTTTCCGCGCGCGCGCGCGCGACCAGCGCCTGCCGGCGGCGGGCTTCGAGATACTGGGTCTCGATCTGGGTCGCGGTGCTCAGCGTCTGCAGGTCGTAGCCCGCGATCGCCTGGTCGACGTTGGCCCGTGCGCTCTTGAGCCGGAGCAGGTCGCGCCCGGAGTCGAGCAAGGAATGTGTGATGTCCCACGAATACCCGGTGTTGTACGACTCGGGGCTGTCGAACTCGCTCCCGAAGAGAACGAACGTGCCCTGATCCACGTGTTGCAGCTGGCCCGAAAGGTTCACCCGCGGCAGGAAATTGCCGTACGCGTCCCACATCCCGGCCCCGGCGGCCGAGCGGTTGTAGCCGGCTGTCAGGACCTCAGGGTTACGCTGAAGGCCAAGGTTCAGGGCTTCGCGGAGCGAGAGGGGCAGGCTATCGACCCGGGCCTCCTGGGAGACGGCGGGGGCGGACCACAGGACCATGCCGAGAAAGAGCGCGAGTGTGCCGAGCGTGGGACGCAGCATCGTTCTCTTGGGTGAGAGGGGGGATGATCCGATGACAGGCGAATGGACGGAATTTGCAGCGTCAGCGTTCAATGCGCGAGGTCTCCCGGATCTCGACCGCATCGCCGCGGCGGACGAGCCGGAGGGTGCGATCGTCGGAGGCGAGTTCGAAGCGGGCATCGGCGGTCGCAATGCGCGCGGACGCGGGCGCGCGATCGAGCGCGGCTTGCGCGTACGCGTCCGCGAACCGCTCCGCAATTTCGGGGGAGTCCCACAGTGTCACCCAGACGTAGCGGGTAACTCCCGAAGGATCGCGCCAGAGCCCATAGCGGTCGCCGTCCCACCCGCTGGCGGCCACCACGGCGAGCGCGGTGTCGGCGAGCGTGGCGGCCAGCGCGAGCCGCGTGCCGAACTCGCCCCAGCTTCCTTCGGACAGGCCTGCGGGAAGCGCAGCGTCGGGCGGCAGCGACACGGCTCGCGGCTCGTCGCGTGCCTCGAAGTAGCGATCGGGATGGAGGATCTGCTCGGTGGAAGCCGGCGGGTCCCGGTACAGGCGATCGACGGCGTTCCAGCCCCCCCGGACGAGGGTCTCCCGCACGAAGCCCGAGCCCTCGACGTACGGGAAGAGGAGGAGCTGCTGCAGCGCCCGCGGCGCGGCGTCGAACGTCGGATACCCGGCCGCCATGCCGGCGGACCCCTCCTCCAGGAGGTTCGAGAGCGGGGGCAGGTCCTGGATGCCGGCCCCCACGGGCTCCAGCAGGTACGCGATCATCGCGGCCATCGCATCGCCTTCGGCAATGGCGGCGCGGGCGAGCGCGCCGTCCTCGGTCGGGGACAGGGCGGAGAGCCATCGTTCGAGGTCGAAGTGCTGGTCCTGGAGGGCATGGGTGACCTCGTGGGCGACCACCCCGCGCTGAAGCAGCCGGGGCAACCAGTCGGCCAGATAGAACGTTTTCCGGGAGGGATCGTAGTACCCGGCGATCTGCTCGGCGTACAACCGCAGGACCAGGTCCTGGAGGTCGGTCCCGGGAGGGATCATCCCCGTGTGGACCAGGAGCGTTTCGTAGGTCTCCCACTGCCCGGGGGGCATCTGGTCCGAGAGAGAGGCGCGGGCGTACTCGGTCACGGTCGCCCTGTCGCTGACCTCGAACGCGATGGGGTGGAGGATCGCGAGCCCGCGGATGCCAGCCATCTCGCGCGCGATGGCGCGTGCTTCGGCGAGCAGTTCGGGGGCCGGTGACTGAGCGCGGGCGGGAACGCAGAGGCCGAGCGCGAGGGTCGCCGCGAGCAGCCTCGCGGCGCGCGATGTGCAAAAAGGTGGAATCATGCGCATCGCGGCCGTAAGATAGAGGGAGAACGGAGGAACGTGTAATGCGGCGATCGAGGGAACGGCTCGGGCCTTTGGCGGCGGCCGCGCTCGGCCTCTTCCTGGCGGCTTCGGCCGCGGCGCAGGACGTGAGCCCGCTGACCCCGATGGCGGGGAAGGACGGCGCGCGCGGGGAGCCGACCGTGGAGACGGTCCCCAACGGCCAGGGCGTCGTGATCCCGCTCCCGCAAGCAGCCAATCGAGTCGAGGCGGCCGACCGCGCCCGGGTCCGCGTGACGGCGGCGCTCCCCGCGAGCTGGACCGCGGTCTCCAACCGCTATCAGCCCTACTGGTCGGGCGTGCAACCGGCCGGGGCGTTCGGCATCGAGAGCTGGTCGCCATGGTTCGCGGCGAGCGGCTTCGTTCCGGCTCTTTCCCCGCATCCCTTCTTCTCCCCCTGGGGACTCCTGAGCTACGACGGTTGGATGTACGACCGTTACCGGGCGATCTGGGGCGCCGCGCGATCCGCGGACGCGAGTCCGGAAGCAGCGCTGTGGTTGCAGCGCGGCGATCGCGCGATGCTCGAGAATCGGCCGCGCGAAGCGGCGCAGGCATACCGCCGGCTGACCCAGATCGCGCCCGACCTGCCGCTCGGCTACTTCGGGCTCGGCATCGCGCTGGCGGAGCTCGGCGAGGACGACGATTCGGCCGCCTCGCTGAGGCAGGCCGTCGATCGCTATCCGAGCTGGCTGCCTCCGTCTGTGGACTGGATCGCCCTGGTGGGCGATGGCACGCGGATGACGCGACTCCTCGCCGCGACCGCCGGACGCGCGGAACGGGGGGACAGGGCTAGTGTATTCGTGGCCGGGGTCATGAGCCTTTACGGAGGAGAACCCAGCGCCGGCCGTGCCTATCTCGCCACCATTCTGCCCGACGAGCACGCCCAGGTGCTGCTGTCCCGAAGTGAGGGCTCCGGCCGCTGACGGAGCCGGATCCTCCGGATCGCCAGTCCAGCTATCCCTCTCGAAGGACAAGACCTATCCACGGTTGGGGGCATTACTTCCGTCATCGGGGATGAATGGTACAGCATTTGCGTAAGGGCGAGGGCGAGATGATGGAGCTTCACGACCCTATGCTCTCCGACGCCGCCACGACCCAGTACTGGGAGGTCGGCGGCCATCCCAATTTCCTGCTCAGCGTGGACGAACGCGTGATCGCCGCCCGCGAGCGCCTGAGCCAGGTGGCGGATACCTCGCTGACCGTGCTCCTCTGCGGTGAGCGGGGCGTCGGCAAGGAGATGGTGGCGCGGGGGATCCACGAGCTTTCCGGCCGCCGTGAAAAGCCCTTCGTGACGCTCAACTGCTATGCGATCCCGCGGGCGTCGATCGAGCGGGAGCTGTTCGAGAACGGGTTCGCGGGGAAGGCCGGGACCGCCGAGGACGGCACGCTGTACATCCACGGCATAGAGCTGCTGTCTCGCGAAGTGCGGGACCGACTCGTGGGATGGAAGCGGGAACGCGTCGAGGGCTCGGGGCCGGAGCCGCGCTTCGTGCTGAGCTGCGAGCAGCCTTCGCTGGACGCCGATTCGCTCGCCACGCTGGAGCGCGCCTGGTCGGCCGCCGGAGGCGTGGTGCGGATCGACATCCCGCCGCTGCGCGACCGGCCGGAGGACATCCCGCTCCTCGCCAACCACATCCTGCAGAAGTACGGGCCGTTCTACGGCTCGAGGATCCGCACGCTGCGCAGCGGATTCCTGCGCTTCCTGCAGAGCTACCGCTGGCCGGGCAACGGTCGCGAGCTCGAGCGGGTGATCCGCCGGTTCCTCGTCGTCGAAGACGAAGAGGCGATCCGCGAGGAGCTCGGCAGCAAGCAGCCGACGCAGGACGCGCCGATCGATCAGATGCTCGAGTCGGGCGTCGAGCTCAAGGACATCGTGGCGCGCGAGGTGGCCAGGGTCGAGGGCCGCGCCATCTCCTATGCGCTGCGCCGCGCGCGCTGGAACAAGAAGCGCGCAGCCGCCGATCTGGGCGTGAGCTACAAGACGCTGCTCAACAAGATCAAGGACCTCGAGCTGGAAGTCTGACCGCTTCCCCTCGGCGCCTCTCCCTGCGCGCCGCCTCGCATCGCGAAATCCCGAGTAGAATGCAATCCGCTTCGCAGATTCCTGCGCCAGTGGTGCGTGCGCGTCCCTTGCCGGCCGGCGATGGCCCGCGACCGCTTCCGCGCTCGCAGAAGCTCTCACGAGTCCGTTGGTCACCTCGATGCCCTCCGAATGGAACGGAGGGTATGTGAACGTGGAAGCGGTCTCCTACGGTGTCGCTCGGAGTTCCACGTCCGGATCGGATTGCTTCTCCACCGGCGAGAATCGGCTAACCAGCCCTCGAAAGCGATGGAATCGCGCTACACCGGTACGCGTGCCGCTTGGTACGGGCGCTGCCAAAGGAATGGCCGGACGGCGAGACCAACACGAACCACCCCGAAAGGGAGACCGCATGACCGCACGGACCCCGCTGACCCCGAGACGTGACGAGGCCGAGAGCCCCGTCCTCGGCAGCGAATGGCTGAGGGCGGAGGACGGACAGGATCTGGCGGAGTACGCAATCCTCGTCGGTCTCATTGCGTTGGTCGTAGTTGGGGCAGTGACGTTGTTCGGCGGGCAGCTGGTGGCGATGTACGACTCGTTCGTCTCCACTCTGCCCTTCGGTTAGTCGAGAACCCGCAACTGGCCGAAAGGCCGGGAGGAGCAATGCTGCAGAACCTGTGGATGGCCCTTTGGAGCGACGAGTCCGGCCAGGACCTGGCCGAGTACGCGCTGCTCATCGCGCTGATCGCCATCGTGGTGATCGCCGCGGTAACGCTGCTGGGTGGGAACATCAGCACGGTGTTCAACAACATCGCCGGCGCGTTGAACGTCGGAGGCTGAGAACCAGCAAGTCGCAAGTGCAAGTGTAGGTGCAGTTGCAAGTCAAGGCCGGGGTCCGATCGGGGGAGCGGGCCCCGGCCACCTTATCCGAACTCAACCGTGAACACTCCCTCGAGAAGACAGGCCGCATGAACCAGATCGCCGCATCAGCCGCTCTTCTGGCCCTGATCCTCCTGGCCGGTGCCTCCGATATCCGCACACGTCGCATCCCGAACGCGCTGACAGTGACCGCACTGGGCATCGCGCTCGCGCTGCGAGGCGCGACCGGAGTCGAGTCGCTCGCGAGCGGTCTTGCCGGAGCGGTGATCGCGTTCGCGACCGCCGTGCCGCTGGTGCTCCTCGGGGGCCTAGGCGGTGGAGATGCCAAGATGCTGGCCGCCACCGGTGCTTTTCTCGGCCCGGCCGGCCTGCCGACCATGCTGCTCGTTACCGCCCTCGTGGGCGGCGCGATGGGCGCGTTCGCCGTGGCCAGGCGTGGGGCCTTCGGAGCCACGGTGACGCGCTGTCGCGCGATCGTGGGGACGCCGTTCGGAATGTCCACGGAGCCGCTGCCGCGGCTCGGCGCGCCGGGGGCGATCGCGATCCCGTACGGGGTGGCGATCGGCGCCGGAGCGCTCGTCGGATGGTGGATGCCGTGAGCGACCGCAGCCAACACGACGCCGGCCAGTCTCTGGCGGAGTTCGCGCTCCTGCTGCCGATCCTTATGGGAGTCGTGATCGGGATCTTCGAATTCGGCCGCGCGTGGAACATCGACCAGGTCCTCACGAACGCGGCGCGTGAAGGCGCACGTCTGGCAGTCATCGAGACGAGCTCCGAAGGCGACGTGATCGAAGCCGTCGAGACGGCGCTGACGAATGCCGCCCTGGATCCTTCTCTGGCGACGGTGTCCGTAGACGGGGTGGAGGACGATTACGGCCTCCCGGCGACCGTCCAGATCGCATATCCATACGAATTCACGTTCCTGGGACCCATCATGGCCTTCCTCGGAGACGGGGAGGGAGACACACCGGGTGCGATCACGCTGACTTCGCAGATCGTGATGCGCAATGAGTAACGGACCGTTCGCTGGGACACTCGCACGGGAGGACTACAATGAGACGCAAGCGTAGGAAATGGATGGCGCTCGTGCTGGCGCTGGTGTCCGGCGGAGCGGCGGGCTACCTGGCCCTCGGCTATATGAACAAGCCTCTGTCGCCGCGCTCGGCGTCGGCCAGCGCCGCGACGCAGATCGTCGTGGCGGCGCGCGACCTGGCGCTCGGCACCGTGCTGGCGCCCGGGGACGTCAAGACGATCGCCTGGCCGTCTCTCACCGTCCCGCCCGGCTATGCCGCCAGCGAGGAACAGGTGATCGGACGCGGACTGATCACACCCGTCAGCGCCAACGAGCCGCTCATGACGGCCAAGCTGGCCGACAAGGAGGCCGGTGGTGGGCTCCCGATCGTGATCCCCGAGGGGATGCGGGCGGTGAGCGTCAAGGTCGACGAGGTGATCGGCGTGGCGGGCTTCGTGCTGCCCGGCACGCGGGTCGACGTTCTCGTGACCCTTTCGGATAACTCCGAACGCCAGGAGGCCGCCACGCGGCTGATCCTCCAGAACGTGCAAACGCTTGCCTCGGGACAGACGATTCAGAAGAACGCCAATGGCGAGCCGCAGACCGCGACCGTCATCACGCTCCTCGTAACGCCCGAAGAAGCGGAGAAGCTCACGCTGGCCGCCACCGAAGGTCAGATCCAGCTCGCGCTTCGCAACACGCTCGACATGGCCGAGGTGGATACCGAAGGCGTCCAGGCCGCGACGCTCGTGCGCACGGAGGCCCCGGCTCAGCCGGCGGCCCGCCCGTCAACCGCGCGCGGTCCGCGGCGCGCCTCGGGCACCTCTGTCATCACGTACAACGGTGCCGAGCGCACCGTCACGACCTTTTAGCCGCGGAGGCGATCATGAGCCACGCTAAATTCAAGCGCCCCCGCGCACTCCTAAGGCGGTCGTCGGCGCTCCTGTTCCCGCTCGCGTTCGGGGCTGCGCTTGGCCTGACGCGGCCGCCGTCGGCGGTGGGGCAGGACGCCGCGCCCGCCGTTTCCGGAGTCGACCACACGGTCTCGGTCGCCCTGGGCAAGGCCGCCCTGGTGACGCATTCCGTCAACCTCCGGCAGGTCTCGATCTCCGATCCATCGATCGCCGAGGCGGTGGTCGTCTCCCCGAACGAGGTCCTCGTCAATGGCAAGAAGATGGGGTCGACGAGCCTCGTCTTGTGGGATGCCAGCGGCCGGCGCGAGCTCCACAGCGTGGAGGTCACCGCCGACGCGCAGGCGCTTCAGCGCCAATTCGAACTCCTGTTCCCGAGCGAGAATCTGGTGGTACAGGCCAGCGGGAACACGTTCATCCTGTCGGGGTCGGTGAGTGACGCGAGCGTCGAGCGCCGCGCAGTCGCGATCGCCGAGGCCTCCGGCGCCACCGTCGTGAACAGTATCTCGGTTCCGTCGCCGAGACAGGTTCTGCTGCAGGTCCGGTTCGCGGAGGTCAGCCGCAACGCGCTCAGCGAGCTCGGTTTCAACATCCTGCGCGTCGATCCGCTGAACCTGCGGGGAGCCGACGAAGGCGCGCTATCGACCGGCACGTTCACGGCGCCGGGCGCCAACTTCATCAACGATCCGCCCGGCCCCGAGCAGACGTTCTCCGACGTCACGAACCTGTACCTGTTCGACCGGGGCTCGGAGATCGGCGCGTTCATCCGCGCGCTGCAGGGGAAGGGCATGTTCAAGAGCCTGGCGGAGCCCAACCTGCTGGCCATGGACGGCAAGGAAGCCTCGTTCCTGGCGGGCGGCGAGTTCCCGTACCCGGTGCCGCAGGTCAGCGCGGGCGGGACGACGATCACCGTCGTCTTCAAGGAGTTCGGAGTGCGGCTGAACTTCACGCCGAACATCACCAACAGCGGCAACATCCGGATGCAGGTCGAGCCCGAGGTCTCCTCGCTCGACTTCGCGAACGGGCTTCAGATCCAGGGGTTCCAGATCCCCACCCTGCGATCACGGCGGGCGTCCACCGAGGTCGAGCTGCAGGACGGCCAGACATTCGCGATCGCCGGGCTGATCGACAACACCATGACCGAAAACGTCAACAAGTTCCCGATCCTCGGGGACATCCCGATCCTGGGCACGTTCTTCCGCTCGAAGCAGGCCCAGCAGAACCGGACCGAGCTCATGGTTCTGGTTACGCCGCACATCGTGCAGCCTTCCAACACACCGCCTCCGCTGCCCACCGGCGAGCCGGAGACGTGGAAGTGGGACAAGTCGATCCGCGAGCCGATGGCTCCGGCGGGGGGCAGGTGAAGCGCCTTTCCCTCCCCCAGGGGCTTCGCGACGATCGCGGATCGGTCATGGTCGTCGTCGCGCTGGCGATGACCGCGCTGCTCTCCATGGTCGCGCTGGCAGTGGACATCGGCATGCTCTTCTCGGCGCGCGGTGAAGCTCAGCGGGTCGCCGACGCGGCCGCTCTGGCTGGCGCGGGCTCGTTCATGCAGACCTGGAACGGCCCCGCGGCTGAAGAGGCCGCGCGGAACGTGGCCATCGAATACGGCACGCTGAATACCGTGCGGGACGAGGGCGTGGTGATCCTGCCCGAAGACGTCGAGATCGACATGGCGACCCATCGGGTCACCGTGACGGTTCGGCGCAGCGCCGAGCGCGGAAGCGCAGTAACCACGTGGTTCGCACAGATCTTCGGTGTCGACGAAGTGGATGTGGCCGCTCGCGCGACTGCGGAGGCTGCGCCCGCGGGAGCGGCGATATGCTTGAAGCCCTTCACGCTGCCCGATGCATGGGACGACGAGGATGACGACGGGGTCTACGACCCCGGTGAGCAATACGCCCCCTCGGAGACCGGCTATGGAAGCGACTGGAGAGACGGCGAGCCCTCCCACAACGGAATCGATCCGAACGGGACGATCTACGACAGTGACTACGGCCGTCCGCTCCTCGTCAAGGAGGGCGACGCGAAGCAAACGCTCGTGTCCTCGTGGTACTTCCCGTGGGATGTGCCGCAAGTGGACGGTCAGCCACACGTCGGCGCGGATCGGTACCGCTGGAACATCGAGAACTGCAACACCTCGGTCGTGCATCTCGGCGAAGAGTACATGTTCGAGAACGGCGGCATGCAGGGACCGACGAGGCAGGGCATCGAAGGTCTGATCGCCAAAGACAAGGACGCCGAGTGGGACGTCGACGCGGATAGCGTCGTTGGTAGCTCCTATCGGCCGTGGAAGGCGAGCCCAAGGGTGGTGAAGATCCCGCTCTTCGATCCCACCCGAAAGCTGGAGCCCGGCAAGAAGCCGATCGTATTCAACAACTTCACCGATTTCTTCATCGAAGGAATGCAGGGCAAGGACGTGATCGGACGGTTTCTGTATGCGTCGGGCATCGGTGTCGGATCTACGGGCACCGGCGGTGCCGAAGAGGGCCCACTCCTGAAGTACGTGCACCTGGTGGAGTAGCCCGAGACTCTCAGCCCCCGAGGGGGTCGAAAAAATGCAACGTCAGGCCATCGTAGGCGCCGTCATCTCCACCGACTCGCAGTTTCGGACGGCGCTCAGAGAAAGTGGGAACGGGAACGGAGACGGAACGCGGGTCGAGATCGCGTTCGAGATCGTGGTCCCGTTCATCGAGCTCAGCCACGGGCACCTGGAGGAGCTCCGCTACGTAGATCCCGAGATCGTCTTCATCGATCTCGAGGGCGACCCGGTGCTGGGCTGCAAGCTCGCCCAGTACCTGGCCGAGCAGAACCCGAACCGGCGTCTGATCGGCGCCGGCTCGGGCAACTCGCCCGAGTTCCTCATGCAGGCCATGCAGGCCGGCATCGGCGAGTACCTGCCGAAGCCGGTCACTCCGGAAGCCTTGACCGCGGCGATCAACCGCACCACGCGGCGCCTCGCGGGAGCTCCCGCCGGAACCGCCAAGCGCCAGCCCGGAAAGCTCTACGCCTTCTTCAGCGCCAAGGGCGGCTCGGGCTCGACCACGGTGGCCACCAACCTGGCGATCCAGATCCACCGGCTGACCGGGCAGAAGACCGTGGTCGTCGATCTCGACCTCGAGCTCGGCGAGATCGCTCTCTTCATGGGCATCGAGCCGCGATTCAACTTCGTGGACCTCGCGCGCAACTTCCACCGCATGGACGCCGGGCTCCTGGCGTCGTTCATCGAGTGTCACGACACGGGCGTTCACGTCCTCTCGGCGCCGTATCAGCCCGAGAAGGCCGAGACCGTCACGGGCGACCAGATCCGTCAGATCCTGCAGTTCCTCAAGCAGCATTACGAGCACGTGGTGGTCGATACGTCCAATTCGTTCACGCCGCGGACGCTGGCCACGTTCGACCAGGCCGACGAGATCTACCTGGTCACCAACGTCGACCTGCCCTCGCTCCGCAACATCCAGCGCACGCAGCACATCATGGAGCGCATGGGCGGCAAGCAGCTGCGGTTGATCGTGAACCGGCTCCAGCCCGACAACGACATCGCGCTCGAGGACGTCGAGCAGGCGCTCGGCATGGAAGTCTACTGGACGCTCCCCAACGACTACGAAGCGGTCATCGATTCGATCAACACGGGCCGCCCCGTGATCCTGATGGAGCGCTGCGACTACGCGCGCGAGCTGGAGGCGTTGGGAGCCCGCATCACCGGCCTGCCGGGATCGGTCCCCAAGAAGCGCGGCTGGCTGGCGCGGACGGTGGAGCGCATGAAAGGAATGCTCGGGGCCGAGGAGGAGAGGGCGGACGATCCGCTCATGCTCCCGCCCCCGGTCCTGGGAGGTGAGCGCATATGATCGACGGACGCGATCCGTACACGGTACCGCTGTTCGGGCCGCAGGGAGACGTGGAGAAGCCTGCCACGGTTCCGCCTGCCCAATCTGCCACGAAGGCGCCCTGGGCGCCGCCGGCCCCGGCCGCCCCGGCCGGGACGACGACTACGGCCGAGAAGATGCCATGGGAGGCCCCCGCCAACGGCGGACCGGCCACTCCCGCGTCGCCGCGCCCCGCCCACGACGAAGACGGGAATCCGGCCCTGCTGGCGCACGAGATCAAGGCCCGGATCCACAAGCAGCTCATAGAGCGGCTGAACCTGTCCAACCTCGACTCCCACGACCGGGAGCAGGTGGTCGCCGAGATCCGCCGGGCCATTCAGGACCTGCTCGCGCGCGACGCCGCACCGCTCAACTTCGACGAGCGCGAACGCCTCGTCGAAGAGGTGCTGCACGAGATCTTCGGCCTGGGGCCGCTCGAGCCCCTGCTTCAGGACCCCACCGTGTCGGACATTCTCGTCAACACCCACACGCAGGTGTACATCGAGCGCGACGGCAGGATCGAGCGGACCGACGTCCGCTTCAAGGACAACCGGCACCTGCTCCAGGTCATCGACCGAATCGTGTCGGCGGTCGGCCGCCGGATCGACGACAGCTCGCCCATGGTGGACGCCCGGCTCGCGGACGGCTCGCGCGTCAACGCGGTCATTCCGCCGCTCGCGATCGACGGGCCGCACGTCTCGATCCGGAAGTTCAAGAAAGATGCGCTCTCCGCGCAGGACCTCCTGCGGGTGGAGACGATCACGTCGAACATGTTCGACCTGTTACAGGGGATCGTGAAGGCGCGGCTCAACGTCCTGATCTCCGGCGGAACCGGCTCCGGTAAGACGACGCTCCTCAACGTCCTCTCGGGCTCGATCCCGACCAACGAGCGAATCGTCACGATCGAGGACTCGGCCGAGCTCCAGCTACGCCAACCGCACGTGGTGCGCCTGGAGACCCGGCCACCCAACGTAGAGGGCGCGGGCGAAGTCAACGCGCGCCAGCTCGTCATCAACGCGCTCCGCATGCGCCCCGATCGCATCATCGTAGGTGAGGTCCGGGGTCCCGAGGCGGTCGACATGCTGCAGGCCATGAACACGGGGCACGACGGATCCCTGACCACGCTGCATGCCAACTCGCCGCGCGACGCTCTGTCGCGTCTCGAAACGATGATTTCGATGGCCAGCCTGTCGCTGCCCGAGAAGGCGATGCGTCAGCAGATCGCCTCGGCGATCGACGTCGTCATCCAGGTGACGCGCTACTCCGACGGCTCGCGCCGGCTCTCGTCGATCTCGGAGATCGTCGGGATGGAGGGCGAGGTGATCACGATGCAGGAGATCTTCACCTACGAGCGGCAGGGCATCAACGAGGACGGCAAGGTCCTCGGCCGCTTCCGCGCAACCGGCATCCGTCCGCGGTTCGCCGAGCGCCTGAGCGCCAGCGGTATCGACCTGGCCACCGCCCTGTTCTCGAATGTCGAGTACGGATACGCCGCGGGAGGAGAACGATGATCGACCGGCTTCCCGCTGGGTACGGACCGGCCATCCTGATCTTCATCGCGGTCGGATTGGGAGTCCTCTCGCTCGCGCTCATGTGGGAGTGGTGGAGAGATCGCCGCCAGCGCAAGGAAGTGGCGCAGCGCCTGGAGAGCATGGCCTCGGGGGCGCCGGGCCCGGACCCGTTCGGGGACCTGTTCCGCGACACCAAGCTCTCCGAGATGTCATGGATGGAGCCGCTCATGGCGCGGCTACCGCATTCGCGCGACCTGCAGCACCTGCTCGAGCAGGCCGACGTCCCGTGGCGCGTGGGGACGTTTTTCCTGCTGACCGTCGGCGCGGCGGTCGCGATGGGACTGGCGGGATTCGTCGTCGGGCGAATGTGGGTCATCGGCATCGCGGCCGCCGCCTTCGGGGCGTCGCTGCCGTACATCTATGTCAAGCGTCGCAAGACCAAACGACTGGAAGCCTTCGAGGAGCATTTCCCCGAGTCGATCGACCTGCTGGGTCGCGCGATCCGCGCCGGGCACGCGTTCTCGACCGGGCTTCAGATGGTCGGCGAGGAGTCGCCCGAGCCGCTGGCTGGCGAGTTCCGCCGCGTTTTCGAGGAGCAGAAGTTCGGCCTCGCGATCGAGGATTCCCTCCTCGCGCTCGCCGACCGCATCGATCTCGTCGACATGCGGATCTTCGTGACGGCGCTCCTCATCCAGCGCGAGGTCGGCGGGAACCTGGCCGAGATACTGGACAAGATCTCCTACACGATCCGCGAGCGCTTCACGATTCAGCGCCAGGTGCGGGTCTACACCGCACAGGGGCGGTTCACGGGATACCTGCTGGCCGTGCTGCCGATCGGCGTAGGGTTCCTGATCTTCCTGCTGAATCAGGAGTACATGATGATCCTGTTCCAGAACCCGACCGGAAAGCTCATGATCACGCTGGCCGTGATACTACAGATCATCGGATTCTTCGTGATCCGAAAGATCATTCACATAGAGGTATAGCGCGATGGTTCTGTTCCTCGTCGTAATCCTGGTCATGACTTCGGTGTTCGCGCTCGTGTACGGCGTGGCGAGCCTGGCGCCGGCCCGCTCGCGTCTCGTCTCCAAGCGGCTGGGGGAGCTGCAGGCGGGCGCGGCCCGGAACTACAACTCGGTCCAGAGGCGACAGCGGCAGGAGAAGCGTGAGCGGCTGGAGACACTCATGGAGGCCTTCGGCGAGCGCGTGACCGTTCGCCGCGCCGACTGGAGCCGCGTGCAGGAGACACTACTTCAGGCCGGCTACCGCAGGTCGGGCGCCGTGGCCGTCTATTTCGGCGTCCGTCTCGTGGCCCTGGTGCTGATCGGCGCGGGGGCAATCTTCGGAACGATGACCCTGGGCGTCTCGCCGGCCGCCGGCGTACTGGCCGGAGCCGTCGGGGCGACGTTCGGTTGGCTGGCTCCGGCATACCAGATCAAGCGACGAATTCGAAAGCGGCAGCTCTCGCTCCAACGCGCGCTTCCGGACACGCTCGACCTGCTGGTCGTGTGCGTCGAGGCCGGTCTGGGTCTCAACCAGGCGCTGGTGCGCGTGTCGGACGAGATCGAGCACGTGAGCGAGATCATGAGCGAGGAGCTCGTGCTGGCGAACCTCGAGATCCGCGCCGGCACGCCGCGCGATGAGGCGCTCCGGAACCTCGGTGAGCGGACGGGGCTCGGCGACCTCAAGTCGCTGACCGCGATGCTGGTCCAGACCGATCGCTTCGGGACCTCCATCGCCACCGCCCTGCGCGTCCACTCGGATACCATGCGCACGAAGAGACGGCAACGGGCCGAAGAAGCGGCTGCCAAGACCACCATCAAGCTCGTGTTCCCGCTCGTCCTCTTCATCTTCCCCGCCATGTTCGTGGTCATCCTCGGACCGGCGGTGCTGCACATCCTCGAGCAGATGAAAGGCCTGATGTGAAGCGCGTGCGTGTCACGAACTCCACCCGCGGTCGAGAGCTCGGAGGCCGCGTGATCCTCGCCGACTGGTTCTGGCCGCGGCTCCGGGGCCTCATCGCCCGTCCGCGCATCGAGCCCGGCGAAGGACTCATGATCGTTCCGTGCAGAGGAGTTCACATGTATCTGATGACGTATCCGATCGACGTCGCGCTGATGGACGGGAAGGGCGAGATCGTGGCGATGTACCGCGAGCTCCCACCCGGAGCCAGGACTCGCTGGCACGGGGACGCGCATCAAGCGCTGGAGCTACCCCCGGGAACCCTGGCCGATACGAATACGACTGTCGGCGACCGGGTCGTGTGGGGGGAGAATTGAGCGCGCCCGCCCGGCCCAGATCGAGCCTCAATCGCCGGCCGCAATTCGGAACCCGTCCGGTGCCGCCCGTGCCCGAGACGCTCGAGGACACCGGTCTCTCGCCGGAAGCGCTCGTCGACCTCGTTCTGAAGACCCTCTACGTCCAGGGAGCTCGCACGGGCCAGCAGCTGACCGACACGATTCGGATACCGTTTGCCCTGATCGACGAGCGGCTTCTCGATCTCCAGCAGCGGCAGTTCGTCGAGGTCCGGGGCGCCAAGGGGCACGGGCGTGGCGGCTACACGTTCGACCTTACCGGCAAGGGACGCGAACGCGCCCGCGAGGCGATGGACTCGAACCAGTACGTAGGTCCGGCGCCGGTGCCGCTCACCAAGTACCGCGAATGGGTCGAACGGCAGTCGATCAAGGGCGTCAGTGTGAGCCGCGAGGGGATCGAGGTCGGGTTCAGCCATCTCGTCCTGGACCCGAAGTTCCTCGATCAGCTCGGGCCCGCGATCAATTCGGCGAAGTCCATGTTCCTGTACGGCGACTCGGGAAACGGGAAGACGAACCTCGCCGAGTCGATCGCTCGAATGATGGGCGGCGACCTGTTCGTGCCGCACGCGGTGGACGTCGACGGACACGTTATGGTGTTATTCGATCCCGTGCACCATCGCCTGCTGCCGGAAGGCAGAGTTAGCGGCAGCAAGTCCGAAGAGGACTGGCTGGAGCCCGTGCACGCCTACGATCGGCGCTTCGCGCGCGTGCAGCGCCCGGTCGTCTTCACTGGCGGCGAGCTGACGCTGGATCAGCTCGATCTGCAATACGACTCGCACAGCAAGGTGTATCAGGCGCCGTTCCAGGTGAAGGCGAACGGAGGCGTGCTGATCATCGACGACTTCGGGCGGCAGCGCGTTCGTCCCCGCGACCTGCTCAACCGGTGGATCGTCCCGCTCGAGAAGCGGATGGACTATCTCACGCTGCATACCGGGCACAAGTTTCCCGTGCCGTTCGACTCGCTACTCATCTTCGCGACCAACCTCGATCCCCTCGACCTGGTGGACGAGGCGTTCCTGCGAAGGATCCACTACAAGATCTTCGTGCCGAGTCCGACCAAGGAGGAGTACCAGAAGATCTTCCGGCGCGTCTGCGTGTCGCGCCAGATCGTGTATCGCAACGAAGCGGTCGACTGGATCTACGAGCACTTCTATGGGCGGCTCGGCATTCCGCCACGCTCGTGCCATCCTCGCGACGTCGTGGACCATTTGTGCGATTACGCGCGCTTCGTCGACTCCGAGCCGGTGCTGGTCGAGCATCTGCTCCAGGGCGCCTGCGCCTCGTACTTCCTCGACATGCCGGATGGTGGAGGAGAAGTCGGAGCCGGCGTCGTCGCCGCGGACGCGAACGCCGACGAACCGGCCGAAACCGGGCTCGATGATCCCCTTGCCACGGCCCTGTCGCGCGCTCCCAGTGAGCCCGAACCGGAATCGACTGCCACAGCGGTCGGAGGACCGGCCGAGTCCACGGAGCCATGAGCCGGCCCACCCCGCCTCAGCGCCGGGACGGCTACGACGAGATGGCGTACCGCCACGCGCTTCAGCGCCTGGGGCTGTTCCCGCCCATCGAGCTGGACGACATCCACAAGGCCTACCGCCTCCGAGCCAAACTCGTGCACCCGGATCGCTTCGCGATGGACGAGGAGGCGCGCATCTCGGCGACCGGTCGCATCCAGGAGCTGAACGCGGCGCGCGACTACGCGATGCGACACTACCGCTGGTTCGACGCGGACCAGATCCGCGCCTACGGTCGCGGCAGCGGCGACGAGGGCGCCCGCGAGACGACATGGCGCGAGTGGGTCGCGCTGCCCGTCACCGCCGTCTACGCGCTGGCGATGGTGCTGGTGGCGGCTCCGTTCATGGCCGTCGCGTCGTGGCTCGGCGCGGGACGGCGCGAACACATGCGATCG
This sequence comes from Gemmatimonadota bacterium, assembly GCA_035699465.1. Classification (GTDB taxonomy): domain Bacteria; phylum Gemmatimonadota; class Gemmatimonadetes; order JACCXV01; family JAHWKZ01; genus JAICNR01. Next base: position 25,694 of record DASSPT010000073.1, read on the forward strand.
AAGCGCTCGTTCCGGCCGATGATGCTCGCCTGGCGGGCATGGCTCTTCATAGGGCCGCATATCGCGACGCTCGCCATGTTCGCGATCGTGGAGGAGCCGGCCGTCAAAGTCTGGTTCGGTGTGTCGCTGCTCGTCATGTTGTCGGCCGATGCCGCGACGCTCATGACGGGCGCGACGAACTCGCTCCGCTCCCAACGGGCGATCCTCCGCCTGCATCAACTGGTCGGCAGGTAATCGGGCGCTGAAAAGGCTCATCTGCGTCGTTCCGCACAGTCGCCTTTCTTGCGGCGTGGGATTCGCCACGCCTCGGAAAGGCTCCTCGCGCGCCCAGGATCTGAGCCGTTTCGAGCGCCCCTTGGCCGCGCGATGAACAGCGTCTCGCATGGAGGTGATGCGCGGAGTCGGAAACGCCGGTGGGGGGTAGGGGTAAGAGAGCTATATTCTTCGGTTTAACGGCTTCTCTCTTGCCTTCGTCCTACCAGGATGGGAATGCTCGAGGATCGCATCTCCCGCGTCGCCCTGGCCGTCTCGCTCCTGGTCCACGGAGTCCTGGCGGCGCCGCTCTGGGAGCGGTGGAGCCCGCTGGCGGCGGATCCGGCGCCGGCGGCGGCCGTCCCAACCGCAGAGCCGATCACGTTCCGGCTCGTCGACCCCCAGCCCGGGCCCGACGCCAGTCCCGACGTCGCGACTCCCAACGTGTCCGATGCCGACCGGCGGGCGGCGCAGCCCGAGGCCCCAGAGGAGTTGCCGCCGGGCGAAGCCTACAGCGCCGGAACTTCACCGAGCCCGTCGACGCCCCGGCCGGCCGGGGCGCGCCCACGCGCAGCGGCGTCGTCGGCTGCTGCGGCGTCCTCACCGTCGCGCGCGGAGGCAGCGGAAGCCCCGGACGGAGCCAGGCCCGAAGAGCCGGGGAAGGAGCCCGAGCCGGCCGCGGGACGCACCGACCCACGCCTGGCGCTCGGTCCGGAGCGGATCGGCGCGCAACGTGAGCCGTCGACGGCCGCCGAGTCCGGGGCGGTTCCCGGCGCGCGTCTGCCGGCGCCCGAGGTCGACCAGCGACTGACTCGGGCGGAAGCGGGCTCGGCCTTCTCGCTCAATACGACCGCCTGGGAGTGGGCGCCCTACATGCAGCGGCTCAAAGCCCGGATCGAGGAGCACATCTCGCCGCCGGCCGCCTTCTATTATGGCACCGCTGCCTGGATCAGCCGCGTGCGTTTCCGGATCGGGCCGGACGGCAGGCTCATGGACTTCCGGCTCCTCGATCACCGCGGGGTGGAGAATCTCCAGTACGTGGCCCTCGACGCGATCACGGGAGCCGCCGACTACGAGCCGCTGCCACCCGGCTTCCCCGAGCCCTATCTGGAGATCACCGGCAACTTCTATTTCAACGTCTTTCCAACGGACGGGCCCTGATGTGGGACACGATCGTCTCGGGAGGGGTGCTGATGATCCCCCTCGCCGCTTGCTCGATCCTGGGCGTGTGGGTTCTCGTCGACCGCGCGCTCCATCTGCGCGCGTCCAAGGTGCTCGAGCCCGAGATCGTGGACGTCATCGACTCCCTGGAGGAGCCGGGCGACATCCCGCTCGCGCGCGCGGTCTGCGACAAGCACCCGGGGCCGTTCGCGGCCATCGTGCGCGTCGCTCTGGACAACCGCGATCGTCCGCGCGACGAGCTCAGAGAGCTGATCGAGGACCAGGGTCGTCAGGAAGTGGCGCGTCTCGAGCGGGGCCTGGGACTGCTCGAGACCGTGGCCGGAATCGGCCCGCTGCTGGGACTCCTCGGGACGGTGTTCGGGATGATCCAGGTTTTCGACGTGGTGTCGAGCCAGGGAGCCCGGCAGGCGCAGAGCCTTTCGGGAGGGATCGCCCAGGCTTTGATCACCACCGCGGCCGGGCTCTCGATCGGGATCCCGGCGCTCGTCGGCTACAACTACTTCACGAGCAAGGCGGAGCGCCTCGTGCTCGACATGGAGGCCCACACGAGCCGGCTGGTCCAGAAGATCCTCCGCTTCCAGCGCGGCAGCTCGCTTTCCCCCGAAATGGTCAGGAGATCCGAGCGGTGAAGTTCGGCGCTTCTCCCCGAAGGAAGGCCCTGATCAACATCACGTCGCTCATCGACGTCGTGTTCCTGTTGCTCCTGTTCTACGTCGTGACCTCCACGTTCCTCGAGCGGTCGGGCCTCGACCTCACGCTGCCGGCCGCCTCGACCACCGGCGTCGCCAGGCGCGACGAAGTCACGCTCGAGCTGGACGAGGGGGGCCGTGCGTGGCTGGACGGACGGCCCGTGGACCAGGCGAGCCTCGAGAGCGCGCTCGCGGAAGCGCTCGCCGCCGGCGGCACGGAGAGGGTCGTGCTGGAAGCGGACGAACGGGTATCCCACGGTCGGGTCGTGGAGGCGATGGACGCCGCCCGCCGCGCGGGGGCGAGCGGCCTCGTCGTGGGCACCCGCCCGAGAGAGGACGCGGCGCCCGCCCCGTGAACCGGACCGCGTGGCTGTTCGCCGCGGCCACGGCGGCGGCCGCGGTCGCGCTCATCCCGAGCGGCGCGGCGGGCTGGATCCCGTTCGCGGCCGCGGCCGCGCTCGGGGCGTCCGCGCTCTCTCGAGGTGTTCCGCGTGGCTGGGGTCTCCGCTCGGCGTTCCTCCTGCTGGGCGCGTACCTCGCGCTTCTGGGATGGTTCCGGCTGGAGTCGTGGAACCTCGCGCGCGGCGGCGGCGAGGCGGCGGCCGAGCTCGAGGAGTCGAAGCGGCAGCGCGTGGCGGAGGTGTTCGCCAGACGCATCGAGGACGATCGCGCGCTGCTCGACGCCACGGTCGCGTCGCTGGAGCGTCTCGACGTGACGGCGTCGGGCCCGGAGGCCGACGCCGATCTCTTCCGCGCGCTGGACCGGGGATCGCCCCCCGCGCTCCCCGCGGGAATCGGCTTCGAGGTCTACGACCGCGACGGACGGCTGCGCGCCTGGTGGGGCGATCCGCGCGGCGACCGGCTGCCGCCGGACTCGGTGGCGACCACGCTCGAGCGCCCGCTCGTCCGGGCGCCCTTCGGCTACCGGATGGCCTACGTGGCCGCGCCATGGATCGCCGCCGGGGACACGTTCGTGTTCGTGGTCAAGGACCTCTGGGCGGTCGAGTCGCCGCTGCGGCGGGAGGTGGCCGAGCCCGAGCTGCTCGTGCCGCGGCTGGAGGCGATCCACGACCTGGCGTTCCACGTCGCGCCTCCCGGCTACGAGGACCGCCGATCGTTCGAGCCCGCGAGCTACGTGGCGGCGCCGGACGGCTCGGTCGTCGCCGAGATCCACTCCGAGCGCTTCCTGATCGACCGGTTCATCGAAGGACGGCGCGCGGACGTGGTACGGCTTCTCGCGCTCCTTCTGGCGTGGCCCTTCGCGTGGGCGCTGGGTGCCGCGTGGCATGGGGCGCGCCAGGCGGCGATCGCTCGGCGCGCTTCCGGGTCCCTGGCCGGATGGGCGCTCGCGGTCGGGGCGCTCTCGGCCGTCGTGGCTTCGGTCTGGGCTCTCCTGTTCGAATCGCGGGTGCTGGCCCTCTTCTCTCCGGATACCTGGTTCAGCCCGCTGGCGTTCGCGGTGACCCGACTGGGACCGGTGGGAAGGTCGGCGGGGGATTTCGCGCTGACCGCGGCCTGCGTGGCGTTCTTCTGCGTGACGACGCTCGGCCTCCTTCCCGGTCGCGCCCGCCGCCTGCGGTGGCCATGGCTGTCGCTCCTCGCAGCGGGCGAGCTCGTGCTGGCGGCGATCGTTCTTCGCTCGCTGATCGAAGGGTTGGAGGGGGCGATGGCCGGGATGAGCCCGCCGGTCTTCTTCAGCCCGACGATCCTGTTCTCCCCGCCGTTTCTCATGGTCCTCCTCGCGTTCGGGCTGTTCCTGGCGGCGGGGGTCGTCGCCCTCGCGGCGATCCTGCGTCTGGCGGGCGCGCCGACCGGGCCCGGGGTCGTGGCCGTCGCGGCCGGAGCGGGGCTGCTCGGAATCGCGGCCGCCGCCTGGCGGATGCCCGAGGCGGCCCTCGCGGGGGAGCGCCTGGTCGTGTTGGCTCCGCTGGCGGTCACCGTCGTCGCCGGGGCGTGGCTCGTTCACGCGGCCGCGTCCGGGACCGTCCGTCTCGGCGGCAGGAGCCCCCGCGTCGCGGCGGCCGCGATGGCGATCGCCGCGCTCGTCACGCTCCCGCTGGCCACGCACGCCCGGGTACAGGCCGCGCACGAGCTACTGGTCGAGCGTGCGTCCCGGATCGGGGAGTCCTCGAGCCAGTGGCTCCAGTACACCATGGACCGCACGCTGCGCTTCCTCGAGGACAACCCCCTCGTCCGCGAGACGATCGTCGAGCGCGACCGCGACGGCGCCCTGGCCGTCTGGAGCCGGAGCCCGCTCCGCGACCTCGACTTCGCGACCGCGCTCTACGTCTTCGATTCCACCGGCACGCTGGTAAGCCAGTTCGCGCTGACGGCCGAGGATCTCACGGAGACCGCCCGCGGCTACGTCGACGCGGTCGAGCCGGCCCAGATCCCCGTCGGGGGCTCGGCCGGCACGAGCGGAACACGGTGGGCGGTCGTCCCGGTGCGCGGACCGGACGGCCGGATCGGTACCGCCGTGGCGATGACGACCGAGGCGCTCGAGCTCCGGCCGCCCTCCGGTCAGTCCTTCCTTCTGACCGATCTCCTGTCGGGCCCGGGCGGCGGGGATCTCCCCGGATACGAGCTCCTGCCGGCGGGCCAACGGGCGCCGCCGCGCACGCTCCTCACCTCGATCCAGGCCGGTGACGACGCGAGCGCCCAATTGGCGATGCCGCTCGATCCTCTGCTTCCCGGAGCGCGCGGCTACGCCGTCTTCGTCCTGGTCGGAACGCTGGTCGGGCTCGCCATCGGCGGGCTGGACCGGCTGGGCGACGCGCGCACGCGACTCCGCTGGCGGGTCGGCTTCCGCGCCAACAACCCGCTGCGCTCCTTCCGCGTGCAGCTCCTGTTGGCGTTTCTCGCAGTCGCCGCCGTGCCGCTCGCGCTGTACGCCGTCCTCGGCTACCGGGCCACGCGCGCCGAGCTCGAGGAGGGGGCGCGCACGGCGGCCGCCGACGCGCTGACGGCCGCCAGCAACCTGCTCGTAGCCGACACCATGCTCACCCAGGGGACCACGCCCGCGCTCGACGCACGGCTCCGCGCCATCGCGGGGATCCTCCAGCAGGACTTCATCCTCCACTGGCGGGGCCGGACTGTCGCCTCGAGCCGCCCCGAGATCTTCGCGTCCCAGCTCTTCGCGGACCGGATGCCTGGCGCCGTCCACGTCGACCTCTTCGACGTGCGCCAGCCGGTCGTGTTCGACGAAACCTCGCTGGGGGACCGCTCGTTCCTGGTTGCGTACAGCACGCTCGACCGCACGCAGGCGCCGCCAGGGTACTCCCTCGCCACTCCGCTCCTGATCCGCGAGGACCGGGTGCGCGTAAACCTCCAGCGGCTCGGGGAGGGCGTGTTCCTGCTGTCGGCGTTCTCGATCGGCTTCATGCTGGTCGTCGGCTGGTGGCTCGCGCGCGCGATGACGCGACCGCTCTCCGCGCTGGAGCGCGGCACGCGGCAGATCGCCGCTGGACACCTGGGGTACCGCCTGCCGCCGCCCGGCCGCCAGGACGAATTCGGCCAGCTGCAGGGCTCGTTCAACGCCATGGGCGAGCGCCTCGACACGAGTCAGCGTGCGCTCGAGCGCGAGAAGTCGCGCGTGCAGGCGATCCTGTCGGCGGTCGGGGCGGGGGTCGTGGCGCTGGACGCGGCCGGCAGAGTGCGGCTGATCAACGATCGGGCCGCCGACCTGCTGGAGCAGGAGCCCAAGTCGGTGATCGACCGCAGTGTGGACGAGCTCGTTCGGTCCAGCGGTCCCGCGGCCGCGTTCTGGCGCGAGGTCGAGAAGCAACGGACCCGACCGCGGCGAGGGGAGCGAGACCTCGTGCTCACCCGCGACGGGGAGGAGCGTCACTACCACCTCCTCGCCACGCGTCTGGCCGATTCCGAGGGCGCGGCGGCGGGCGTCGTCGTCGCGTTCGAGGACATAACGGCGAACGTGCAGTCCCAGCGCGTGCTGGCGTGGGGGGAGATGGCTCGCCAGGTGGCTCACGAGATCAAGAATCCGCTGACCCCGATGAAGCTCTCGTTGCAACACCTCGAGCGCGTCGTCGAGGACCGGGCGCCCGATTTCGAGCGCGTGTTCCATGCGAACCTGGAGCTAGTCCTGGCGGAGATCGAGCGGCTCGAGCGGATCGCCGGGAGCTTCGCCCGCTTCGGGGCGACCGACGCGACGGTCAGCGGTCCGTTCGACGCGCTCGAGGCGGCGCGGGAGACCGTGGCGCTCTACCGTCACGGCGAGGAGGGGATCGAGTACCGCCTCGATACGCGGGGCGACCAACGCCCCTTGATCGGCGATCCGGAAGGGTTCCGGCGCGTGCTCGTCAACCTGCTCCAGAATGCTCGAGAGGCGGTGCTGGGGAACGGCGCGGGCACGATCGTCGTGCGGCTCGACTGGGAAGAGGAGCCCGGCTGGGCGCGGGTGTCCGTCCTGGACGACGGGATCGGCCTCCCGGAAGGGGGCCTGGAGCGATTGTTCGAGCCCTCGTTCTCCACCAAGACGCGGGGGACGGGCCTGGGGCTCGCGATCACCCGGCGTATCGTCGAATCGTGGGGGGGCACGATCGACTGGGAGCGCCTGAGCGGCGGCGGAACCGCGATGCACGTGCGGCTGCGCGCGGCGCAGAACGGGCCTCCTCCCGGCCCCAGCGAGGGCGCGAATTGACGGCCCCGGCGCGCCCGGATACCTTCCATCATGCCCCAGGCGCGCAGGGCTCGGACCTACCAACCCCGTCAGGACCGGAAGGTAGCAGCGGTACGTAGACGAGAGTCGCTGCGACCCGCCTGGGGTGTTTTTCAGGGCGTTGAAAATGGCTCATCTGCGGCGTTGCGCTCCTCGTTCTTCCTGCGGCGTGGGATTGACCACGCCTCGGAAGAGCCTCGTCGCGCGCCTTGCATCTGAGCCATTTTGAACGCCCTGCGGTTTGTAATCCGCTGATCTCCTCCGACCTCGAGCAGGATCCCGCCCCGATGACGCACCTGCCGCTGGCGCTCAAGTACCGTCCCGCGACGTTCGCCGACGTGATCGGACAGGAGCACGTCACGCGCACGCTGTCCAACGCGCTCGAGCGCGGACGGATGGCCCATGCGTACCTGTTCGCCGGCCCGCGCGGAAGCGGGAAGACGACGACTGCGAGGCTGCTGGCCAAGGCCCTCAATTGCGATCGCGGAGTGACGGGCGAGCCGTGCGGGGAGTGCGCGAACTGCGTGGCCATCGCGGCCGGGCGCTCGCTCGACGTGATCGAGATCGATGCCGCCTCCAACCGCGGCATCGACGACATCAAGGAGCTGCGCGAGGCGGTCAAGTACGCTCCCGCCCAGGGGCGCTACAAGGTCTATATCGTCGACGAGGTCCATCAGCTGTCCAAGGACGCCTTCAACGCGCTCCTCAAGACGCTCGAGGAGCCGCCGCGCGGGGTCGTATTCGTGCTGGCGACGACCGAGCCCCACAAGATCCTCCCCACGATCCTGTCGCGCTGCCAGCGATTCGACTTCCGCCCGATCCCCCTGGACGCGATCCGGAAGCGCCTCGCTGACATCGCCGGGATCGAGGGGTTCGCGCTGGACGAGCGCGCCGAGTTCGCGATCGCCAAGAAGGCGGACGGGAGCCTCAGGGACGCGCTCTCGCTCCTCGACCAGGTCGTGGCGTTCGGGGGGGACTCGATCGGTCTCGCGACGCTGCGCCGCCTGATCGGCGTGCCGGACGAGGAGCGCTACCTGGAGCTGACCGAGGTGCTCGCCGCCGGCGACGCCGCAGCCGCCATGCGCTTCGTGCGCGAGCTGCGCGCGGGCGGGTACGATCTGGAATCGTTCTATGCCGGCCTGCTCGAGCACCTGCGCGATTGCCTGCTGTTCGCGCTCGGCGACGGCGCGCGGCTGGCCGAAGTGCCGGAGCGCTACCACGGCGCGTACACCGCGGCCGCGGCATCCCTGGGCGCCGAGGGCCTGTTGCGGATGCTGACGCTCGCCACCGAGGAGGAGCAGTCGTTCCGCCGCTCCAGCCAGCAGGACCTGGTGCTGGAGGTACTGCTCGTGCGGCTCGCCTTGCTGGACCGGACGGCGGATCTCGACGCGGCGCTCAGGGCCGTGGAGGCGGGTGGAGGGAGCCGGCCCGCCTCCGGACCCCCGACGTCCGCGCCGCGGCCGCAAGCGGCGGCGGGCGGACCACCGCCTCGCCCGGGGGGTACGAAATCGGGCGCGAAGGCCGGCGGGCCTCTCACGCTCGAATCGCTGCTCGCCGCCTGGGACGAGGTCGTGGAGGAGGTCCTCGCGGCGCGCCCGACGGTGGCGGCCTCGCTCAAGGAGGCGCGGCCCGAGAGTTGCCAGGACGACGGCGTGACGCTGACCCTGCCGCACGGCGCGGAGTTCAAGCTGGAGCAGTTGTCCGCGCGCGGGATGCTCGATCCGCTGGCCGGCGTGCTGGCGCGGCGCTGGGGGTTCACCGGGCGCATCCGCGTGGAGGCCGCCGCGCCTGTGCCCGAGGTGCCGGATGCCGGAAAGCCGCGCGCGCATCGCCCCAGTGTGCGCGAGATCGAGGCCGGAACGATCGACGACCGGCTGAAGGGCGATCCCCTGCTGCGTCAGGTCGTGGACCTGTTCGATGCGAGCGTGGTGAGGGTACGGCCGAGTTCGTAGGAAGACGAAAACCGAAAGGAGACCCGTAAACGGAATGACGAATCTGCAGAACATCCTTAAGCAGGCCCAGAAGATCCAGAGTCAGGTATCGAAGATGCAGGCCGAGCTCGGCGAGCGCAGGATCGAAGCGTCCGCAGGGGGCGGCATGGTGACCGCGGTCGTCAACGGCCGGCAGGAGCTGGTTTCGCTGCGTATCGATCGGCAGGTGGTCGATCCCGAAGACGTGGAGATGCTGGAGGACCTCGTGGTGGCGGCCGTGTCTGAAGCGCTGGCGCGGGCGGGCGAGATGGCCAACGAGGAAATGAAACGTTTGACGGGCGGCATGCCCATCCCTGGGCTTCTCTGATTCGGGCGGCTGAGAATGGCCGATCTGCGGCGTTGCGCTCCTCGACACTCGCTGCGGCGTACCGTTCAGTACGCCTCGCTCGGTCGTCGTCGCGCGCCTTGCATCTCGACCATTCTCAGCCGCCTTCTAGCGCTTTGCTATAGCGAAAGGAAACGAGTGTGGCGGGGGCGGTCGAACAGCTGATCGAGGAATTGTCGAGGCTCCCGGGCATCGGGCGGAAGACGGCCAGCCGCCTGACCTTCTATCTGCTAAAGCAGCCGCGCGAATCGGCCAGCCGGCTCTCGGACGCCATCCTGCAGGTCAAGGACCGGATCTCGTTCTGCGAGACGTGCGGGAACATCGCCGAGGGCCGCACCTGCACCCATTGCCTGGATCCGCGCCGGGACGAGTCCGTCATCTGCGTGGTCGAGGAGCCGAGCGACATCCATGTGATCGAGAAGAGCGGAGGGTTCCGCGGGCGGTATCACGTGCTCCACGGCCGCCTGTCCCCGCTGGACGGAGTGGGGCCGGAGGCGCTCAACGTCGACCGGCTGGCCGAGCGCGTCCGGCAGGGAGGCGTCGAGGAGGTGATCCTGGCCACCAATCCGGACGTCGAAGGCGAGGCCACGGCCCTGTACCTGCGGCGCGCTCTCGCGCCGCTGGGCGTCAGGGTGACCCGCATCGCGCGCGGGATCCCGATGGGAGGCTCGCTCGAGTTCCTCGACGAGATCACGGTCGGCGAGGCGCTCGCCGGCCGCCGAGAGCTCTAGTATCCTGACCGATTCAGGATACTAGCGCACTTGCCCCCGGCGCGCGCAGCGATATCGGGCGCCGAACCCGATGCCTGGACGCATTCGGATTGAACACCCCCAACAAGATCACGATAGGTCGAATCGCGGCGACGCCGATCATCGCCGGGCTCATCTATCAGCCCGCGCTGTACGCGCGGTGGGCGACGTTCCTGCTGTTCGTCGCCGCCGCGATCAGCGATGTGATCGACGGCAACATGGCCCGCGACAAGGACGAGATCACTCGCTTCGGGCAGCTGCTCGATCCGATCGCCGACAAGCTGCTCGTCCTCGTCACGTTCGTGCCGCTGTACGGGATCGGCCTTCTGCCGCTATGGCTGGTGATCCTGGTACTCGGGCGCGAGATCCTGATCACGGTGTTCCGCCGCTTCGCGCTCTCGCGCGGCCAGGTGATCGCCGCCAGCGGCTGGGGAAAATCCAAGGCGCTCGTCCAGAACTGGTTCATCGGCTCGGTCCTCGTGTGGCGGATCAACCTGGCCTATGCGGAGGGGGGCGCGGCCAGCCGCGCATGGGAGCACTGGGAGGGCTATACCCTGGCGGTGATCGCGGTCGGCATGTGGTTCGTGATCGTGCTCACCATCCTGTCGCTGATCGATTACCTCGTCGGCTACCGCCACCTGTGGTCGAGCCCGGCCGCGTGAATCGCGCCGCGGTATGGGTGGCGACGCTGGGCCCCGTCGGGTGGTGGCCGGCCGGTCCGGGGACCCTGGCCTCCGCCCTCGTGGCGCTGGCGTGGTGGTGGACGGAGCCCACGCGGGCCGCGGCGCTCGTCGCCGCGGCCGCGTGCACGGCGGTGGGACTTCTGACCGCCGGGGCGGCGGATCGTGATCTGGGTGCCGACGATGGGCGCATCGTGATCGACGAGGTGGCCGGCATGGCGCTCGCCTTGAGCGGCGTTCCGGCCGGCCTGCCGGGCTGCCTGGCGGCGCTCGTGCTCTTCCGCGCGCTCGACATCGGCAAGCCGCCTCCCGTCTCGTGGTGCGAGTCGGTGCCCGGTGGAGCCGGGGTGATGCTGGACGACGTGGTCGCGGGCGGCCTCGCCGCTCTGCTCGGTGCCGCGGCGTTCGCCCTGTGGCCCGGCCTCGCGGGCTGAGGATCGGGGATGGACGTCGAGATCGTGGCGATCGGCAACGAGCTGCTCCTGGGAGAGACGGTCGACACCAACAGCGCGTACGCAGCGCGCCGGCTGGCGGAGATCGGGGCGCGCGTGAGCCGCGTGACGATCGTGGGAGACGACCCCGAGAGGATGCGGCAGGCGCTCGCGGAAGCGAGGGACCGTTCGCGCTGGGTGATCACGACGGGGGGCCTCGGACCCACGCAGGACGACCTGACGCGGCGGGTCGTGGCGGAGCTCTTCGATGCGCCGCTCGAGATCGATGCCGACGTGTTGGCCGACGTCGAGGAGCGGTTCCGCCGCTTCGGCTATGCGAAGATGCCCGAGTCCAACCTGAGTCAGGCGGAAGTCCCGCGCGGCGCGCGGGTGATCCCGAATCGGCATGGCACTGCGCCGGGTCTGGTGATCGATGGCGGGGGCTCAACCTTCTTCGTGCTGCCCGGCGTGCCTGCGGAGATGCGGGCGCTCCTCGAGGAGGGAGTCCTGCCCGTGCTCGTCACCTCCAGCGGGGACGCCACGCAGGTCGTGCGCTCGCGCGTCGTGCACACGGCGGGAATCGGCGAGTCCGCCCTGGCGGAGCGGCTCCAGGACGCGCTCGCCGACACGAGCCCGATCGAGGTCGCGTTCCTGCCGGACCTCGGGATGGTCGACGTGCGGCTCACGCTCGCCGGGTTTTCGCGGGTCGAGGCCGATCGGAGGCTGGATGCCCTCGCCGGGGAGATCGTTCGCCGGTCTGCCCCCTGGTTCTACGGAATCGACGACGAGACGCTTCCGCAGGCGATCGGAGGCTCGCTCGTCGAGCGCGGCTGGAAGGTGGCGGTGGCGGAGTCGATGACCTCCGGCGAGCTCGGCGCGGAGCTGACCTCGCCGGCGGGTTCGAGCGCGTGGTTCGTGGGGGGGATCCTGGCATACGCGAACGAGGCCAAGGAGGCGCTCCTCGGCGTGCCGCGCGAGACGCTGGCGCGTCACGGGGCCGTCAGCGAGGAGACCTGCCGCGCGATGCTGGCAGGCGCTCGAAAGGCGCTCCGCGCGGAAGTCGCGTGCGCGGTGACCGGAATCGCCGGGCCGGCCGGCGGCAGCGAGGAGAAGCCGGTGGGGCTCGTGTGGATCGGGGTCGAGACCCCGGCCGGCGCCCAGGTCCGGAAGCTCGACCTCCCGGGCGGCCGGAGGGAGGTG
>DASSPT010000074.1:0-20396 GCA_035699465.1 Gemmatimonadota bacterium
CATCATCCCGCGCTATCAGGAATGGGAAGGGCGCTCCTCGCAGTACACGCAGAGCTCGATCCAGACCGGCCTCGCGGTGCCGCTCCTGATCGGCAGCCGCCTGGTCGGGGTGATCGCCGCCGTCGACTCGGATCCGAACCGCGAGTTCGGTGCCGAGGAAGTGAGGCTCCTGGAGCTGTTCGCGCCCCAGGCCGCGATCGCGATCGAGAACGCGCAGCTCTTCGCCGCCGGCCAGCGCTATTTCGAAGACCTCGTCGTCAACAACCCCGTCGCGATCGTGAACCTGGACCGCGAGTTCCGGATCACGTCGTGCAATCCGGCATTCGAGACGATGTTCGGCTACAGCGCGGACGAGGTGATCGGAATCAACCTCGACGAGCTGGTCCAGACGGAGGGCACGCGCGCCGAGGGTCAGGCGTACACCGAGCAGACGATGGCCGGGAAGAAGGCCACCGGTATCGGGCAGCGCAAGCGCAGGGACGGCTCGCTGGTCGACGTCGAGATCGCGTCGATCCCCGTCATGGTGGGCGGCGAGATGGTCGGGATGCTGGCGCTCTACCATGACATCTCCGAGCTCCTCCAGGCGCGCCGCGAAGCGGAGGGCGCGAGCCGTTCGAAGAGTCAGTTCCTGGCGAACATGAGCCATGAGCTCAGGACGCCCCTGAACGCGATCATCGGCTACAGCGAGATGCTGGTCGAGGAAGCGGGGGATACGGGGAACGATTCGATGCTCGCCGACCTCGCGAAGATCCACTCCGCCGGCCGGCACCTGCTGTCCTTGATCAACGACATCCTCGACCTCTCCAAGATCGAGGCCGGCAAGATGGACCTCTTCGTGGAGGACTTCGAGCTCGGCCCGGTGATCGAGGACGTCGTGTCCACCGCCCAGCCGCTGGCAGAGAAGACCGGGACGCGGCTCGAGGCGTCCGGCATCGTGGACCTCGGAGTCATGCGGTCGGACGTGACCCGTATCCGGCAGGTGCTCCTCAACCTGCTCTCGAACGCCTGCAAGTTCACGGAGGGCGGCACCGTGCGCCTGAGCGTGACGCGGCAGGGCTCGGAGGACGGCGACAGGATCCGCTTCGTCGTCTCGGATGACGGGATCGGCATGTCGCCCGAGCAGCTGGAGCGGCTGTTCCAGGCCTTCACCCAGGCGTCGGCTTCGACCTCGGCGCGCTTCGGCGGGACCGGTCTCGGGCTCGCGATCAGCCGCCAGTTCTGCCGCATGATGGGCGGCGACATCGAGGTCGCGAGCGAAGAGGGAAAGGGCTCGACGTTCACGGTCGAGCTGCCGGCCGTCGCTCCCTTACGCGTCCCCGAAGTCGCGGCCGAGTTCGAGGCGACCGAGACGGACGAGGCCGACGCCGGGCAGGCCGGAACCGTCCTCATCGTCGACGACGACCCGACCGCGCGGGAGCTCATGGCCCGGCACCTCCGGCGCGCCGGCTTCCACGTGCTGGAGGCGCCCGACGGCCGCGCGGGCCTCGAGGCGGCGCGGGCGGCCCGGCCCGACGTGATCACGCTGGACGTCCTGATGCCGCGGATGGACGGCTGGGCGGTTCTCCAGGAGCTCAAGAGCGACCCCGACCTGGCCGACATCCCGGTCATCATGGCCACCATCACCGACGAGCGGAACCTGGGCATCGCGCTCGGCGCTTCCGAGTACCTGACCAAGCCGATCGACCGCGGGCGCCTGGCCGCCGTTCTCGCCCGTTACTCGCGCGCGGGTTCTCCGCGGCGCGTCCTCGTCGTGGAGGACGACGAGTCGGCTCGCGCGCTGATCCGCCGCGCGCTGGAGGCCGAAGGGTGGGAGGTCGACGAGGCGGAGAACGGCCGGGTGGCGCTCGTGCGGCTCGCGGAGCGGGAGCCGGCGCTGGTCCTGCTCGACCTCATGATGCCGGAGATGGACGGCTTCGAGTTCCTGGAGACGCTCCGGGAAGGGGAGGATCCCTCGCCCGTCCCGGTCGTCGTGATCACGGCCAAGGAGCTGACCGAGGAGGACCACCTGCGGCTCAACGGGGGCGTGGAGCGCATCGTCCAGAAGGGCTCCCGCGACCGCTTCCTGCGCGAGGTGCGGGACCTGGTGGCGCTCCACGCGCGGCCCGTGCACGGAGGCACGGCGGCGTGACACCACGCACCTCCCGGCGCTCGGCGCAGGCGCATCGCCAGGCCGCTCTGCTCCGGCTGACGACCGGCATCGTGTCGGCCCATAACGAGGACGACATCTACCACGCCATGGTGGATGGGCTCCACGACGAGGCGCTGGGTTACAGCTTCCTGGGCGCATTCATCATCGAGCCCGACACCGGCGACCGCGTCCTGCGGGCGAGCGCGGGGTGGCCGGACGCCCCCGAGAGCTGGCGGGTCCACAAGGGCGAGGGGCTGAGCGCGCGCGCCGCCGAGGACGGGACGCTCCACTACACGGCCGACGTCACGCGCGAGGCGAGCTACCTGCCGAGCCGCGTGCGGGGCTCCGAGGTCGACATCCCGCTCCGGGTCGACGGCGAGACGATCGGCGTGCTGGTCGTCGAGAGCGACGAGCGGGACGCCTTCGACGACCAGGACTTCGAGATCCTCTCCGCAGCGGCCGACCAGGCCGCCATAGCGATCGCCCGCGTCCGGCTCATCGAGGCCGAGCGCCGCCGTGCGGACGAGCACAAGGCGCTCCTCGACACGCTCGCGGACCTGTCCTCCGAGCTCGAGCTGTCGCGTGTCCTGCAAGCCGTCATCGACCGGGCGGTGACCCAGCTCGGCGTGTCCGGCGGCGAGGTCGCGATCTGGGACGAGGAGCGGCAGGACCTGGTGATCCTCGCCAGTCGCAGCGTCGGCAAGGACTCGACCGGTACGCGTCTGAAGCTCGACGAGGGGGCGATGGGAGCGGTGGCGCGTAGCCTGGAGCCCCTGATCATCCCATCGTACCACGAGTGGATGGGTCGCTCCGAGAAATACTCCGACATCACCGTTCATTCCGTGATGGCGGCCCCGCTACTCATCGGCCGGCGTCTCGTGGGCGCGATCGCGACCGTCCACTCGGACCCCGAGCGGGTATTCGTCGAGGAGGACCTGCGGCTCCTGAACATGTTCGCGCCGCAGGCTGCGATCGCGATCGAGAACGCGCGCCTCTACACCGAGGCGCAGCGCCAGCGCCAGTACTTCGAGTCGCTGGTGCAGAACAGCCCGGTGGCGATCGTCTCGCTCGGCCTGGGCCATGAGATCGTCTCCTGCAACCCGGCCTTCGAGCGGCTGTTCGGGTATTCCACCGAGGAGGCCGTCGGACGTCCGCTGGACGACCTCATCTCCACCGCCGATACGCGCTCGGAGGCCGAGGCGTACACGCGCGAGGCGCTCGACCACGCGGTCCACGGCATCGGCCGCCGCCGCCGCAAGGACGGCGCGTTCGTGGACGTCGAGATCCTGGGCGTCCCGGTGGTCGTGGACGGCGAACAGCTCGGGCTTATGGGACTGTACCACGACATCACCGAGCTCCTCGAGGCGCGGCGCGAGGCCGAGGCGGCGAACAGCGCCAAGAGCCAGTTCCTCGCGAACATGAGCCACGAGCTGAGGACCCCGCTGAACGCGATCATCGGGTACAGCGAGATGCTTCAGGAAGAGGTCGAGGAGCTCGGCCAGTCGGCGCTGGTGCCCGACCTGGGGAAGATCCACACGGCCGGTCGCCATCTCCTGGCCCTCATCAACGACGTACTCGACCTCTCCAAGATCGAAGCCGGCAAGATGGAGCTGTTCCTCGAGGAGTTCGACGTCCGGAAGATGATCGACGATGTGGCGGCCACCGCGCGTCCGCTGATCGACAAGAACGCGAATCGGCTGGAGGTGCGCTGCGGGGCGGAAGTCGGAGACATGCGCGGGGATCTGACGAAGGTCCGGCAGATGCTCCTCAACCTGCTCTCCAACGCCAGCAAGTTCACGACCGGAGGCAGGATAGATCTCGAGGTGGAGCGCGACAGCAACGGCGACGGGGCCATGATCTTCCGCGTGCGCGATACGGGGATCGGCATGACTCCGGAGCAGCAGGCGCGTGTGTTCGAGGCGTTCTCCCAGGCGGAGGCCTCGACCGCCCGCCGGTTCGGCGGAACGGGGCTCGGTCTCGCGATCAGCAAGCGGTTCTGCGAGATGATGGGAGGCGGCATCGAGCTCGAGAGCGAGGCCGGTGTCGGCTCGACGTTCACGATCCGTCTTCCGGCGAATGCGGCGGTGGCGGAGCCCCAGACATAGAACAGTGCCCTGACTCAGGACACCAGGAGGCTGCATGGCCAAGATCCTGCTCGTCGAGGACAACGAGATGAACCGCGACATGCTGTCGCGACGGCTGGAACGGAAGGGGTACCAGGTCGAGATGGCGGTAGACGGCCGCCAGGGGGTCGACAAGGCCAAGACGATGGCCTACGACCTGGTGCTCATGGACATGAGCCTGCCCGAGATCGACGGCTGGGAGGCGACCCGCGAGCTGCGCGCCGACCCGGCAACGAAGGACTTGCCCATCATCGCGCTCACGGCGCATGCCATGTCCGGCGATCGCGAGAAGGCGCTGGAAGCGGGCTGCAACGACTACGACACCAAGCCGATCGAGCTGAGTCGCCTCCTCGGCAAGATGGAGGCGCTGCTCGGCGGCGCGGCGCCCGCGGCCGAGCCGGGTGGCGCGTAACCCCTCATGATGACCGTGGGCCTGACCGGGAACGTGGCGAGCGGGAAGACCACGGTCGCCGAACGCTGGCGCGAGTCGGGGGTCACGGTGATCGACGCGGACAGGCTGGGGCATGCGGTGCTCGAAGAGGATGCGGAGGTGCGCGAGGCCCTGGAGACGGAGTTCGGCGGCCAGATTCTCGACGCCGACGGCCGGATCGACCGGGCGGCGCTCGGGGAGGCGGCGTTCTCGGCTCCCGGCCGGATCGCGAGCCTCAATGCCGTCGTCCATCCGCCGCTCCTCGAGCGGCTCGACCGGGAGCTCGAGCGCGCCCGCAGGTCGGGCGCGAAGCTGGCGGTCGTCGACGCGGCACTCGTGTTCGAGTTCGGCCTGGGGGAGGTCCTGGACGCCATCGTCCTGGTGACCGCCCCGGCCCGGATCCGCGAGGAACGGCTGCGCGAGGCCCGGGGTATGGACGCCGAGCGCTTCGCGCGCATCATGGAGACGCAGATGCCCGACGAGGAGAAGGTCGAGGCCTGCGACTACGTGATCGTGAACGACGGGTCGATCGATCGGCTTCGAGCCGAGGCGGACGCGGTTCTGGCCGCGATCCGCGATTCCATGGACGAGTACTCGGAAGGGGAGGAAGACGATGGGTAGAGGCGGATTCCTGAGCGGACTGTTGTTCGGCCTCGCGCTGGGTGGCCTCATGGCGGTGCTCTACGCGCCCGAGAAGGGCGAGAAGACGCGGAAGAAGCTCGCCAAGAAGAGCGGCAAGTGGGAGAAGAGCGCGACGGACGCGGTCGAGTTCGCGGGCGAGTTCGTTTCGAAAGGACGCAAGAGGGTAGGTATCTGAGCCGGCGACCCAAAACGGCCCGTCTGCCGTGAGCCGAGTCGGGCTGATCGTCCTCGACGGGTGGGGCCTGCGCGAGTCGCGGGAGGGGAACGCGGTCGCGCTGGCCCGCACGCCCGTCTTCGACGAGCTATGGGATAAGTACCCCCACACCACGCTCGAAGCCTCCGGCCGCGCCGTGGGCCTCAGCGACGGCCAGATGGGGAACTCCGAGGTGGGACACCTCAACCTCGGGGCCGGCCGGGTCGTCAAGCAGGACATCCTCCGGATCGACGAGGCGATCGAGGACGGGAGCTTCTTCGAAAATCCCGCCCTGCTGGAAGCGGTCTCTCACGCGCGCGACCGCGGATCGACGTTCCATCTGATGGGCCTCGAGTCCGACGGTGGCGTCCACTCCAGCATGCACCATCTCCTGGCGCTTCTCGAGCTCGCGCGCCGGCACGGTGTGTCGTCCGTCGCGGTCCACGCCTTCACCGACGGGCGCGACACATCGCCGACGGGCGGAGTGGGATACCTCAAGGACCTCGAGGGCTCGATCGACGACAAGGGGGTCGGCGTCATCGCGACCGTCGTCGGCCGGTACTACGCCATGGATCGCGACAAGCGCTGGGAGCGGACGCGAATCGCCTACGACGCCCTCACGCGCGGCCGTGCGGACACCGTGACGCGGAACCCCGTCGAGGCGCTCGATAAGAGCTACGAGCGGGAGATCACGGACGAGTTCGTCAAGCCGATCGTGGTCGAGGGCACGCCCCGCGTGTCGGACGGCGACGCGATCGTGTTCTTCAACTTCCGCGCCGATCGCGGGCGCCAGCTGACGCGCGCCTTCGCCGATCCCGCGTTCGAGGGATTCGAGCGCGAGCCGCTTAAGGATCTGTTCTACGTCACGATGACACGCTATGACGAGACGTTCGACGTGCCGGTCGCGTTCGCGCCGAAGGACATCCGGGAGGTCGCCGCCGACGTCTGGGAGCGGGAGGGCCTGTCGACCCTCCGGATCGCGGAGACCGAGAAGTACGGCCACGTCACGTACTTCTTCAACGGCGGACGCGAAGCTCCGTACGCGCGCGAGGACCGGATCCTCGTCCCCTCCCCGAAGGTCGCCACCTACGACCTCCAGCCCCAGATGTCCGCCTCCGAAGTCACCGACCGGCTCGTCGCGACGTTCGCCGAGGGCGGGCACGGCGCGTTCGTCCTGAACTTCGCGAACCCGGACATGGTCGGGCACACGGGGAGCCTCGAAGCGGCGATCCGCGCCGTCGAGACCGTCGACGGATGCCTGGGTCGGGTCGTGGAGGGATTTCGCGGCTCCGCGCCCGACGGAGCGCTCCTCATCCTCGCCGACCACGGGAACGCCGAGACGATGATCGCCGAGGACGGCTCCCCGCACACCGCGCACACGACGAACCCCGTGCCGTGCGTGTTCGTCTCGCGCGACTTTCGCGGTCGGCTGCGGTCCGGCGGCGCGCTCTGCGACGCGGTTCCGACGCTGCTCGCCTTCCAGGGCATAGCGAAGCCCGCGGTCATGACCGGCAGGGACCTGCGGGAGAGCTGAGCGCGATCCGCATGCCGGATGCGACCCCGAGGCTCGCCGTCGACCCGGCCTTCGTCCGCGACACGCTCGCCGAGCTCGTCGCCATCGATTCCCGCAATCCCACGCTTGTTCCCGGCGCGCCGGGCGAGGGGCCGATCGCGGCGCGCGTCGCGGGGATACTCGCGGCGCTCGGGATGGAGGTCGAGACCGTCGAGCCGGAGCCCGGCAGGCCGAGCGTGATCGGGCGGCGGCGCGGTGCGGGCGGGGGCCGGTCGTTGATGCTGAACGGCCATCTGGACACGGTGGGCGTCGAGGGGATGGAGCGCCCCTTCGAGCCGTGGATCGAGAACGGGCGGCTCCACGGCCGCGGCGCCTACGACATGAAGGGCTCGCTCGCCGCCTGCATGGCGGCGGTCAAGGCGCTCGCCGACGCGGATGTCGCGCTGGCCGGCGACCTTGTCGTCGCGGCGGTCGCGGACGAGGAGGTGGCGAGCCTCGGCACCAGCGCGGTCATTGAACGGACGCGGACGGACGGCGCGATCGTCACCGAGCCGACCGAGCTCGCGGTCTGCCTCGCGCACAAGGGCTTCGCCTGGATCGAGATCGAGGTCGAGGGACGCGCCGCGCACGGCAGCCGGCCGGACCTGGGCGTGGACGCCAACCTCGCGATGGGGCGCGTGCTCGCGGAGGTGGCGGGGCTCGAGAAGGAGCTCGCGGGCCGCCCTGCGCATCCCCGCGTGGGCCGGCCGTCGCTCCACGTCGGCACGCTGGCCGGCGGCACCGGCTGGAGCACGTACGCCGCGCGCGCGGTGGCGGGCGTCGAGCGCCGCACGATCCCCGGCGAGACCGCCGAGGGAGCGCTGGCCGAGATCGAAGCCCGCCTCGAGCGGCTCCACCCAGCGGGTCCCGGGGACGGAAGTGGCGCGCCGCCGCGAGCCACGGCACGCATCGCGCTCGCGCGCGACCCGTTCGAGGCCGATCCCGGCGGACCGCTCGCGCTGGCCCTGGGTCGTGGTGCGGCCGAAGCCCTGGGACGCGAGGCCGAACGGATCGGGGTGGCGTACTGGATGGATGCGGCGCTCCTGGGCGCGGCCGGGATCGAGACCGCCGTCTTCGGCCCGGCAGGGGCCGGCGCCCACGAGGTCGAAGAGTGGGTGGACCTGGAGTCGGTCGCCGAATGCGCCGAGGCGCTCGCGCGCGTCGCGATCCTGTACTGTGGCCTCGCCGCCGGCGGGAGCGGCGAGCGGAGAGACTAGCGCACGCGCGCCAGCGTCAGCCCGTCGCCGATCGGCACGAGCGCGAGGTCCACGCGGTCGTCGTCTCTCGCGTGCGCGTTGAAGGCGCGAATGGCGTTCGTCGATTCCTCGTCGTTGGTCGGATCCGCCACCCGACCGTCCCACAGCACGTTGTCGACCGCGATCAGCCCGCCTTTGCGCACCAGCCTCAGGCAGCGCTCCCAGTACTCCACGTAGCCGGCCTTGTCGGCGTCGATGAACGCGAAGTCGAACCGTCCCGCGAGGCCCTCCTCCAGCATGCGGTCGAGCGTCTCCGCGGCGGGCGCCACCCGGATCTCGATCTTCTCCTGGGCGCCGCCTTCCGCCCACCAGCGGCGCGCGACGGCGGCGTACTCCTCGCTGATCTCGCAGGCTGTGACGCGGCCGTGGGGCGGGAGCGCGAGCGCCACGACGAGCGCGGAGTAGCCCGTGAACGTCCCGACTTCGAGGGTCCGCTCGGCGCCGATCAGCCGAACCAGCAGCGCCATGAACTGGCCCTGCTCGGGGGCGATCTGCATGTCCGCGTTCTCGCGGGCCGCGGTCTCCTCGCGGAGCCGGCGGAGCACGTCGGGCTCGCGCGGCGAGACGTCCAGCAGGTAGTGGTGAACCGCGTCGTCGAGGCCGATCGAGCGCCGGCTCACCACGACCCCGGGAACTTGTCCGCATACCGCTCGATCGCTTCCGCGACCGTGCGGACGGCCTCGTCGGGCCCCAGGAACTCCTCGACCTTGACCTCCTTCTCCTCGAGCTTCTTGTAGTCCTCGAAGAAGCGCTTGAGCTGCGCCAGGCGGTGGGGACGGAGCTCGTCGATGTGCCTGTAGCTCACGTATTCCGGGTCGTCCATGTGGACGCAGAGGACCTTCTCGTCGGAAAGGCCGTGATCCTCCATCACCATCAGTCCGATAGGCCGCGCCCTGAGGACGGACAGGGGTTGCACGGGCTCCTGCATGAGAACCAGCACGTCGAGCGGGTCGTGATCCTCCCCGAGGGTACGGGGAATGAATCCGTAGTTGGCGGGATAGACCACCGAGGAATAGAGCACGCGATCGACCCGCAGCATGCCGCTCGGCTTGTCGACCTCGTACTTGACCTTGCCGCCCTTGGGGATCTCGATGACGGCGAAGAACTCCTCCGGTGCCTCGGGCCCCGGATCCAGGTCGTGCCAGGGATGGGTCACGATGTCAGCGGCTGTCGCCCGTCATGGGCACGAAGCGGACGGGGATCAGGTCCTCCGCCACGACGCGCCCGCCCTGTTTCCGCCACCGCCTGAGCACCTGGTCGATCCCCTGGCCGACGGGCCCCACGATCCGCCCCCCTTCGGCGAGCTGCTCGATCAACGGCTCGGGAAGGCGGGCGGGCGCCGCCGCCAGCAGGATGCCGTCGAACGGCGCGGCCCGCGGCAGCCCGCGCCGTCCGTCGGCGGCGATCACGACCACGCTGCGGTATCCCAGCTGGCGCAGGGTGCGCGCCGCCCGGCGCGCCAGGACAGGCGAGATCTCCAGCGTGTAGACGCGCTGCGCGATCTCGGCGAGGACCGCGGCCTGGTAGCCCGAGCCGGTGCCGACCTCCAGGATCCGGTCCTGCGGATGCGGCTCGAGCGCCTCGGTCATGTACGCCACGATGTAGGGTTGGCTGATCGTCTGGTCGAGGCCGATCGGGAGTGGGCGGTCCGAGTACGCGAGGTCCAGGTACTCGGCCGGGACGAACTCGTGGCGCGGGACGGACCGCATGGCGGCCAGCACGGCGGGGTCGTGCACGCCGCGCGCGTCGATCTGCCAGCGCACCATGTGCTCGCGCTCCGTTGCCCAGTCGATCACGTGCCGCTCCCAACCGGTTGCCGTGCCCACCGCTTGTTCCTTCGCCAAGCTAGCGCAGCTGGGAGAGAAGTGCGCGGGTCCGGTCACGCCAGTCCGGGTACGGGCCGAGCAGGGACTCCGCCTTCTCCAGCACGCCGATGGCGCCCGACCTGTCGCCGGCCGCGATCCGCGCGCGCCCCAGCCAGTACCAGGCGAACCCGTTGGTGGGATCGATGCGGCTCGCGGTCTCGAACCGGCCGGCGGCCTCCGCCGTCCGGCCCGCGATCATGAATCCCTTCCCCTCCTCGACGACCCGCTGGCTCGACTCGCGCGAAGGGGTGCCCGCTCCCGGATCGCTGGCGTGCGCGGTGTCGGTCGAGATCTCGCGGGGCGCGGGCGTCTCGACGGTCACCCCGGCTCCCCCGCCCGCGGTCGCCGCCGGATCGGCGCGCGCCTCCGGCTCGGTGCGCGGGCCTTCTTCGCGGCCGCGGCCGCAGGCGGCCAGCGCCAGAAGGAGGGCGAGAGCGAAGCCGGAGGTCCTCAGAAGATCCACCACCCGTCGTCGGCTCCCCCGCCGTGCTCGAAGCAGGACTCGGTCGGCTCGGTGCCGCTGACGAACGCCTCGAACCGCGTGGCCGGGCATCCCGGCGTGGCCAGGAGGCCCGTCGCCGGGTCGATCTCGACCAGCACGATGTTGCGCGGGGCGGGGAACTCCGGGCTCCGGTCGCCGTAGCCCGAGCGCTTCATGAACTCGACCCATATCGGGAGCGCCGCGCTGTCCCCGTAGAGGCCGATGGCCGCGTTGTCGTCGTAGCCGACCCACACGAGGGCCACGATCTCGGTCGTGTAGCCCACGAACCAGGCGTCGCGCGTGGAGTTGGTCGTCCCTGTCTTGCCGGCAGCGGCCCCGCCGTAGCCGAGCCTTCGCGCGCGGGTCGCGGTGCCGTAGTCGAAGACGTCCTGGAGCATGTCGTTCACGAGGTACACGGCGTCCGCAGGCAGCACGCGGTCCATCTCGACCTGCCGGTGCTGGAGCACGTTCCCGTCCTCGTCGACCGCCGCCAGGATCGAGAGCGGCGTCGTCCGGATGCCGCCGTTGGCGAGCGTCGAGTACGCAGAGGCCAGCTCGAGGGGAGTGACCTCGAAGGCGCCGAGGGCGAGGGACGGCACGGCCTGGAGCGTGCTCTCGATCCCCGCCTCGTGCGCCGTGCGGGTCACGCGGTTCAGCCCCACGTCCAGGGCCAGGCGGCTCGTCGCGATGTTCATGGAGTTCGCCAGCGCGGCGCGCAGCGTCACGTTGCCGTGGACGGAGCCGTCGTAGTTGTCGGGAGACCACGTCTGGCCGCCCGACACGACCGAGAACGGCATGTCGTCGATGATCGACGCCGGCGACCAGCGGCCGGGGGTGAGAAACGCGGTCAGGTACACGAACGGCTTGAAGGTCGAGCCCGGCTGGCGGCGCGCCTGCTCGGCGCGGTTGAACTGGGACGACGCGTAGTCCCGACCGCCGACCATCGCGCGGACGAATCCGGTCTGCGGATCGAGCACCACGACCGACCCTTCGAGCTCCCCGGCCCGCTTGGCGAGGCGCGGATATCCTTCCTCGAGGTGGTCGAGGCCGTCGATCAGCGCGCTCTCCGCGGCGACCTGGTATCCCATGTCGAGCGTCGTGAAGATCCTCAGGCCCTCGCTCTGGAGGAGCCGCCGCGGGTAGCGGTCCGCGAGCTCTCGCAGGACGAAGTCCACGAAGTGCGGGGCGTCGTTGAACCGCTTCTCTTCGCCGCGGACGACCAGCGCGGCGCCGCGGGCATAGGCGTACTGGTCGTCGGTGATCCGGTCCTGGTCGTGCATGAGCCGCAGCACGAGGTCGCGGCGCTGTCGGGCGGTCTCGGGGTCACGGTGCGGGTTGTACCGCCCGGGATCGCGGATCAGCCCCCCGAGTATGGCGGCCTGCGAGAGGTCGATCTCGCGGACGGACTTGCCGAAGTAGTACCGCGACGCCTCTTCGACCCCCATGATGCTGGAAGCGCCGCGCTGCCCCAGGTAGATCTCGTTGAGGTAGGCCTCGAGGATCTCGTCCTTGGAGTATTTCAGCTCGAGGATCAGCGCCATCGGCGCCTCGATCGCCTTCCGCCGATAGGTGCGCTCGGAGGTCAGGTAGTAGTTCTTGACGAGCTGCTGGGTGATCGTCGAGCCGCCCTGGGTGGTGCTCCCCGCCTTGACGTTGGCCAGGAAGGCTCCACCGATCCGGATCGGATCCAGCCCGGGATGCGAGTAGTAGCGCGAGTCCTCGACCGCGAGGATCGCCTGCACCACGTGCGCCGGGACCTCGGCGAGCTCGATCGGCGTCCGGTCCTCCATGTGCTGATCGAAGACCACGCCGATGACCTCGGGCTCGAGCGCGGCGGTGTCGAGCACCTTGCCGGTCCGGGCCTGGCTCACGCGCGTGATGACGCCGCCGGAGGTCTCGATCCGCACCGGGTAGGCGGGATTCGAGCCGTCGGGATAGGAGAAGGCATGGAGATAGACGAGCCAGCGCCCCTCGTCGTGGGCGTACTCGCCGGGCTCGTCGACGCCGCCCGCCTGCTCCAGGTAGCCGAGTCGCTCGAGGCGCGACTCGAAGTCGGGGGAGTCGAGCCTGCGTCCGGGATGGAGGAGGAAGGCGTCCGAATATATTCGGGAAGGGATGTTCCACTTGCGCCCTTCCCACTTCGCCGTCACCTGGCGCTCGAGCACGACCCCGGTCGCGAGGACGGCGGCGAGGACGAGAGCGCCGGCGACCGCGAGACTCTTTCCGAGGGGGAATTTCCGCCGCGAGCGGCGTTCGCGCGATTCTGCCATCGAGCGGGAATCTACACCGCCGCCGGGAAAAGGATGCAGCGGAGCTGGGCGGCGACGGCCGGTTAGGCGCGCCGCCGACTACGCGCCGTCGTCCAGCACCCGCAGCCAGTTTCCGCCGAGGACCTTGGCGAGCTCGTCGCCCGTGACGCCGCGCGCCTCGAGGTCGGCGGCGACGAGCGCGAAATCCTGCGCTCCGCGAAAGCCCTCCGGGAGGCGCGGGATCCCATCCAGGTCCGAGCCCAGCGCGGCATGGTCCGCCCCGGCGACTTCCAGGATCCGCAGGAGGTGCTCCGCGATCGCGTCCCGGCCGCAGCGGCCGCTCCCCGGATCCAGGTAAGCCGGATAGAACGCGACACCCACGATCCCGCCCGTAGCGGCGACGGCGCGGATCTGCTCGTCGCTGACGTTCCGGGGATGGGCGCCGCGCGCTTCGGTCGCCGCGTGGCTCACGACCACCGGCCGCCGGGCGAGCTCGAGGACGTCCCAGAACGTGCGGGGCGCCGCGTGGGCGAGGTCGACCAGCATGCCGCAGCGCTCCATCTCGGCGACGACCTCCCGCCCGAGGTCCGAGAGCCCGCCGGAGACGGAGTCGGCTCCGGCGGCGTCCCCGAGCTCGTTGGAGTTCATCCAGGTAAGCGTGAGGTACCGCGCGCCGAGCGCCCGGAGGCGCTCCACGCTGGCGGGGTCGCCTTCCAGCGCCTGGCCGTTCTCGATCCCCGAGAGGAGCGCGATCCGGCCGCCGGCCGCCGCCGCCCGGACCTCGCCCGCCGTGGTGGCGAACGCGCACCGGTCCGGATAGGTCGTCGCGGCGTCGCGGACCGCCGAGATCAGCGTCTCCGCGCGGGCGCGGGCGCGTCCGTCCGCGAAGGCGGGATCGATCCAGGCGGCCAGGAAGACGGCGTCCACGCCGCCTTCGGCGAGGCGGGGGAGATCGGCGTGGCCCGCCTCCCGCCGCGTCCCGAGATCGACCCCGTCGTCGACCATGCGCAGCGGAGTGTCCATGTGCCCGTCGAAGACGATCGCGCCCCCGTACACTCAACCGTCCGCGATGGCGGTCAGCGCGACGACGGCGGCGATCCCGATGGCGTCCGCGGCCAGGTCCTTGAACGAGAAGGGCTCCCCGCGAGTCCACCGGTCGCGCGCCTCCTTGCCGAGCGAAGCGGCGAGGGCCACGCCGATCCCCGCCAATCGGCGGTCCGCCGGGTCCCAGTCCAGCTCGAGGGCGGCGGCGTAGCCCGCTCCGGCCGTCCAGCCGGCGGCGAAGGCGTGGACGGGCTTGTCGGGCCCCATCCAGGTGTCCCCCGTCTGCGCGGCGCAGGGCACGGAAACCGACAGCGCGCCGAATGCGTACGGGATACATGACCGAATCCGCACGGCGCCGAATATAGCCGCACCTCGGACTTCTCTTAGCTTGACATCCATCTATTGGCTATCGTAATATCAGCCTCCTAATGAATCGACAGAGGGAACAGAAGGACGGAAAGCCCTGCGAAGGCCTCTGGCAGCGGTCGGAGATGGAGGGGAAGCTGGGGCCCCCGCTCCTGTTCCTCGGGCGCCTGGTGGGGCGGCGTCTCGAGAGGGCGCTCGTCGAAGAGGGCCTCGGGCTCACACCGGCTCAGGCGCGCATCCTCCTCGCCCTCCACTTTCACGGCCCGCTCAACCAGCAGTCGCTCGCACTCCACACCGACGTGGACCCCTCCACGCTCGTCTCCACGCTCGACGTCATGGAGCGCGAGGGAATGGCGGTCCGCGACAAGAAGCCCGGCGATCGCCGCGCCCACCTCGTCAGCCTGACGGAGCGGGGGGAGAGACAGGTGCCGCGCCTGTTCCAGCTGTGGGACACCGTCGAGGAGGACCTCACCCGGAACATGGGCGAAGCCGAACGGAAGACGCTTCTCGGGATGGTCCAGCAGCTGATCGGAAGGCTCCATGCTGGAGATCCCCCGTGCGGATGATGGCGGACCGCCAAAAGAACGGCGGCCCGCGTCGAGGCGGGCCGCCGCCGGATGCGGCTCCTGCCGGGTCAAACAGGAACCGCGGGGTGATCCCCGGCAGGAGGACTCCCGGGGATCGGCCAGGCTGTGGACCCTGGCACTCCCTAAAGCAACGAACGGGAGGCGGCGTTTATTCAATGGCCCTGTATCCGGCCGCCCTCGCTCTGGCCCTGGCGGCGTGGCTGGCCGCGCCGGTCGACGCCCGCGCGCAGGACGCCCCCGGCGACACGCTCAGCCTCACCGTCGCCGAGGCGGTCCAGCGGGCGCTGGTCGCCAACGAGGAGGCGCGGCTCGCCCGCGTGGCCGTGGATCGAACCGAGGGCCAGGTGCGGGAGGCGTACGCCCGGGTGATGCCGCAGATCGACGGCGCCTATCGCTTCACCAGGAACCTCCAGCGCCCCGTCCTGTTCTTCGACCAGGAGGGCGAGACCCAGCAGATCCAGATCGGAAACGCGACCGAGCACGCGTTCGACGTCACGCTGGAGCAGCCGGTGATCGACTTCAGTCTCGGCTCCGCGCTGGCGGCGGCCGGGCACGGCACGGCGGCGAGCGAGGCGAGCTACGAGCGCGCGCTCTCCAGCGTCGCGCTCGACGCCCGCCTGGCGTATTACGGCGTGCTCCTGGCGGACGCGGACGTCACGGTGGCGGTCAACGCGCTGGAGCTGGCCCGGCGGCGGCTGGACCAGGTCCAGCTGTTCTTCGACGTCGGCACCGCGGCCGAGTTCGATGTCCTGACCGCGCGGGTCGCGCTCGAGGGCGCGCGCCCGGACCACATCCGCGCCGTCCACGCGCAGCGCCTGGCTCACAACGAGCTCAAGCGCGAGACCGGCATCCCGTTCTCGACGGGGGTGGAACTCGCCGACTCGCTCGCGTACGAGCCGGTGGAGATCGCCCTCGACGCGGCGGTGGCGACCGCCCTGGAACGACGCGGAGACCTGAGCGCGCAGCGCGAGACGGTGGAGTTGACGCGCGAGCTCGTCGACGTCCAGCGGTCCGAGGGGTATCCGTCGATCTCGCTGTTCCTCAACCTCAACCGGCGGGCGTCCTCGGAGGAGATGTGGCCCGAGGACCGGGACTTCACGCAGTCCGCGACCGCGGCGCTGGCGCTCGACATCCCGATCTTCGACGGACGGCGCAACCAGGGCCTGACGCTCCAGGCGCGCGCCGACCACGTGGCGGCGGTCGAGCGGCTGCACGCGCTCGAGCGGGACGTCGAGCTCCAGGTGCTGGACGCGTGGCAGTCCGTCCAGGCGGCGGAAGAGGGCGTGAGCGCGACCCGCGCGACCCTCGAACTGGCCCAACGCGCATACGACATCGCCACCGTGCGATTCCGGAGCGGGCTTTCCACACAGCTCGAGCTCGACGAAGCGGAGCAGAACCTGATCGAGGCGCAGTCGAACGCCGCCGAAGCGCTGTACTCCCACATGGCCGCGCGCGCTCTGCTGCTCCACGCGATGGGGGAGATCTGAGCACCCGAGCGACTCTCCTCGCCCTGACGGCGCTCGCGTGCCTGGCGCCGCCGGCGTCCGCGCAGGACTACGGCGCTTCCGACACGCTCGCGATCCCTCCCGCGTCCGGCATCGTGCCGAAGCCGAGGAATTTCGCGTTCGGCGTGGGCCTCGGAGCCTATCGGTGGGAGGAGCCTTCTCCGTTCGACGCCCCGTACGACGACCTGACGATGACTACCCTGTCGATCGAGCGGATGCTATGGCGGGGGATCCGCGGCCGGGCCAGCATGGCGGCGGGGAAGACCTCCCTCCATGTCGGCGCCCAGGACGTCGATGCGTGGGTCATGCCGTTCGACCTGCAGGTTCTGCTGGCGCCCGACTTCGGGCCGTTTCGCCGACTCGGGGTGATGCCCTACGCGGTGGGCGGTTTCGGCAGCCTGATCACCAATCCGAGCGGGGACCTGGAGGACCTCGAGCTCACCACCCGCTCTCAGTCCCAGTGGACGTATGGAGGGGGGATCCAGGCTCGCGTCGAGCGCTTCGAGGGGCGCATCGAGGGGACGATGGCAGGAGTTCGGCTCTCCGACCCGGTGGAATCCGAGGTCCGGGACACGCAGACGGTACACAATCGACGATGGGAGGGACGGGTCAGTTGGCTCTTCTGAAGACGCTTCGCTCCGCGGGCGCGCTAGCGCTCGCCGCTATGAGCCTCGCGGGATGCGGCGGCGGGGACGAGAACGCAGGCCCCCAGGGCGCCGTCGTCGATACCGTCCACGTGCGGGCGGAAGACGTCCCCACCCTGGTGCAGGCGGTCGGGACCGTCGAGGCCGACAACCAGACCGCGGTGGGCGCCGAGGCGAGCGGGCAGGTATCCCGGATCATCCGCGACGAAGGCAGCCGCGTCGCCGCCGGCGCGCCGGTCATCCAGCTCGATCCCGCCCCCTACCAGTACGCCGCGCAGGCGGCCGCCGCGGATCTCAGCCGGGCCCGGGCCCAGCTCTCGGCGGACTCCAAGCAGCTCGAGCGCTTCACCCAGCTGCTCGCGGCCGGGGCCGTCGACCAGCAGACGTACGACAACCTGGAGGCTCGTGTCGAAAGCGGACGCGCCGCGGTGCAGCAGGCGCAGGCGGCGCTCAACACGGCGCGGTGGAACCTGGGCAAGGCGACCGTGCGCGCGCCATTCGCCGGAACGGTAGGCAAGCGCCACGTGCAGCTCGGCCAGTCGGTCGACCCCGGCGATCCGGTGTTCGACCTGGTCGATGATCAGCCCGTCTCTGTGCGCTTCGACGTTCCCGAGATCCACGCCGGAGACATCGAGGTCGGGGATCGGGTCGAGTTCCGGGTTCGATCCGACACGGTCGCGACCCGGATCGCCGCCGTCGACTACGTGAGCCCGGAGATCAAGCCCGACAGCCGGACGTTCGAGATCACGGCCTTGTATACCAACCCGGACGGAGGAGTGAAGCCCGGCGCCTATGCCGATCTCATGGTGACGACCGGCGTCCACGAGGATGCCCCGCTGGTGCCGGAGGAGGCGCTGGTGACGGAGGGAACCCAGAACTACGTATACGTAGTCGAGGATTCGACCGCTCATCGCCGCGAGGTGGCGGTCGGATCGATCCAGGACGGGATGGTCGAGATCCTGAGCGGAGTCCGGGCCGGCGAGGTGGCGATCGTCGCGGGGCAGCAGGGGCTGCAGGACGGGGCGGTGGTGCGGATCGTGGAGCGACGCGAAACCCTCCAACGGGAGCCTTGACGGGCGTTGAAAATGGCCCATCTGCTTCGTTCCGCTCCTCGTGCCCTCCTGCGGCGTACAGTCGTACGCCTCGGAGTCCCCTCGTCGCGCGCCTCGCATCTGGACCATTTTGAACGCCCTTCTCTCCTCGTCGTGTCGTCGCGAGTCGTGATTCCCCGAATCTCTGATCAGGACGCTTAAATGTTTCTGTCCGATACCGCGATTCGCCGGCCGATCTTCACGATCATGGCCATGTCGGCGCTCGTGCTCTTCGGGTATCTCGGCTATCGCGCGCTCGGCATCAATCAGTTTCCGAACGTCGACTTCCCGACGGTTTCCGTGTCCACGATCCTTCCCGGCGCGAGCCCGGAGGTCGTCGAGTCGGCCGTCACCGACGTCATCGAGAACGAGCTCTCCTCCATCGAGGGGATCAAGCACATAACCTCGACGTCCGCCCTGGGGGTCTCGCAGATCTCCGTCGAGTTCGAGCTCGGGCGCGACATCGACCTCGCCGCGCAGGACGTGCGGGACAAGGTCGCGCTGGCCGAAGCTGCGCTGCCCAACGACGTCGAGCCGCCGGTCGTGTCCAAGCTCGACATCTCGGCCCAGCCCAACCTCTGGATCGCGCTCATGGGGCCGGACGCCCGAGCGATCGGCGAATACGCCCGCTGGACCCTGCGTCCGCGGCTCCAGACGGTCGAAGGCGTCGGCAACATCTTCCTGGGAGGGTTCCAGGAGCGCGAGATCCGGGTCTGGATCGACCGCGAGCGCCTCGAAGGCTACAACCTGACGGCCGGCGAGATCGTCGCCGCGCTCCAGTCGCAGAACGTGGAGGTCCCGGGCGGCGCGCTCGAGTCCGGTGCGCGGGAGACGGTCGTCAAGATCCAGGGCGAAGTGCTGAGCGTGGCCGCGTTCGAGGATCTCGTCGTGGCCATGCGCGAAGGCGCTCCGATCCGCCTCCGCGACATCGGCCGGGTCGAGGACGGGCTCGAGCCGATCCGCGGGTTCGCGCGCTGGAGCGGCGAGGTGGCGATCGGCCTCGGGATCGCGCCCCGCTCGGGAGCCAACACGGTCGAAGTGTCGGCGCGTGTCCGCGAGCGGCTGGAAGAGCTCGAGGCCTCGTTCCCCGAAGGGATGACCGCGGAGATCGCCTACGACGGGGCCGAGTACATCGAGCGCTCGATCGCCGATGCCCAGCTCGATCTGCTCTACGGCGCGTTCTTCGCGATGGTGGTCGTGCTGCTGTTCCTGCGCTCCTGGCGCTCGACGCTCATCATCGGCCTCGCGATCCCGACTTCGCTACTGGGCACGTTCGCGTTCATGAGCTTCTTCGGCTTCACGATCAACACCATGACCGTGCTGGCGCTCGCGCTCGCGGTGGGCGTGGTCATCGACGACGCCATCGTCGTCCTCGAGAACATCTACCGCAACATGGAGGAAGGGAAACCGCCCGTGGAAGCGGCGGCCTTCGGGACGCAGGAGATCGCGCTCGCGGTGGCGGCGACGACGTTCTCGCTGGCGGCCGTCTTCCTGCCGGTGGCGTTCATGGAAGGCATCGTGGGCCGCTTCCTGTTCCAGTTCGGCGTCACGGTGGCGGTGGCGATTCTGCTTTCCCTGTTCGTCGCCCTGACCCTCACGCCGATGCTCTGCTCCCGATTCCTGCGGCACGAAGAGCGGCGAAAGAACCCCGTGTTCCGGAAGGTCGGCGAATGGCTCGATTGGACCGATCGCACATACCGCCGCGGCCTGAACTGGTCTCTGGACAATCGCTGGAAGACGATCGGACTCGCGGCGTTGCTGTCGATCGTCGGTCTGGCGCTCTTCATCGTGCTGCCGAAGGAGCTGACCCCCGAGGTCGACGAGTCGGGGTTCGTGGTCGCCTCCGAGACTCCCACATCCGCCTCGGTGCACTACACCGACGAAAAACAGCGACAGCTCGAGCAGATCATCCTGAGCGTGCCCGAGGTGGGCGGCGTGTTCTCGGCGGTCGGGTTGTTCGGACCCGTGAACCAGGGGTTCATGTTCGTGAACCTGCGCCCCGCGGGGGAGCGCGACCGCTCCCAGCACGAGATCATGGACGAGCTGCGCGGCCGGCTCGCCGCAGTGCCGGGAATCATCGCCTACGTGTCGACGTTCGGAAGCGCATTCTCGGGAGGAGCCGCATCCGAGCCGTTCCAGTTCGTAATCACCGGTCCGGAGCTCGAGGGCCTGCAGCAGTACAGCGACGCGTTGATGGCGCGCCTCAGGGAGGAGGTGCCGGGCATCACCGACATGCGGAC
>DASSPT010000075.1:0-31394 GCA_035699465.1 Gemmatimonadota bacterium
TACTTCTTGATCGTGGTGACGACGCCGGCGCCCACGGTGCGGCCACCCTCGCGGATCGCGAACCGCAGGCCCTCCTGCATCGCCACCGGCGTGATCAGGTTGATCTCCATCGTCACGTTGTCGCCCGGCATCACCATCTCCACGCCCGCCGGCAGCTCCACCGTGCCCGTCACGTCCGTCGTCCGGAAGTAGAACTGCGGACGGTAGCCCTGGAAGAACGGCGTGTGACGGCCGCCCTCCTCCTTCGTCAACACGTACACCTCGCCCGTGAACTCCGTGTGCGGCTTGATCGACCCCGGCTTGGCCAGAACCATCCCCCGCGCCACCTCCTCCTTGTCCACGCCCCTGAGCAGCAGACCCACGTTGTCCCCCGCCTGCGCCTCGTCCAGGAGCTTCCGGAACATCTCCACTCCCGTCACCACCGTCTTCTTGCTGGCCCCGAAGCCCACCAGCTCCACCTCGTCCCCCACCTTGATCCGTCCCTGCTCCACACGACCCGTGGCCACCGTCCCCCGGCCCGTGATCGTGAACACGTCCTCCACCGGCATCTGGAACGGCTTGTCCAGCTCCCGCACCGGCTGCGGGATGTAGCTGTCGATGGCGTCCATCAGCTCCTGGATGCAGGCCGCGTCCGGGCTCGCCGGGTCCCCGCTCTCCAACGCCTTCAGGGCCGAACCCTTGATCAGAGGGATGTCGTCGCCCGGAAAGTCGTACTGGCTCAACAGCTCCCGCACCTCCAGCTCCACCAGCTCCAGCAGCTCCGGGTCGTCCACCATGTCCACCTTGTTCAAGAACACCACGATGTACGGAACCCCCACCTGCCGTGCCAGAAGGATGTGCTCCCGCGTCTGCGGCATCGGACCGTCCGCCGCGCTCACCACCAGGATCGCGCCGTCCATCTGCGCCGCACCCGTGATCATGTTCTTCACGTAGTCCGCGTGACCCGGACAGTCCACGTGCGCGTAATGACGGTTCGCCGTCTCGTACTCCACGTGCGCCGTCGCGATCGTGATCCCACGCGCCTTCTCCTCCGGTGCCTTGTCGATCTGGTCGAACGGCACGTAGTCCGCCAGCCCCTTCTTGCTCTGGACCTCCGTGATCGCCGCCGTCAACGTCGTCTTCCCATGATCCACGTGACCGATCGTCCCCACGTTCACGTGCGGCTTCGTCCGCTCGAATTTCGCCTTGCTCATCGTGGCCCTCCGTACGGATGCGTGCTGTGCGACTGCGCTCGAATCATCCTATGCCCTCGAATCGTCCCCTCGATCCGGGACGCAATCGGGGGTGGAACCTCAAGCTCTGGAGCCCAGGAGCGGGATTGAACCGCCGACCTCGTCCTTACCAAGGACGTGCTCTACCAACTGAGCTACCTGGGCCCAACGTCCTCGGCATTCTCCCACTGGAGCGGGAGACGGGTCTCGAACCCGCAACCCCGAGCTTGGAAGGCTCGTGCTCTAGCCAATTGAGCTACTCCCGCCCACGTTCGATTTGGTGCTACCGCCGCCGTTACGCGCCGCGCGCGCGTGATGGTGGAGGGAGGAGGATTCGAACCTCCGAAGGCATGAGCCAGCAGATTTACAGTCTGCCCCGTTTGACCGCTTCGGTATCCCTCCGGCCGCCGCCGCCGGTCCCGCATACCGGCGGATGGAGCCGATGACCAGACTCGAACTGGTAACCTGCTGCTTACAAGGCAGCTGCTCTACCAATTGAGCTACATCGGCGCGCGACGAAACGTTCCCGGCGGGAGTCGCCCGCCAGGACCGCCGCCGCCGAGAACGTCGCCTGCGGGCGCAATACGCCCAGAGAAAAGAACAGGGAATTTATCGGTTCCGATGCTCCTGTCAAGTCCCCGCTGACCGCTTCCAACGCGGTCCGGCGGGGGTGTCCTCGAGCACGATCCCGAGGTCGGCCAGGCGGTCTCGGAGAGCGTCCGCCCGAGCCCAGTCGCGCTCACGCCGGGCCGCTTCCCGTTCGGCGATCAGGGCCTCGACCCCCGCGTCCACCCGGAGCTCGGCGGGGTCGGGGGTCAGGACCGCGTAGACGGCCTCGAACGTCGCCAGGACCCGCTCGAGCGTTGGCCTGTCCGCCACGGTCCCCCGGCCCTCGTCGAGGGCCCGGTTCACGTCCCGCACCCACTCGAACACCGCCCCCAGCGCGCGACTCGTGTTGAGGTCGTCGTCGAGGGCGGCGTCCAGCTCCCGGCGGGCCCTGTCGCTCCTCTCGGTCAACTCCGGATCCGGCTCCCCGTCCCCCGGCAGCTCCTCCAGCCTCCGCGCGAAGGCGGTCAAGCGCTCGATCGAGGCCGTCGCCTGGTCCAGCCCGGCGAACGTGAAGTTCAGCTGCTGGCGGTAGTGAACCGACAGCAGCAGATAGCGAATCGCTCGGGGAGGGTACCCGCGCTCGACCAGGTCCCTGAGCGTGAAGAAGTTGCCCAGCGACTTGGCCATCTTCTGCCCGTCGACGATCAGGTGCTCGGCGTGGAGCCACAATCGGGCGAACGGCCGTCCGGTCGCCGCCTCCGATTGCGCGATCTCGTTCTCGTGGTGCGGGAAGATGTTGTCGACGCCGCCCGTATGGATGTCGAAGGTCTCGCCGAGATAGGCCATCGACATGGCCGAGCACTCGATGTGCCAGCCGGGCCGGCCGCGCCCCAGCTCGGTGTCCCAGGCCTCCTCTCCCGATCGGGCCGCCTTCCAGAGGGCGAAGTCCTTGGGATCCTCCTTGTCGTACTCGTCGGACTCGACTCGCGCGCCGTCGCGCATCCCGGAGAGGTCGATCCGCGAGAGCTTGCCGTACTCTGGAAAGCTCGAGATCCGGAACCAGATCGACCCGTCCTCGGTGCGGTAGGTGTGGCCCGCCGCCTCGAGCCGCCGGATCAGCGCGACCATCTGGGGGATGTGCCCGGTGGCGGTCGGGTAGTGCTCGGCGCGCTCCACCCTGAGGGTCGCCAGGTCCTCGAAGAAGGCCGCGGTGTAGCGCCGCGTGTACCGGGCGATCGACTCCCCCGCGGCCTGGGCCTTGGCGATGATCTTGTCGTCGACGTCGGTCAGGTTCATGACCTGCGTCACGCGGTAGCCCCGCGCCTCGAGGACCCGGCGCAGCATGTCCTCGAACAGGAACGTCCGCAGGTTCCCGATGTGGGCATAGTCGTGGACCGTCGGACCGCAGGTGTACATGCGGACGTGCCCCGGATCGAGGGGCTCGAAGGCCACCGGCTCCCGGCGGAGGGTGTCGTAGAGGGCGATCGCCACGCGGTGCTCCGCTGAAATGGGCCGGGCCGGGGCGGGGCCGGCCGGTTTACGGACGAGAACCGAGAGGGTAGTGCGTCGAAAGCCCGCGCAGCAAGCGCGGGATCAGTCGAGCGTGAGGCGGAGCTCCGTCACGATCCAGCGCCCGCGATCGCTGCGGGCTCCCACGAAGACGCGCTCGACGAGGGGCTCGAAGCCGTTCCCGTCCCGGTACACGCGCTGGCCGACCGCGTATCCGGCTCCGCTGGTGGGATCGTAGGTCGAGTACGCCGGGAAGCGGAACGTCACCTCCTCGGTGGAGTCGAACATCTCCTGGAGGAGGTACTGGAGCTGGGGTGCCGCGAGCCTCTCCCCGACACCCTCCTGTTGGACCACCACGTGGACGCGCCCGTCGGGGGCCACCAGATGGGCGATCGCGCGGGAGTTCTCGTCCTCCCAGTACTCGGCCAGTCGGCGGTAGAGATCCTGGAGCGACGCGGGCACCGCCGCCTCCTGCGACCGGTACGGCGCCAGCGCATCCCGGGGGCCTATATCCTCCCGGCTTTCCTGCGCCCGGATGTACGAGGCGTTACAGGACAGGAGGAGCGTCGCGAACACGAGGCGGATGAGGGCACGTTCCATCGTGAGTGGATACGTTCCCCACCCTGCTTTGTTCCGCCGATGTCGTGCTTGACGCGCGCGCCGACCGGTTCAAGCCGGACGGCTGCCCGGCTTGATGACGGGGATTCCGGCCGCGCACTGGGGGCAGCTCTCCGGCGCGTGCTGCTCGACCTCGATCTCGACCAGCGAAGCCCAGGGGACGTCCCATGCCACGCCTCCCGCCGAGCGGTCCACGACCGCGGCCGCGCCTACGACCTCCGCCCCCGCCTTCCGGCAGAGCGCGACGACCTCGCGGATCGAGCCGGCGGTCGTGACGACGTCCTCGACCGCGACCACGCGCTCGCCGGGCGCCAGCGCGAACCCGCGCCGGAAGGCGAGCTCCGCGCCCGACCCGGCGCGCTCGGCCCAGACCGCGCGCGCGCCCCACGCACGCGCCACCTCCTGGCCGAGGACGATCCCCCCGATCGCGGGCGAGACGATCGTCGCCGGCGCCGGCGTCACGCGCCGAGCCAGCTTCTCCACGAGCGCCGCTCCGGCCGCCGCCGCGTCTTCCGGGTGCTGGAGGAGGAGCGCGCACTGGACGTACGCGGGGCTGTGGAGCCCGCTGCTCAGACGGAAGTGGCCGTCGAGGAGGGCGCCGCGCGCGCGGAGCCGCGCCAGCCAGTCGCGGTCGGCGGGGCGTTCGGCGGCTGGGGCGATCATCGCCTCGCGGCCGCGACGTCGGCCACGATCCGCTCGAGCGCGGCGCGCGGATCGGGGTCGGCCGTTACCGCGCGGCCGACGACCAGGCACGACGCGCCCGCCGCGAGCGCGGCCCGGGGCTCGGCGGTCCGCGACTGGCCCGCGTGATCGCTCTGTGACCAGGCGGGGCGGATACCCGGGACGACGAGGAGCGGCGCCGGCCCGAGCTCGGCGCGCAGACGGCCGACCTCGTGCGCGGAACAGACGAGCCCGTCGGCTCCCGCTTCGATCGCCACCCTGGCCAGGCCCGAGACGGCCTCCGCGATGGGCGGCGCGCCGGGCCCGGACACGGCGCGCCACTCGG
Organism: Gemmatimonadota bacterium; assembly: GCA_035699465.1. Taxonomy (GTDB): domain Bacteria; phylum Gemmatimonadota; class Gemmatimonadetes; order JACCXV01; family JAHWKZ01; genus JAICNR01. The sequence continues at coordinate 4,894 of DASSPT010000075.1, forward strand.
ACTCGTCGAGGCTCGTCAGCACGGTGACCGCCAGGATCCGCGGCGCGCCGGGCGACGACCCAGCGGCGGCACGGGCCGCCGCGATCATCCCCGGGCCTCCCGCCGCGTGCACGGTCAGCATCTCGACCCCCAGATCCGCCGCGGCAAGGGCGGCGCCTCTCACGGTGGCGGGCGTGTCGTGGAACTTGAGGTCCAGGAAGACTCCGAGGCCGCGGCCGACCAGCTCCGCGACCAGGGACGGCCCCGCGCGCGTGAACAGGACGCTCCCCACCTTGTACCGCTCGGCCGCCTCGCCCAGCGCGTCGACGCAGGCCCTGGCCGAGTCCTCGTCGGCGTGGTCGAGCGCGACGATCAACGGCGAGCTCCTCATCCTGTCCACACCGGCTCCTCGGCCGGCTCTCCCACCCGGTGCGCCGCGCCGACGACCTCCCGGATCGAGGTGTTCCGCGCCCTGCACCAGCGGTCGAGCCCGGCGAGGACCTCCCGGCACGCGTTCGGGTCGACGAACGAGGCGGTGCCCACCTGCACGGCGTCGGCGCCGGCCATCAGGTACTGGAGCGCGGCCTGCCACGTCGAGATCCCGCCGATCCCGAAGATCGGCAGATCGGGGAGCGCGGCGCGGACCTTGTAGACCCAATGCACGCCGACGGGGAGGATCGCGGGACCGGAGAGGCCGCCCGAGCCCGTGCCGAGGACCGGGCGGCGGAGCTCGGTGTCGATCTGCATCCCGTACAGGGTGTTGATCAGCGAGACGCCCTCGGCCCCCTCGTCCGCCGCCGCTCGCGCGAACGGCACCACATCGGCCACGTTGGGAGAGAGCTTGACGAACACGGGGAGCGTCGTGGCGGCGCGGACGCGCGCGACCGCGTCGCGGAACTGGCCGGGGTGGCAGCCGATGTTCGTCCCGCCCTCCTTGACGTTCGGGCACGAGACGTTGACCTCGATCGCGTCGCAGCCGACCGCCTCGCGGTCGGCCTCGACCCGCGCCGCGATCTCCCCGAACTCCTCCGGCGAGTTCCCCGCGATGTTGACGAGCATGCGGGCCGACCCGCGAAGGGCGTTGACGCGCGGGGCCTTATCCCGGACGAACGCCTCCCAGCCGACGTTGGCGAGCCCGATCGAGTTGAGCATCCCCGCGCTCGTCTCGGCGATGCGGGGAGCCGGGTTGCCGTCGCGCGGCGCGAGGAACAGCGTCTTGGTGACGAACCCGCCGAGCGTCTCGAGCGGCCAGAACCGCTCGAAGGAGTCGCCGTACCCGAAGGTTCCGCTCGCCGCGAGCACCGGGTTGGCGAGCTCCAGTGGCCCGCACCGCGTGGCCAGCCTGTTCGTCACTCCGCCTTCCACGCGGCCCGCTCCTCTACCACGCTACCTCCCGCGGATCGACCACCGGCCCGTCCATGCAGAGGAGCCGGTATGCGGGCGGGCGCTCGCGGCGGGGCACGATGCACGCCTGGCACACCCCGAACCCGCACGCCATCCGCTCCTCGAGCGAGAACTGGGCGCCCTCGACGCCCATCGACTCGAGCCGCGCGGCGAGTGCTCGCAGCATGGGCTGGGGGCCGCACGCGTACCAGGCGGCGCCGGCGTCCTCGAACCGGCCGTCCAGCACGCCGACGACCGTTCCCTGCCGGCCGAGGCTGCCGTCGTCCGTGCAGCGCTCGACGACGTCGAAGAGATCCCGCTCGGAGCCCACCATGGGAGCGTGGGCGTCGGCCGTGCGCTCGCCGTACAGGAGCTCGATCCGCGCGGCGGGTTGCCGGTCGCGGAGCCGCCGTGCGAGGTAGAAGAAGGGCGCCAGCCCGATGCCTCCGGCCACCATCCTGTGGACCGGCCGCTCGGGCGGGACGAACGGGCGGCCGAGCGGCCCCACGAGGCGGAGCGGCGTCCCCGACGACAGGCTCCGGAACCAGGCGGTCGCCCGACCCAGCGCGCGGACGAGGAAATGGAGCCGCCCACCCGCCACGTCGCCGATCGACAGCGGCCGGCCGAGGAAGGGGGCGCCGATCGTCGCGGCTCCTCCGGCCGACGGCGCGGATAGCATGAAGAAGTGGCCGGGCTCGCAGTCGAGTCCCGCGGGAAGGGCGAAGCGGAGCCAGTACGTCCCCGCCGCCACGTCCTCGACGTCGATCAGCGGGAGCGTCCAGACCGCGCCCTGCTTCAAATCTGGGGGTCGCCTTCCCGGTCGGGCGGCGGCTGCCCGCCCTCGGGGTTTTCGCCCTGCTCGCGCTCCCGCTCGGCCTCGATCGCCCGGCTCGCCCCGCGCAGGCGCGAGCGGCTCGACTGATCCCGGGCGCCGTAGCGGTTCATCTGGTCCTCGATCTCCAGCATCGGGTCCCCGGCCGGGGGGAGGACCCGCGTCAGCACCATCAGCGTGGGATCGCTGGCATAGAAGTCGCCCGGGCGGTCGGGGACGTCGAACCCCAACTCGCGGCGCGCCGAGTCCGCGGCCTGATGATCCGGATAACTCTCGATCAGCGACAGCATCCGCGCCACCCCGGTGCCGATCGATTCCTGGCCGTCGGCCAGGAGCTTTCCGGAAGCGAGCATCGCGAACGGGCGCCAGGGGGAATCGGGATACCGCTCGGCGAGCTGCCAGAAGAGCTCCGCAGCCGCCTCGCGATCCTGCTCCACTTCGAGCACCTCCTCCGCCAGCCGGTACATGGCGGTGGAGCGCGCCAGGCCCTCCCTCTCGATCTGGGGCACCGGGACCTCGCCCTCGGCGATCCGCTCGTAGTGCAGGAGGCGCGCCAGCGCGCGCGACTCGTTGCGCGCCGAGTCCCCCCACGCGCTGGCGGGCGAGTGGATGAAAGCGTCCAGGAGAACGTCGAGTCCGGCCTCCCGTTCCCCCCGCACCCTCCACACGATCCGGCCGCGGTGGAGCGTGGCCCGGCTGGCGGTCGGCGAACCCGGAGCCAGCTCCGCCACCCGGACGTACGCCTCGTCCGCCGCGTCCCATTCTCCCCTGGACTCGAGGATCGCGCCCCTCTCGACCTCGACCTCGGCGGCGAGCGAGTCCGGGAGCGCGCCGGCGAGCACCCGATCGTAGGCGTCGAGCGCCTCCGCCCCACGCCCCTCGAGGGCCAGTGCGCGCGCGGCGCGGATCTCGATCGTGCGCCGGTACTGGGGCTCGGTCGTCGCCGCGGCGAGCGCGCGGTAGGCGGCCAGCGCGTCGTCGTATTCGCCCGCCTCCAGCTGCGCGTCTGCGAACTCCACGGTCAGCTCGCGGTCGCGGGCGAACTCGGGATGCTCGGCGAGCAGCCGGTCGTACGTCTGCCTCGCCTGCTCGCGCCGCCCGGTCGCGAGCAGGATCAGCGCGTGCTCGTAGATGACCTCGCTCTCGGCGACTCCGGACGCGGGCTGGTCCAGGATCGGGGCCAGTGCCGCGGCCGCGGCCGCGGTGTCGCCGAGCCGCCGCTCGGAGCGCGCCCAGCCGAGCCGCGCGGCCGCCGCGTGCTCGCCCTCCGGGAAGCGGATCACGTACCGCTCGTACGAGGCGGCCGCGTCCGCCCAGCTGCCCATCCGGAAGAAGGAGTCGCCCATCAGGAAGAGCGCGTCGTCGACGTACTCGGAGTCGGGATAGCGCTCGAGCACGATCGCGCTCTTCTCGGCCGCCGACTGGAACGCTTCGCGGGCGGACTGGGATAGCGAGTCGGACCCGGCGGAGAGCCGGACGCCCTCGTCGTAGGCCTGCCGCGCGTTGTAGAACGTGTTCAGGTACGCGCAGGCGGGAACCAGATACAGCGCCGCGAGCGCGAGGACGAGGAGCCGCGCGTCAGCGCGCGGCCGACGCTGGGTACACCTTGCGGCTGTAGCGATCGAGGTGCGCGAGCAGGCTCTCGGCGAGCCCGTCGGCGATGCGGTTCTGGAACGCGGGATCATCCAGCAGGGATTCCTCTTTGGGATTGCTGATGAACGCCATCTCGAACAGGATCGCGGGCATGAAAGCCCCGTTGAGAACGAAAAAACCGGCCTGCTTGACCCCTCGACTGCGCAGGGCAAGCCGCCGGTCGATCTCCTCCTGCACGGACTCCGCCTGCGTGCTCGACTCGCGGAGATACTCGTTCTGCGCCAGGTCCCAAAGAATGAAGTTTAACTCTCCCAGGGATTCAGGGTCAATCGACGGGTTCTCGTAGCGGACCGCGGAGTTCTCCATGCGCGCGACGCGCCGCGCGTCCTCGGTTTTGGCCGCCGACAGGAAGTACGTCTCGAATCCCTCGGCGGTGCGATTCTCCGCGCTGTTGGCGTGGATCGAGACGAAGAGGTCCGCCTTCTCGCGGTTCGCGATCCGGGTCCGCTCGCCGAGCGCCACGAACTCGTCGCGGTCGCGGGTCAGGACCACGCGGACGCCCGGCACACCCCCGAGGCGGTCGGCAAGCCGCCTCACCACTGCGAGCGTCACTTCCTTCTCGCGGACGCCGTTGGGCCCGATCGCGCCCGCATCCCGCCCGCCGTGACCCGCGTCGAGGACGATCGTCCACCCGTCGCCCGGCGCGTGGGGGACGGGAATCGGCGCGGGTTCGCGCGGCGCGTCTTCCACCACGACGGGCGCGTCGCCCGTACGCAACGCGACCGCCGGTTCCTCCGGGCGCGTGTCCGGCTCGACGTGCGGACGCGGGACGTCCGCGCGGCGGACCGACACGTCCGAGGCGAGCATCGTGGCCACTTCTCCGCGCGGCGTCGCGAGGAGCACGACCTCGAGTCCGCTCGGCCGGCGGAGCGGCGCCACCGCGTACAGAGTGGCGCCGGGGTCGAGCCAGAACGTGATCGCGCTGCCGTCGCCGGCCGGGGTCACGGAGACGCTGTCGACGAGTCCCACTCCTGCCAGCCCGCGCGCTACCCTGGCCGGGATCGAGACTCCCGCGAGCCGCAGTTGCAGAGTGCCCGGCAGCCCGTCGTCCACCTCGACCCCCGGCACGCGCGCGATGTGGAAGTCGAGCCGCGTTCTGCCCGGCTCGACCCACACGTCGACGCCGCGAAGGTCGCCGATCATTCCGCTCTCGGTGCCCCTCTCGCGGCCGGGCTCTTCCCGTGGCTCTTCGCGCTCCGGCCGGGGATTCGGGGCCACGCTTCCACCGGGGACCTGGGTCGGGAACCTTCCCGGCCAGACGACGGGCAGGAGCTGGGTCAGGCTCGAGGCGGGAAGCCAGAACCCGCGCTCGTCCTTCTGGGCCGGATCGACCATCTGATACCACTTGCCGTCCACTTCGACGAACGGCAAGCGGCGGCGGACCACGAGACGCACGCCGTCCACGTCGAGCACAGCGCGCTCCGGCGCCTGTTCGGCTATCCGGCCGCCGAGGAGGCCCGCGACGTCCTCGAGCGCGACGAAGCGGTGACCCTGACGCTCGATCAGCGGGACGCTCCGCGGAACTCCGTCGACGGCCACGGTCGCGGTCTGCGCCGAGGCGCCGGCCGCCCAGGCCAGGACGAGCCACGCGACAGCGGTGGCGCGGAATGCCGACCTGCGGATGGGGCCTGCGCTCATCTGCGGCCCGCGTGGCGGTCGGCTTCGCGATCCATCTCGCGGCGCTTGATGGCCTCCCGCTTGTCGTACTTCCGCTTTCCGCGTGCCACGGCGATCGTCACCTTGGCGTATCCGTTCCGGAAGTGGAGGTCGAGGGGCACGAGCGTCAGCCCCTTCTCGAAGACGCGCGCGGCGAGGTCTCGGATCTGGTCCTTGGAGAGAAGGAGCTTGCGGGAGCGGACGGGATCGACGTTCCAGCGGCTGGCCGGATCGTACGGGCTGATGTGGACTCCGTGGAGCCAGGCCTCCCCCCGATCGACCGTCGCCCACCCGTCCTGCAGATTCACCTTGCCCTCGCGCACCGACTTCACCTCCACGCCGCGCAGCACGAGACCCGCCTCGACGGTGTCCAGGATCTCGTAGTCGTGCCGCGCCTTGCGATTCTGCGCCACTCTGTGTTCGGCGCTCATATGGCTCACCGGATGGGGTCTTGCAGATGGGAATGCAAAGATGGGGCCGCGCACCCCGTTTCGCAAGACGGCGCCGTCCTGTTGCACGCCGGGAACCAGTGGCGGATATTTTGCATCCCGCTGCACCCGGCCGGTCGACGGCCCCGCATGATGCCCAAGTGGCGGAATTGGTAGACGCGCACGATTCAGGGTCGTGTGGGCTTGCGCCCGTGGGGGTTCAAATCCCTTCTTGGGCACCATGCGGGTCGGTCGATGAAAACGGGCCATCTGCGGCGTTGGGTTCCTCGTGTCTTCCTGCGGCGTAGCTCGTGCTACGCCTCGGAATCCTCTCGTCGCCCGCCTTGCAGCTGACCCGTTTTGATCGACCTCCGCATCGTATGGTTACCGACGTTTTCCATCCCTTCCCGGCGTTGTTTTTTGGGGTGGGGTCCGGTAGACTGAAACCATGCTCAAGATCGTACTCATCGTCCTCGTTCTGTTCTGGATCGCGCGCGCAGTCGGACGGTGGCTTCCCCGCGTCGAGATCACGTTCGACCGCGGCTCCGGTGACGAGATCCGCATCTACTCGATCATGCGCGAGCATTTCCCCGAAGACTACGAGCGGTACAAGCACGGGCTCTTGAGCGAGGGCGAAGAGCGCCGCCTCTACCTCGACTGCGTGGAGATCCTCGGCGCCCGCCGGGAGATCGAGCGGCTGTAGTGTCCCGGCGAACTCTCGAGGGAGGGCACTGAGGTGTCGAGCGCGCTCGGCCAGGGCGTCCGCCTGTTCGACGTCGGGGAGGCGGAGCGCATGCTCCCCCTGATCCGTGTCATCGTCAAGGGAATGATGGACGACCACGCCGAGCGCCAGGCGCTGCTCGATCGCCTAGAAGGCGCGCCGTCCGAGACCCCCCGCCGCGAGACCCGCTCGCTGCGCTCCGAGATCGACACGCTGACGGAGAAGCTCTCCGAGGCCGCCTCCGAGCTCGAGAACCTGGGCGTCGAGTTCAAAGGCATCGACCTCGGACTCGTCGACTTCCCCACCATGATCGACGGCGAGCTGGCCTACCTCTGCTGGAGATACGGGGAGGACCGGATCGGGTTCTGGCATTCCCCCGACGGCGGATTCGCGGGCCGCCGCCCGCTAGAGCGAGACTGACCCCGTCCACCGCGCGTGAACGCGGCCTCGGCGGGTGGCTGCGCAATGCCGTTCACGTCCGCCAGGCGGAATGGCCGCTCGTCATCACGCTGTTCGGATACTTCTTTCTCCTCACGTCCACTCAGCACCTCCTCAAACCGGCCCGCAACGCATTCTTCCTGACGACGGCGGGATCGGAGAACCTGCCCTGGGCCTACATCGCGGGCGCCGTGGTGAGCGTCGTGTCCACTTCCGTATACGCGAGCTGGATCGCGCCGCTCGACCGCCGCCGCCAGACGATCGGCTCGCTGATCTTCTCCGTGGGAACGGTCGTCGTGTTCCGCCTGCTGCTCGTCGAGCCCAACGCATGGAGCGCTGGCGCCTTCTACGTATGGTTCAATGTCTTCACGCTCGTCCTCGTCAGTCAGTTCTTCCTCCTGAGCGGCGACCTGTTCGATCCACGGCAGGCGAAGCGGATCTTCGGGTTCATCGGCACGGGCGGCCTGGTAGGCGGCGTGATCGGGAGCGCAGTCGCGGGCTTCCTCGCGGAGCCGCTCGGAACCGGGAACCTCATGTGGCTGGGGTGCCTTCAGCTTCTGCTGTGTGCCGTCCTGGCCGCGCGCGTGTTCCGGATCGGCAAGCTGCGCGGGGCCGACAGCCGGTTCAAGCAGCGGCCCGAGCGGGCCCCGCGCTCGGTGGCTGGCGGCCTAGAGGTGATCCGCCGGGTCCCGCATCTGCGCATGATCGCCCTGATGGTCTTCGCGGCCGTGCTAGTCTCGACGTTCGTCGACTGGCTGTTCAACGCCGCGGTCGAGGAGGCGATACCGGGCCGTCCTCAGCAGGCGGAATTCTTCGGTCAGATCTTCGCCGCGTACAATCTGGTCGCTTTTCTGTTTCAGCTGTTCTTCGTGAGCTGGGTGTTGCGCGCTCTAGGGGTCGTAGGCGCGCTGTTCGTGCTGCCTCTGGGGATGGGAGGCGGTGTCGCCTGGATGCTGCTGGCACCCGGGATCTGGGCCGCATCCGCGGCCAAGGGGGCGGACCAGGCCCTGCGCTACTCCGTCGACCAGGCGGCGCGCGAGATCCTCTACCTGCCGGTGCCCACGATTTTGAAGCAGCGGGCCAAGCCGTTCATCGACGTCGTGGCGAACCGCGGTGCGGATGCGCTGGTCGGCGTGATGATCCTGGTGTTGAGCGGCACGGCGGCCCTGGCGGGCCGCGGGCCGGCGCTGATCGCACTCGGACTCGTGATCGTGTGGCTCCTCGCGGTGCTGGGCGTCCGGCGCACGTACCGGCAGGCGCTCGAAAAGCTCCTTTCCGTGCGGGACATCGATCTCGCTGCGGCCGTCGAAGAGAACCTGGACTCCGAGACCGTGCGCCAGATCATCGCCACCCTCCACCCGACGGCCGCGGCCGATGAGGTCCACTACGCGCTCGACGTTCTGAAGATCATCCCCCCCGACGCGATCAGTAGGGAGATGGTGGCGCTCCTCGGGCACCCGGATCCGGGGGTCCGCGCACGCGCGCTCGAAGCCGTGAACGCGATCGCGGACCCGAAGGAGGCGGGCGCGGTCCAGCCTCTCCTGGACGACCCCGACGGCCGCGTGCGCGCGCTCGCGCTCCATTTCTTCTGCCAGATCGAGCCCCGCCGGTACCTGCCGCGGATGGAGACGGGGCTCGAGGGCGACGATCCGGACCTGGTCGAGATCGCGATCGCCGACATGATCCGGCACGGGGACGAGGAGCAGGCGCGCGCGGCCGCGGACCGCCTGGTGCGACTCGTGCGCCGGATGGGCGATCGGGACGCTCCGCTCAGGCGCGCCGTCGCGCGCGCGCTGGGGCGGATCCCCGCCGACCATCCGCTTCAGCTCCAGCTCGAGCCGCTGCTCGCCGACGCGGACACCGAGGTCGTGCGGGCGGCGCTGAGGAGCGCCGGCCGCGCGGCGCGGCGGGACCTCGTCACCCCGATCCTGCGCCGGCTGGGGTCGCGCGAGACCCGCGCGCTGGCGCGCGACGCCCTGGCCGCGTACGGCGAGGAGGGGCTGCCGCTCCTGTCCGCGGCGCTCCGCGATCCGCTCCTGTCCGAGGAGCTCCGGCGCTGGCTTCCGGGCGTATTCGTCCAGATCGGCACGCGGGCCGCGTACCGGGCGCTCCTCGAAGGGCTCTCGGCCCTGTCCGTCTCCAAGCACCGGCTCTACGCGCTCAAGGCGCTGAACAAGCTCCGACGCCGGTACCCGAGCTGGGAGGTGTCGACCGCGCTCGTCCGCTCGGAGCTCGGTCAGGAGCTGGCCGCCTCCTATGCCACCGAGCGTCAGCTCGCGACGCTCCAGGAGGCGCTGGAGCGCGAGGACGCCGACGGCGCGTCGGTCGGCAGGGCGTACCACAGCGCGCTCACGTATCAGGCCTCGTCCACGATCGAGCGCGCGTTCCGGCTTCAGGGACTCATCTACAGCCCGCAGACGATCTACTTCGCGTACGCCGGCCTCGTCGCCCAGGACACGGACAACGGCGCCCACGCGCTCGAGCTCCTCGAGACCGCGCTCGCCCGCGAGGACTCGGCGCGCCTCTTGCCGCTCATCGACCCCGACCTCAGCCCTTCGCGCCGAGCCGAGATCGGACGCCAGTGGTATGCTTTGGACGACCGCGACCTCGAGGACGACCTCGAGCGGGTGTTCGAGGAAGGCGAGCCATGGCTACAGGCGTACGCGGTCGGTCTCGCCGAGGCCTGGTTTCCACGAGAGCTGGCGCCGGAGCTCGAACGCCTGGCCGTGAGCGGCGACCCGATGGTTCGCCCGCTCGCGCGCCACGTGATCGACGGACACGGGGAGAACGGAATGGCGATGTCATCGGTCGAGCGCGCCGCGGCGCTCAGGCAGGTGGAGCTCTTCAGCGGCCTGGCGGCCGACGACCTGCTGCAGATCGCCTCCGTGGCCGAGGAGCGGACGTTCCAGGCCGGCGATTACCTGTTCTACGAGGGCGAGGAGGGCGACTACATGTACCTCGTCCTGCAGGGGAAGATTCGGATCGAGGTCGGCGGCCACGAGGTCACGGTCGTAGGCCCCGGCAAGTCGACGGGGGAGTTCGCCATCCTCGACCGCCGCCCGCGCTCGGCCAGCGCGCGCGCCATCGAGGACACGCGCACGCTGGCGATCCACAGCGCCGACATGGGCCAGATCCTGGCCGACAACTATTCGCTCGTCGAGGGCCTCTTCTCCTACTTCACGGGAATCATCCGCAACATGACCGAAGAGGTGTTCCGCGCCCGCGCCGAGACCACCGCCGACAACGGCGAGAAGTAGTAAGCCGCCGTACCGCCCCGCCTGCTGCCACCACGTATGCTCTCGTTAGACGGTCGGCTCGCTGGATGATCAACGGGCCGAAACCTTTGCGAAGGAGACACCATGGGAATCCCGAATCGCGACGAGCTCGAGGGCAAGGCCAAGCAGGCGGCCGCGGAGGCCAAGAAGAAGGTCGGTGACTGGACGGACAAGCCCGAGACGGAGATCGAGGCCGAAGAGGATCGCGCCGAGGGCGAGTTCCAGGAGGAGTACGGGAAGATCAAGCGCGAGGCCGGAGAGAAGATCGAGGAGGCCGGCAAGCGGCTGAAACGGTGATGGCCGCCCCGAAGCGAGAGAGCCCACGGTCGAAGCACCCGGGCCCGAACGGCCGCGAGCAGGAGCTGGAAGAGGCCGAGGGCGAGCGCCAGCAGAAGGACGGCGATCAGAAGCGCCAGGCCGGCGAAGGGGTCGAGGACGTCCGCGAGAGGATCCGGCAGTCCCAACCCCGGCAGGGGCGCTAGCCAGGCCGCGGCCCCCGCGGCGATAGTTCGTCAGTCGGGAAGTAGCCTGACGAGGCGCTTGGGGGCCGCCAGACGGTAGCCGTCGACGATCAGCTCGGTGATCTCGGGCCAGTCCCGCGGGCGGGGGTCGTCGACGGTCACCCAGCCGTGCTGCCCGATATAGGGCGTCCGGTACCATGGCCCGCGGTCGACCAGGATCGCCTGATTGACCGGATCCGACTTGATCGAGACGGCGCTGCCCCGCTCCCCCATTCCGGCGATGACGAAGGACTTCTTCCCCACGCGGAACACGGTGTGGCCGAAACCGTCGACTTCCTCGTTCACCTCGGGAAGTGTCCGGCACGCTTTCCGCAATGCGGACAGCAGGTCCTTCAGATGTGGAGCACCTCGCCGTGCACGTCGAGGGCGGCCTCCTTGACGGCCTCGGCGAGCGTCGGATGAGCGTGGACGGTGAGCGCGACGTCCGCGGCGCTGCCGCGGAAGGAGCTGACGGCGACCAGCTCGGCGATCAGGTCGCCGGCGCGGGCGCCCAGGATGTGGCACCCCAGCATGCGGTCGGTCGCCGCGTCGGCGACCATCTTCACGAAGCCGGTCGTCTCGTTCATGCAGCGCGCGCGGCCGTTCGCGCTGAACGGGAACCGCCCGACCTTGATCTCGTGGCCCGCCTGGGCGGCCTCGGGCTCGGTCAACCCGACGGTCGCGATCTCCGGGTGGGTATAGACGATGCCGGGGATCGGGAAGTAGTCCATCTCCGCCTCGCGGCCGGCGATCTTCTCGGCGACCACGACGCCTTCCTCCATGCCCTTGTGGGCCAGCATCTTCCCACCGATCACGTCGCCGATCGCCCATACGTTCTCGGCGGCCCTGAGGCCATCGGCCTTCACGAACCCCTTCTTGTCCGTCTCGACCCCGACGCGCTCCAGCGCGAGGCCGTTCGTGACCGGCTTCCTGCCGATCGCGACCAGCACGGCGTCGGCTTCGATCGTCTCCTCACCCCCCTGGCCCGCGACCGTGACCCCGACGCCTGACTCGCCCACATCGACGCCGGTGACCTTCGTGCCGACGCGGATGTCGAGTCCCTGCTTCTTGAAGACCTTCATCCCTTCCTTCGACAGATCGGGGTCCATGCCGGGCAGGATCGTGTCGAGCGCCTCGACGACCGTGACCTTCGTGCCCACCCGCTGGTAGACCGATCCCATCTCGAGGCCGATGTAGCCGCCGCCCACGACGACCAGCCGTTGCGGGATCTCGTCCAGCGCGAGGCCCTCGGTGGAGGATATGACCCGCTCGCCGTCGAACGGCGCGCCGGGCAGCGCGATGGGCGCGGAGCCGGTGGCGACGATCGCGGCGCCGTAGCGGACGCGCGTCGTCGAGTCGGTGCCGGTCACGTCGATGATGCCCGGCTCGACGAAGCCGCCCTCGCCCGCCAGGTGCGTGATCCCATGCTTCTTGAACAGGTACGCGACCCCCTTGGTGCTGGAGTCGACGACCTTCGCGCGGTGCTTCTGCATCGTCGGCCAGTCGACGTTCACATCCCCGACGACGATGCCGACTCTGGCCGCGCCTTCGCGGATCCACGCCAGGTGCTCGGACGCGTCGAGGAGCGCCTTGGACGGGATGCAGCCCACGTTCAGACACGTGCCACCCAGGAACTCGCGCTCGACGCACGCCACGGAGAGGCCGAGCTGCGCGGCGCGGATCGCGGACACGTAGCCCGCCGGCCCCGCGCCGATCACGACGACGTCGTAGGTCTTCTCGTCCGCCACGGCGCCTCCTACGCCTCGAGCAGGAGCCGCTCGGGGCTCTCGAGGAGCTCGCAGACACGGCGGAGGAACTGAACGGCCGGCGCCCCGTCGACCAGCCGATGGTCGTAGGAGAGACCGAGCCACATCATCGGCCGGATCACGACCTGCTTGTTCCGCGCCACGGGCCGGTCCTCGATCTTGTGGATCCCGAGGATCGCGACCTCGGGCTGGTTGATGACGGGCGTCGTCAGGAGCGCGCCGAAGCCGCCCGCGTTCGTCAGCGTGAACGTGCCGCCCTGGATCTCGTCCATTTCGAGCTTGCGCTCGCGGGCGCGCGTCGCCAGATCGTCGATCGCCTTGGCGATCTGGACCATCGACATGCGATCGGCGTGCTTGATGACGGGGACCACGAGGCCCGCCTCGGTATGGACCGCGATCCCCAGATGCCAGAAGCGGTGGTAGACGATCTCCTCGCCCTCGATCGAGGCGTTGACCTGCGGGAACTCCTTGAGCGCGGCGATCGCCGCCTTGGCGATGAACGGCATGTAGGTCAGCTTGACCTCGTGCCGCTCGAGGAACCCGTCCTTGAGGCGCTCTCGGAGCTCGACCACCGCGCTCATGTCCACCTCGTCCACGGTCGTCACGTGGGCCGACGTGTGCTTGGACTCGATCATGCGGTGCGCGATCGTCTTTCGGATGGGGGTCATGGACACGCGCTCGGTCGGCTCGTCGGGCCCGTACTCGCGGGCCGGAGCGGCGGGGGCGGGTGCCGCGGCGGGCGCCGGAGCCGCAGCCGCGGCGGGTGACTCGAGGTACGCGAGAACGTCGTCGCGCGTCACCCGGCCGTCCCGGCCCGTGCCCGTGACCCGGGTCAGGTCGATCCGGTGTTCGCGCGCGAGTTTCCGCACGGCGGGCGAGGTCTTCATGTCCTCGGGGATCACGGCCTCGCCGCGCGGAGCGGCGGGCCTCTCGGGCGCCGGGCGCTGTGCCCCGGCCGGGGCCTCGGCGGCAGGCTTCGCTGCCGGCCTACTGGCGGCGGGCTTCGCTTCCGGCTTCTGCCCGGCAGCCTGTTCGGCGGGCTTCTCCTCCGCCGCGGCCTTTTCGGCGGCCGGCTCCTCCCCCTCCGCTGCGGGGGCGGACTTCACCTCTTCCCCTTCGGTCGCGATCACGCCCAGGGTCTCCCCGACCGCGACGGTGGCGCCCGATTCCCTGTCGATCCGCGCGAGCTTGCCGCCGCGGAAGGCCGTCACCTCCATGTTGATCTTGTCGGTCTCGAGCTCGACCACGGCCTCGTCCGCCGCGACGTCCTCGCCCACCTTCTTCAGCCACTTGCCGACCGTCGCCTCGGGGACGCTCTGGCCGAGCGACGGGACCTTGATCTCCAGCGGCATCTCGCGATCCTCCTACGTCTCGGCGGTCGCGCGGAGCGCGGCGGCGATCTCTTCGGCGTTCGGCATGTAGTAGTCTTCCATCGTCTTGGCGGCCGGGAACGACGTGTTGAATCCCGTCAGCCGCCTGACCGGCGCATCCAGCTCCCAGAAGCACTCCTCGGCGAGGATGGCCGCGATCTCGCCGCCGATCCCCCCGATCTTGGGGGCCTCGTGGATGACGACCGCCTTGCCGGTCTTCGACACGGACTCGAGGATCGTGGGCGTGTCGAGCGGCAGCAGCGTCCGCAGGTCGATGACCTCGACCTCGATCCCGTCGCCCGACAGCGCTCCCGCCGCCTTCAGCGTCTCGTGGAGCAGGTAGCCGAACGTGATCGCGGTGACATCTCCCCCTTCCCGCGCCACGTGCGCCCTCCCGATCTCGGTGACGATCTCCTCGCCCTCGGGAAGCTCGTCCTTGATCGAGCGGTACAGCTTCTTGTGCTCCCAGTACAGGACCGGGTCCTCGCTCCGGATCGCGGCGCGCAGGAGCCCCGCCGCGTCCCGCACCGTCGACGGCGCCACCATGACGAGACCGGGAACGTTCATGAACCACGCCTCGTTGGACTGCGAATGGAACACGCCGCCGCCCACGCCGCCGCCCCACGGGCAACGGATCGTGACTGGCATCGCGTAGGTGCCGTTCGTCCGCCAGCGGTAGCGCGCGAGCTGCTGCACGATCTGGTCGAAGCCCGGCGAGATGAAGTCCGCGAACTGAATCTCCGGCAGCGGCCGGCACCCCACCATCGCCGCCCCGACCGTCATGCCCGCGATCAGCGACTCCGAGATCGGGCTGTCGATCACGCGCTCGGGGCCGAACGCCTCCAGCAGGCCGCGCGTCGCCTTGAACACGCCGCCGTATATGCCGGTGTCCTCCCCGATCAGGAACGTGGTCTCGTCGCGGCGCATCTCCTCGTGGAGCGTGCGGTTGATGGCGTCGATGTACGTGATGGCGGCCACGGCTACCTGCCCGCCCGGATGTCGAAGCCCGGATACTCGTGGACGAAGACCTCGGACAGGAACGCGTCGGGCTCCGGCCGCGCGCTCGCCTCGGCGAATTCGACCGCCTGCTCGACCTCCTTGCGGATCGCCTGCTTGATCCCCTCCAGCTTCTCTTCGTCCAGCACCTCGTTCTCCATGAGCCAGGCGACGTAGCGCGGCAGCGGATCGCGCTCGGTCCATTCCTCCACCTCGTCCTCGCTGCGGTAATCGGCGGGATCGATGTCGGAGTGGCCGAACCAGCGGTAGGTCTTCATCTCGATCAGCGTGGGGCCTTCCCCTCCCCGGGCGCGCTGGAGCGCCTTGCGGGTCGTGTTCCACACCGAGATCACGTCGTTCCCGTCGATCGTCACGCCGGGAAAACCGTAGGCGTCGGCGCGGTGCGCGAGATCCGTCAGGGCGGTCGTCAGGGAGAGCGGCAGTGATTCCGCCCACAGGTTGTTCTGGATGACGTAGACGATCGGCAGTCGATGGACGCCCGCGAAGTTGCAGCCCTCGTGGAAGTCGCCGTGGGCGGTGGCGCCGTCGCCGCCGAACGCGACCGCGACGCCCTTCTTCTTCAGCATCTTGAATCCGAACGCCGCGCCCGTCGCCGCGATCCAGTTCATCATGATCGAGGTCGAGGGCTGCATCACCCAGTACTCGGGATGCCAGTAGTGGCACGCGGTGTAACGCCCGCCGTCGGGCGAGTCGACACGGTTGTAGACCTGCGCCGCGAGCGCGGTCAGCGGAATGCCCTTGCCCACCGACGCGCCGAGATCCCGGTGCGAGGGACCGACGAAGTCGGTCTTCTCTAGCTGCGCTGCGATGACGACGTCGCACGCCTCCTGCCCGATCTGCGAGTAGAACGTGCCCTCGAAGCGTCCCTGGCGGAACAGCCGCCGCATGCGAGCGTCGAACGTGCGGGTCCGCACGAGCCGCTCGAGCAGATCGATCTTGGCCGCGTCGGAGCAGCCCTCCATCTCTCCCGAGATCCGGTACTTGTCGGGGAAGGCGCGCGACACGTCGAGCGCGAGCTCTTCACGCCGGCGCTGGAGGGCCTGGAAGTCCTCCTTCGCCTCGCCGGTGGGCGCGGCTCCCTCCCCCGTGATCCTGCCCGTCTCCTGAGACTCGGCCGCGGACTCGGTCACGGCCTCCGCGGTCGCGGTTTTCCTCTTGCCCTTGGTCTTCTTCTCCGCCATCTCCACCATTCCGGGGGAAGGGATCTCAGCTCGCTTCGAGGGACGCGGCCTTCGCGGCGCGGCTCTTCATCAGCTGCCGGTCGGCCCGATAGGAGGACCGGACCAGCGGGCCGGCCTCGACATGGGCGAAGCCCATCGTCTCGCCGATCCGCGCCAGCTCGGCGAACTCGTCGGGATGCACGAATCGCTCGACCGGCAGGTGCCAATCGGTGGGCCGCAGGTACTGGCCGATCGTCAGGATGTCGACGTCGCGCTCGACCAGGTCGCGCATGACGGCCAGGACCTCGGCCGTCTCCTCGCCGAGCCCGAGCATCATGCCCGTCTTAGTCACCATGCCCGGGGCCCACCCGCGGGCCCGAGCCAGAAGCTCGAGCGTGATCGCATAGTCGCCGCCGCCCCGGGCGCGCCGGTAGAGGCGCGGCACGGTCTCGACGTTGTGGTTGAGGACGTCCGGGCGCGCGTCGAGCACCGTGCGGAGGGCTTCCGAGTTCCCGCGGAAGTCGGGGACGAGCACCTCGACCGACGTCCCGGGCGAGCGCTCGCGTATCGCCTGGATCGAGGCCGCGAAGATCGACGCGCCTCCGTCGGCGAGGTCGTCCCGATCGACCGACGTGATGACGACGTACGAAAGGCCCATCTCGACGACCGCGTCGGCGAGCTTCGCCGGCTCGTCGAGATCGAGCTCGGTCGGCATTCCCTTGTCGACTGCGCAGTAGCGGCAACCGCGCGTGCAGATGTCGCCGAGGATCATGAACGTCGCGGTGCCGTGCCCCCAGCACTCGCCCATGTTCGGGCAGCGCGCCTCCTGGCACACGGTGTGGAGCCCGCGCTCCTCGACCGCCTGCTTGACGCTCGCGAATCGCGGCCCGCCGCCGGCTCGGATCTTGAGCCACTCGGGCTTGCGTGGGCGCGGGGCCGTTTCGACGGGCGGGCGCCCGGCGGTCTCGACACCATCGATCGAGATCACCGTCATGCGAACACCGTCTCGAAGGCCCGTTCGAGCGCGTCCTCGACGTCTCCGCGGTCGACCGCGCCGCCGAGGAGCGCTTCCATCGACGTGACCCGCCGGTCGGCGATCCCGCACGGCACGATCAGGTCGAAGTAGGAGAGGTCGGTGTCGACGTTGAGCGCGAAGCCGTGGTGCGTGACCCAGCGCGAGACGCGAATCCCGATCGCCGCCACTTTGGCGTCGCCGACCCATACCCCGGTCAACCCTTCGACGCGCCCGGCGACGATGCCGAACTCCGCGAGCGCGCGGATCAGGACCGACTCCAGGTCCCGCAGGTATCGGTGGAGGTCCCGGCCGCGCGGGGCCAGGTCGACGATCGCGTACCCCACGATCTGGCCGGGACCATGGAACGTGATGTCGCCTCCCCTGTCCGTCGCGACCAACGCGACTCCCCGGCGCTCGAGCTCGGCCTCGCTGCCGAGGAGGTGCGCGGTCTCCCCGGAGCGGCCGAGCGTTATGACGGGCGGATGCTCGAGCAGAAGCAGGGTGTCCGGAGCATGCCCGGCCTGCCGGGCCGCCAGGAGCTCCCGTTGGATCGCCCACGCGTGGTCGTACTCCACGCGCCCGAGGCGACGCACGGCGATCGCCGGCCGCGGGCCGCGCGGGTGCGAGAGTCGTTCGATCGACGGAGCGGCCTCGGCGAGGGTCATGGGGCGGGTCAAAGTATCCGGCGTCCCGAGGGGTCGCAACCGGACGCAGGGAAATGATTCGATGTCGTACTACTGTCGGGAAGCCGGCTCTTCCAGCCCCGCCCGGGCGGGCGAGAACGGGATCGTGTCGACGGGAGGATCGTCGCCTCGGGCGAGCGCGGCGACGATCTCGGCTGTCAGCGGCGCGAGGAGGATCCCGTTGCGGTAGTGTCCGGTGGCGTAGAGAAGCCCGGCGAGCTCGGGGTCCTCACCGAGAACCGGCAGGTCGTCGGCGGTTCCGGGGCGAAGCCCCGCCCAGCGCGACTCGACGGGCGCCGCGGCGAGGGCGGGTACGGCGGCCGCGGCGGCCCGGATGAGCGCTTCGACGGCCGCCGGGTCCACGCGCTCGTCGAAGCCCGCGTCCTCGACGGTCGCCCCGACGACGATGCGGCCGTCGTCCCGCGGGACGCAGTACGCGCCGCGCCCGCCGACGACGTGGCGAATCGGCATCGCCGCGGGCCTGAGCGCCGCCATCTGCCCCTTGACCGGGCGCACCGCCAGCGGTCGCGGGAGGCCCGCGATCCCCGCGCTCCACGCTCCGGCCGCCAGGACGACGAGCTCCGCCTCCGCGGTCCCACGTTCGCCCGCGGTGCCGCCCTCGATCGCCACGCCCGTCACGCGGCCGCCCGCCGACACGATCGCGCGAACGGTCGTTCCGATTTCGATCCGGACGCCGGGCCTGGCGGCCAGCGCCTCGCCGGCCGCCGCCATCAGGGGCAGCGGGTCCACCTGCCGGTCGTCGGGGATATAGAGGGCTCCAAGCGCGGCGCCGGCGATCCCCGGCTCGAGCTCCTGGACGCGGCCCGGCTCCAGCCACTCGGCGCGAAGTCCGCGGCGGCGCTGCGTCCGCGCCCGCGCCTCGAGCTCGGCCGCCTCCTCGTCCGTCAGCGCGACGACGAGCGTGCCCTCGTCGCGGTAGTGGAGGCGCCGGCCGGTCTCGGCCTCGAGAGCGGCCGCGAACGCCGGCCAGCGCCCGCGCGCGGCGATGCCGAGATCGAGCATGGCGTCCGTCCGCCGCGCCAGGTCGTCGGCCCCCTCGACGAGGAGGTCCTCCGCCCATTCCATCTGGGGGGAGAGCATGCCGGCGGCGGCGGTCGACGCCTTCCGGCCGAGCTCGGCGCCTCGCTCGAACAGCGTGACGCGCCGCCCGTCGTCGGCGAGGGCGCGCGCCGCGAGGCAGCCGATCAGGCCGCCGCCGACGACGATCGCATCCGGGGCGCGAGACATGTCGCGGAAGCTACACTTGACGCTTTTCTTCAACAGCGAGTGAGGTACCGGATCGGTAGCTTGCCAGATGAAACATTTGGATATATATTGAGACAAATAGTAATATTTGAGTACAATCCTGTTAGGGCATCTCATGAGGTCGTATCCCTGAATCATCGCGAGTCAGCAAGCCGGCTTCGAGCGTATTTCTCCCTGCTCCCGCTCTGCCTCTCCTGTAGCGACTCGCGCGTCCCCACTCAACCCATCGACCGCGACTCTCCACTCATCGAAGTCCGTTTCCCGGCTGGTGCTTCCTACGATCGCGACGGAGATGGCTTGGTCGATCTCGAGGTGGCCTTCTCCGATTCCATGGCGGGTATCGATCCAACCACGATCCGGCTCGTGAGTCGCGATCCCGTCAAGGGCCCGGCCGGAGATAGCGCCAGTCTGCTAGAGGCTTGGACCGTCGCTCGCCTCGATTCCACCGGCTTCATCGTGGAGGAGACAGTGGACAACCTGTTGCGCCGCGGCCGGGCTCGGCTGACGGTTTCGGCCGCCGATCGCGCGGGAAACGAGACCTTCGAGGAGATCAGCTTCGAACTGCCCCCGGCCGCCCGCCACAAGATCCTCGACTTGGCGGCCGAAATGGCCATCAACACCGGGCAGGTCACGGTCGGACCGGATGGCACGAAGGCCTTCGTCACGACCGAGGAAAACGGCGGCTCGGCCATTTCGATCGTCGACCTCGAGACATTGACCCTTCTCAAGGTTGTCCGATCCCCCATCAGCGCGCTTTCTGAGACGGTGGTCGATGCAGGTCGCAATCGGCTCTACCTGGTCAGCATCGACGAGCCGCTGGTGGCGCAATTCGACCTCGGCTCGGAGTCCTTCCTCACACCGATCGAGATTTCGTCGAGAGGGATCGGCGCGGCGATCAGCGAGACGCGCGATGAGCTGTACATCGGACTCGAACTGGTTGGACCGGAGAGCGGTTCGTTCATCAGTGTCGTAGACCTAGGTAACGGAGTAGAAGATCGGGTCATTGATCTGGGCGTCGTAAGCGAACTTAACCCCGATAACCCAGTAAACATGGTCGAGCTCCTATTCGGACCCGGAGAGGACCTCCTGTATGCCACCACTAGTTCGTTCGCCCAGGAAGGCATTCTGGTTATTGAGCCCGATCGGGGACGCCTCATCGATCAGATCGATCTCTGGCCCGAAAACCCCCAGCGACTTGGTGGTGCCTTGGATATCCAGCTCAACGAGGAGGACCTGCTCGCGACGTTCTCGAACCGCGTGGCCGCAATCTCCCTCTCTTCACCATACATGATACGGTTTGGTTTCACCGCAGCAGATCTCCCATTAACTGCCAAGGAATTGGCTGTTGCACCGGGCGGAAATGAATGGGCACTAACAACAGGAGATCATGGTGCCGGATATATAGCCGTGCAACTTATGGAGTCCTCCTTCCTTCGAGTCGTCTGGGAGGATCGTCTGCCACCCACCGCTGTAAACCCTCAAGGCATCGCTTATCGGCCGGATGGGAACGCCTTCATGGTGGTTGGCAGTAGAGTAGAGTTTCTTCCCGCGACTGGACCCTCCGAGCTCACGATCTACCTCAACCGCTGACATCCCATGCGACAATACACCCTGGAGGAAAATGCGTGAAACATTGAGGCACTCGGCGTGGATTCTCGCCGCTTCTTTGCTCCTGTTCATCGGGTCATGCGCCGACCCACCGGTTTCTCCCGAATCGGCAACCATCCCCCACCGTTCGGTCGAAACGGCTGTTGCAGTCTCGACACCTGAAGAGGAGCTGCTAGGCGGAGTCTTTCGAACGTCAATGCGCTACACGGGAACCTCGGGTGACAGCGTTAAGCTACGCCCAATTTCCGGAGCTGAGGTCTGCATCTTCCGGGCGAACAATAGCTTCGGGTGCCTTGCGAGCAGCACAATGCCGATCATGTTTCAGCGTGGTTCCATCCCGTCCAATGCTCCCAACAACATGTGGGGCTGGTTCGACAATGTGGACACTGAGGCCGGCAATCCGTGCCTGTCTGGTGCCGCAGACAAGCGGGAATGGCACGATATGGACCAGAACGGATTTCGCGACAGCACCATGATAGAGCAACACTGCATCAAGCCAGGACGGTATCAGGTCGACCTCAAGATCGGAGGGGTGACATACACGCGGATCGTGGATCATCTGAAGAGTACGAAGGCGCCTATCATCGTCCGGAACAAGAGCGTCGAGGATCCGCAGGCTTCGAGCTCCACCGACACGTTCGTACACATCGAGCTTCAAACGGCGGTAACGTTTTCCAACAACATCATCGAGATCGACAATCCGCTTACCTCGGCTGAATTCGTGCCTGGTGATACGCTTGTTCCGGAAGACGTCCGCGTTCGTTTTGATTCTCCGGTCGGGACGAGCTGGTCCGGTGATCCTCGCGGCAAACTTATGAATCGCGTGAACTTTGATGTCGCTACGGGAACCATCTTGCGGACCGCATATTGGAATCCCCAACTGGTTATCCGAACAAACTCATACTCCTTGGACGGGGCAGCACAGAGGACTTTTCGCGTCCTCACTGAAGTCGTTACTCCCTCCGACAGGACCGGCGAGAACGCAGGACGAAAATCTCCGGAACGCCGGGTCGTTGTCCAGCGGCCGCCTGTCGCAACCGTCGATGTCAGTCCTTCGTCGGCATCGATCATCGTGCAGAACGGGACTACGACGCTGACTGCGACACTCCGTGACGCGAATGGCAACATACTCACTGGTCGGACGATTGCATGGATCAGCAGCAACGCGAGCGTAGCCACGGTCTCGGGTAATGGCGGCACGGCAACTGTCACGGGTATAGCCAACGGGACGGCGACGATTACCGCCACCTCGGAGGGTAGAAACGACGCCGCGGCGATCACCGTGAACTTCCCAGTCGGTCCCGACGACGCGATCGCCGTGAGTCACACTCTTCCCGGAACGTTCGTCAACGGATCAGCCGTCAGCGTCACGGTGTCGATGAAGAATACGGGCCAGACGACATGGACGCCGGCCAGTTTCTATAAGTTGTTTCAGTCTCGAGGACTAGAGTTCTGGGTGCCGGGAGAGGATCCCGTCACCGGATCGGTCGGCCCGAATGTGACCCATGCATTCGCATTCGACCTGCGCATGGATGACCCGTCTCAAAGCGGCACGACTCCGTGCTTCTTCCGAATGGCGCGCGACCTCACATACTTCGGCGCCGAAAGCGGGCGCGACATTAAGGTGACGCTGCCCGTGGGCTTAGCCGCTGCCGAAGCGGAAGGAATGATGGCCTCCGAGATGGCGCCGACCATGATCGATCCATCTTCTTGGATCAGCGGAGCGACGGACGCCGGCACGACTCCCCTCGGACTGGGGAGCCTCCGGTTGAGAGAAGGCGAAGGTGTCGTATTCGAGTACGCCTACGCACACGAAGTCGATCGATCGATCGACGTCGTCTTCAAATTCGTCTTCGATTCCCGGGTCTTCGAGCCGTTGCCGCTGCAGCCGGGTTTCGGCGCGTCTGGACTTTCTCAGATCGCGGGATTGAGCGAATCGAACGAGTACTGGGTACGGCTCACTGGCACGGTGCCGGCGGGTGAAGGCGTGATCGTCGGCTTCCCATTCCGACTCCGAGAGGGCGCACGACCCACGAAGGATCTCGGCACCCTCACGATGCTCTATCCGCAGAATTAGGCGGGCATAAGCGACAAGGGATGGCACGCTGGTATTGTGTCATCCCTGATCGCTTGTCGTCGGCGCGCTCGCGAAATCCCCGCCGCGACTCAGGGCGCGATCACTCGCTCCGGCTTCCCGCTCTCCGCCAGCGTGATCGTCGAGCCCTCGGAATTCGCCCGCATGTGGACGCCCGGTTCGGTGCGATCGTTGAGGAGCACGAGACCCGAGCCGCTCTCGGAGGCGCCGAGCTTGACGCGGATCGTCCCCTCCGGATCGCGGGGTCCGGAGCACCGCCTCTCCGTCTGGCTCCACCGTCAGCTGCGCGCGCGCGCGGCCCCGTTCGTCGACCAGCTCGATCCGCTGGGCCCGGATCACGTCCACGGGCTT
This sequence comes from Gemmatimonadota bacterium, assembly GCA_035699465.1. Lineage (GTDB taxonomy): Bacteria > Gemmatimonadota > Gemmatimonadetes > JACCXV01 > JAHWKZ01 > JAICNR01. The sequence goes on from DASSPT010000075.1 coordinate 28,090, forward strand.
CCCTGCTTCCTCGTCCTGCGCGACGACGATCGGCGCGAAGCGCAGGAGCAGAGCCCCCGCGAGCGCGCCGACCGCCATCAGCGCAACTCCCGTCGCAGCCTTCATCGCTTGCGCGAGAACCCCCACAGGCCCGCGCCCGCGAGACCCAGGACGATCGCGCCGACGACCGGCCATGATCCAGCGCCGTGCCCGGCCTTGGCGAGGACCAGCCCCGGCGTCCCGTCCGCCGCCGACGCGAGAGAGCGGAGCCGGGCGTCGATCTCCTGGCCGGTGACCTCGCGCGGGATCGGCGGGTTGCCGCCACGCAGCGGCACGTCGACCGCGCGCACCGCGCCGTCCGGACCCAGATCGACGATCGCGGTCACGGGGTAGTCCTCGTCGCCGGCCCGGATGACCAGCACCCACGAGCCGCTGTCGGGGATCTCGCCCCGGAGCGCGTAGACGCCCGTGGCGGAAGTCGCGACGAGCTCGACCGGAATGCTCACCCGCTCGCCGTCGACCAGGCCCTCGGCCGTGCCGCGCGCCTGGATCTGCATCGGCATCCCGTGATGGTACGTGCGGACGAGCGCGATCGCGCCTCGAGTCAGCTGGTCGTACGGGTTGGCGGGCAGCTCGATCGAGAGCCACGGCGGCCCCGCGAGCGCGGTGGTCGCCAGTATCAGTACCAGTGTCGCGGCCAGTCCGGCCGCGCGTCGGTTGGTGCGCTTCGTCCCGGTCATCGTCATCCTCCGGTTCGGGTAGTGGTGCGGCTTCCTCTGTCACGGATTGGATGCCGCTCCGCGCCGCGCGGTTTGCGCGGAGGCTGCGGGCGCCGCGCGTGGAGGCGTCCTTCCTCCGCTTCCGGGGGATTGACTATTCATAACCGGCGGGTTATGAGTAGAGCATGTCCGCGACGACCGACCGGATCCTCCGCACGCTCGCCGACCCCACCCGCCGGGCACTGTTCGAACGGTTGTGCCGCGATGGCGAGCAGACCGTCGTCGTCCTCACCCGGAGGGCGGGGGTCACCCAGCCCGCGGTCTCCAAGCACCTCGCCGTTCTCGGGCGCGCCGGGCTCGTCCGCCATCGGCGGGAGGGCCGCCGAACCCACTACCGGGCCCGGCCGCAGGGGCTCGCGCCGCTCGTCGACTGGATGGGCGTCTATGGCGAGTTCCGGCGGAGCCGGCTCGCTCGACTCGAATCCGTGCTGGAGGAGATGGACCGATGAGCAGATCCGATGCCGACGCCCGCTCGCTCGTCTTCGAACGTCAGCTGCCGCATCCACCGGAGAAGGTCTGGCGCGCGCTCACCGAGAACTCGCTGCTCGAGCAGTGGTTCATGCAGAACGACTTCCTGCCGATCGTCGGGCACCGATTCCAGTTCCGCGCCGAGCCCCAGCCACACTGGAACGGAGTGACCGACTGCGAGGTCCTGAACGTCGCGACCAACGAGCGCCTCGCGTACACCTGGAATGCGTCCGGCGAAGAGGCCCCGGGAGGGTTGAAGACCGTCGTCACGTGGACGCTGACCCCTACCTCCGACGGCACGCAGCTCCGCGTGGAGCACTCCGGGTTCCGACCGGAAGAGGACGGGCGCAATCTCGAGGGCGCGAGCTACGGGTGGCCGCGCTTCCTCGATGCCCTCGAGCGCGTCGTCGCGGGCCTCGACGGCAGTCGTAAGCGCCGATGACGGACGGTGCCTCGCTCGCGCCCGTAGGGGCGATCCGCTCGAGCCTGCGGGGGCGGGCGCAGGCGCCCAGGCAGGGCAGCGAGGGTGCGCCGGACGCGTGGCTCGAGGTGCGTCCCGAGTACGCGCGAGCGCTCTCCGGCATCTCGGCCGGCGACCAGGTCCTCGTGATCACGTGGCTCCATCGGGCCGACCGCGGCGTCCTCGAGGTCCACCCGCGCGACGACCACACGGCCCCGCTCGCCGGCGTGTTCGCCACGCGGTCGCCGGACCGGCCGAACCCGCTCGGCCTTCATCGCGTGACGGTGCGCGAGGTGGCCGGAACCCGGCTCCGGATCGGTCCCATCGAGGCGATCGACGGCACGCCGGTCGTGGACGTCAAGCCGGCGCTGGATCCCTGCGACCGCTGAAACTCCGACCACCACCTTGCGCGCGGGCTAGTCGCCGACGACCCGCAGGACGTCGACGTCGACGCCGTCCGAGAAATGGGCAAGCGGCGCGGTGTCCGGCCGGTCGACCCCCCCTGCCGCCAGCAGGTCCTCCGAAACGGAGTCGACCTCTACGTCCCGGAGCGGATAGGGCCGATGCCGGACCCGCACGGTCCGGACCGCTCGCCGCCGCACGACGTGGAGGGCGTAGCGCTCGATCAGGAACTCGTCGAGCGATCCCGGCGCGGCCGGATCGCGCGGCGAGGCCACGCGATAGCGGACCTCGAGGCCCGGCGCGCCCGGCCCCTTCCGCCGCACCGTGCGGTAGACCTCGGCTCCCTCCTCCGAAGCCCGCTCCATGCGCGCGAACCGGTACGGGAGGCCGTAGGCGAGTCGCGCCGCCGCCACGGCGAGGGCCGAGGACGCCTCCAGCGAAAAGAACCAGATGGCGGGCTCTCCGCCCGCGAGCCGGACGTAGGTCCGCACGTTCGTCTCGAGGAAATCGATCCCCAGCCCGGGAGGGACGAGCGGCGGCCGGGCGGAGCGGATGTCGAAGGCGATGACGGTGACCCAGGCGGATCCGTCACGCAGATCCAGTGGAAGCTCCCGCGGCACGACGCCCCGCACAGCCTCGGGCGGGACGGGCCAGTGGAGGAAGAGGAGCCTGCGCCAGCTCTGCCTGCCTTCGAAGACGGTCGCGCTAGCCACTCAGATCATTCGACGCGCGGTGAGGACCACCTCGATCCTGGACTCTCCGCGCCGCAAGGTGAGCGCGTGCTCGCCCGGCCGCCGAAACATTCGCCGGATCACGTCCAGACCGTAATCCGCCGCGGTCCGACCATCGATGGCGAGAAGGAAGTCGCCCGGCTCTACTCCCGCCTCCTCGGCCGGAGAGCCGGGGATCACCAACCGCACCCGGAACGTCAGGAAATCAGGGCCGACCGCGTTCAACGATATGCCGCTCATGTCGAACTCGGTGGGGCGGCCGATCGCGTCCCCCGGCTCCAGGATCACTCGTCGGTGGCGGTAATCGACGACGAGACGGAACCGCCCGAGGAGCTCGCCCCCGATGAGCCCGTCGTTGCTCGCCGCGGCGAAGTCTCCCTCCTCGTCCTGGGCGAAGAGCGCCAACAGGTCCGGGAATCGAAACGACCCGATATGGAGCTCTTCCACGCGCCCGACATACCGCTGGGCGCTGCCTGCGAGAAGCGC
>DASSPT010000076.1:0-6584 GCA_035699465.1 Gemmatimonadota bacterium
GAGAAGTACGAAGTCCACCATGGGGTCAAGATCACGGACGCGGCGATCGTGGCCGCGGCCGAGCTCGGTCACCGCTACATAGCCGACCGCTTCCTGCCTGACAAGGCGATCGATCTGGTCGACGAATCGGCCTCGCGGCTCCGCATGGAGATCGACTCAGTGCCGATCGAGATCGACGTCATCGAGCGCCGAATCCGCCAGCTACAGATCGAGAAGCGGGCGCTCGCCAAGGAGGAGAACCCGTCCGCCATGGAGCGGCTCGAGAGGATCGAGAAGGAGCTGGCCGACCTGCGCGCCGAGGCCGACGAGCTTCGGGCCCACTGGCAGCAGGAGAAGGAGGCGATCCAGGGGATCCGCGAGCTCAAGGAGAAGCTAGAGAACACGCGCATCGCGGCCGAGCAGGCGCAGCGGGTGGGAGACCTGGAGAAAGCGGCCGAGCTCCAGTACGGGCGCATGGCCGAGCTTCGCGAGGAGCTCGAGGCCAGGGAAGCGGTGCTACACGAGAGGCAGAAGGACATGCGAATCCTCAAGGAAGAGGTCGACGAGGAGGACATCGCCGACGTGGTTTCGCGCTGGACCGGAATCCCGGTCGCCCGGCTGGTCGAGGGGGAGCGCGACAAGCTGCTCCGCATGGAGGAGCGGCTCCACCGCCGCGTGGTGAGCCAGGACGAGGCGATCAAGGCGGTGGCCGACGCCGTTCGCCGCGCCCGCGCGGGACTGCAGGATCCCAACCGCCCCATCGGCTCGTTCTTGTTCCTGGGCCCGACGGGCGTCGGCAAGACCGAGCTTGCCCGCGCCCTCGCCGAGTTTCTGTTCGACGACGAGGACGCGATGGTGCGGATCGACATGTCGGAGTACATGGAGCGCCACGCGGTCGCGCGGCTGATCGGCGCGCCTCCAGGATACGTCGGCTACGAGGAGGGCGGGCAGCTGACGGAGGCCGTCCGCCGTCGGCCGTACGCGGTCATCCTCCTCGACGAGATCGAAAAGGCGCATCCCGAGGTGTTCAACATCCTCCTACAGGTTCTGGACGATGGGCGTCTCACCGACGGCCAGGGCCGTACAGTGGACTTCACGAACACGGTCCTCATCATGACGTCGAACGTCGGCAGCCAGTACATCCAGGTGGAGGAGGACGAGGCACTGATCGAAGCGCGCGTCATGGACGCCCTGCGCTCCCAATTCCGGCCCGAGTTTCTGAACCGCGTCGACGAGATCGTGATCTTCCACCGTCTCAGGGAAGAGGATCTGCGCGCGATCGTCGACATCCAGCTCGATCGCCTCGCGCGGGTGCTCGCCGACCGGGGCTTGACCGTGGAGCTGACCGACGCGGCCAAGGAGTTCCTGGCCGGCCGCGGCTGGGATCCCGTCTACGGCGCGCGGCCTCTGAAGCGCGCGATCCAGACCTGGCTCCAGAACCCGCTCGCGGTGGCGCTACTCGAAGGGCGTCTCGCGGAGGGTGACCACGTCCTCGTCGACGTGTCGGAGGATGGGGAGAAGCTGAAGTTCGAGCGCGCAGGCGAGCCCGCGGCCACTACCTGACCGGCGCGGTGCGAAGTACTAGTAGGCGTCCTCGCGCAGCTCGCTGACGGCGTCGTCACCGACGTCGCCGCCGCGACCGCCGTTCTTCCGTCCGCAGATCTCGATCAGCACCCCGTGGGTGAACAGGGGGTGGAAGAACGCGATCTCGCGGCCCTCGGCGCCCTTGCGGGGGGCCTCGCCCACCGTCTCCACCCCATGCTCGATCCCGGCTACGATCGAGCGGTGCACGTCCGGGACCTCGAACGAGAGATGGTGTAGCCCTTCGCCGTGTTTCTCCAGGAAGCGACCGACCGGCGTGTCCTCGGACAGGGGCTCCAGGAGCTCGATCTCGCCGCCGGGGAAGGGCAGGAGGGCGACCTTGACTCCCTCGCTCTCGATTTCCTCGACGCTCTCGACCTCGAGTCCCAGCACCTCTTCGTAGAAGATGCGGGCGTCGACGATCGAGCGAACGGCGATTCCTACATGGGCGAGTCGGACAGTCATCGCGGACCCCTCCGGCAGGAGGAAACGGGGGTCAGGAACACCGAGCCACTCGGTTGACACTCCGAACTGGCGGCCGTTAGTATAGCCACTCACGCGGGCCTCCGTCGAGCGACCACGGCCCTCATCCGGAAGGAATCTCCATGGCTTCCAACGGCAAAGTCCACACGGTCACGGACGAGACGTTCGACGCCCAGGTGAAGGAGTCGAACACGCTCACCCTGGTCGACTTCTGGGCCGAATGGTGCGGTCCCTGCAAGATGATCGCGCCCACCGTCGACGAGCTCGCGCACGAATACGAGGGGCGCCTGAAGGTCTGCAAGGTAGACGTCGACGAGAACCAGCGCACCGCGCAGCAGTATGCGGTGCGGTCGATTCCAAGCCTCCTCTTCTTCAAGGACGGAAAGGTCGTCGAGACAGTCGTCGGGGCGGTGCGCAAGCAGCGGCTCGAAGAGGTGATCGAAGCCCATATTTAGTGGGCGATCGCGCTCGAACGACGTGAGGCGAGGGCCCGCTGCCGCTCTGGCGGCTGCGGGCCTTCTCGTTGCGGAGGCCCCATGCCCGAGTGGTTCAAGAACGGGTTCGTCCGGCTGCTGAATCCGGTCGTCGCGACGCTCATCCGCAATCGGGTGCATCCCAACATCATCAGCTCGTTCGGCTTCATCGTCACGCTGGCGGGGGCGATCCTGATCTTCCAGCGATCCATCGTCGCCGGCGTGGTGGTGTTCCTCCTTGGGGGAATGATGGACATCCTGGACGGACGGGTGGCGCGGGAGACGGGGCTCGCCTCGAAGTTCGGCTCGTTCTACGACTCCACGCTCGATCGGGTCTCGGAGATCGTGGTGTACTTCTCGCTCTACGCCTATTTCCGTCCGCTGCCGAACTTCTGGTGGGTCGGCTACGTAGTGATCCTGGCGATGGTGGGCTCGCTGATGGTCTCCTACACTCGAGCGAAAGCCGAGGCGCTGGGCGTGGAATGCAAGGTGGGGACGATGCAGCGGCCCGAGCGCGTCGTCCTGCTGGGGGTAGGGGGGCTGCTGATCCCCGCGTTCGAGCTGATCGCTCCGGGCTGGCGATACGCGCCGCTGCTTCTGGCGCTCGGATTGATCGCCGTGCTCGCGAACATCACGGCTTTGGAGCGCATCTATTCCGTATACAAGGTCGCCCGCGGGGTCCCCCTCGACGGGACCGTCCCGGCGCCCAATCGACACGCGAAGAAAGGATGAAAAAGAGAATGAAGGACGAGAAGCGGAAACCGGGCCCCAAGCCGCTCCAGCAGGTGCGTCCAGAGCCTACGGAGATCGCTCCGGCCGGCGGCCGGCTGGGCGTGCTCCTGGCCGGCATGGGCGCCGTGGCGACGACGTTCATCGCCGGCGTGGAAGCCGTGCGCCGGGGATCGGCCAAACCGTTCGGCTCGGTGACCCAGATGGGCACGATCCGGCTGGGGGGCCGACCGGAGAAGCGCGTTCCGAGGATCAAGGATTTCGTGCCGCTGGCCGATCTCGACCAGCTCGTCTTCGGGGGCTGGGACATCTTCCCGGACACCGTCTATGAGTCCGCTGCCAACGCGGGCGTGCTCGAGCGGGCGCAGATCGACGGGCTCAGGGATTTTCTCGATGGCATCAAGCCCATGAAGGGTGCCTTCGATCAGCGATACGTCAAGAAGCTGAACGGCACGTACGTGATCGAGAGCCGCTCCAAGCGGGAGTGGGCGAACCAGCTGATCGCCGACATCGAGAGCTTCAAGCGGGACAACGGCTGCGACCGGGTGGTGCTGATCTGGTGCGGCTCGACGGAAGTGTTCCTCGAGCCGACCGCTGTCCATGCCTCGATCGAGGCGTTCGAGAAGGGGCTGGACGCGAACGACGACGCGATCCCGCCGTCGATGGTCTACGCCTACGCCGCGATCAAGAGCGGCATCCCGTACGCCAACGGCGCGCCCAACCTCTCCGCGGACGTGCCCGCGTTGCTCGACCTGGCGGACAGGAACGGCGTGCCGATCACGGGCAAGGACTTCAAGACGGGCCAGACCCTGATGAAGACGATCCTCGCTCCGGGGTTCAAGGCGCGCCTCCTCGGTATCCAGGGCTGGTACTCGACGAACATCCTCGGCAACCGCGATGGCGAGGTGCTGGACGATCCGGAGTCGTTCAAGACGAAAGAGGAGTCGAAGCTCGGTGTGCTCGACTACATCCTCCAGCCGGAGCTCTATCCGGACCTCTACGGGGACATCTCGCACGTCGTGCGGATCAACTATTACCCGCCGCGCGGAGACAACAAGGAGGGCTGGGACAACATCGACATCTTCGGGTGGCTGGGATACCCGATGCAGATCAAGATCGATTTCCTGTGCCGGGACTCGATCCTCGCCGCGCCGATCGTGCTCGACCTGGCTCTGTTCCTCGACCTCGCCGGGCGAGCGGGGATGAGCGGCATCCAGGAGTGGCTCTCGTTCTATTGGAAGAGCCCGATGACGGCGCCCAGCCTGTACCCCGAGCACGATCTGTTCATCCAGCAGATGAAGCTGAAGAACACGCTGCGCCATCTGATGGGGGAGGAGCAGATCACGCACTTAGGCCTAGAGTACTACGCCGATTGAATCGGTCGCTGAGGACGGCGAATCTCGTCGTTGCGCTCCTCGTGTCTTCCTGCGGCGTACAGATCGTACGCCTCGGAATCCCCTCGTCGCGCGCCTCGACATTCACCGCCCTGAGCGACCTCCCCCGCCCTAGGTTCTCGCTCGCGCTGGCCACTGTCCTTGCGGCAACGGCGGCGCAGGCGCAGCCTCCACCCGATTTCGGTGTCCCCGCGGTCGCAGCGGATGGGTACGAGCGCCAGCCGGCGCTCGATGTCCTCCATTACGAAATCGCGATCGAGCTGCCCGCCGAGGGCGCGCAAGTCGAGGGCCGCACGGCGGTCCTGTTCCAGGCGGTGGCGGAAGATCTCACCATGATCGCGCTGGATCTCGGCTCGGCCATGGTCGTCGATAGCGTGACGGTCGACGGCCGGCCGACGGAGTTCGCGCGCGAGGGTGATCGGCTGACGCTGGAGGTCCCGATCGCGGCGGGCGCGCGGGCCGAGGCGGTCGTGTGGTACCACGGCGTGCCGGCGGACGGGCTCATCGTGGGTCTCGATCGCCATGGCGGCCGCGCCGCGTTCGCCGACAACTGGGCCGACCGCGGGCGAAATTGGTTTCCGTCCGTCGACCATCCCTCCGACAAGGCCACCGTCGAGTTCGACGTCGTCGCGCCCGCCGAGCTCGAGGTCATCGCGAACGGCGTGCTCGTCGAGCGGGCGGACCTGAGCGACGGGCGCGCGCGGACTCGTTGGGTCGAGTCTACCGAGATCCCCGTGTACGGGATGGTGATCGGGGTCGCCGACTTCGCCGTAGAGCGGGCCGGCGAGGTCGACGGGGTCGAGGTCACGCACTGGACCTTCGCCGAGGACTCCGCCGCGGGAGCGATCGCGTTCTCGCGCTCGACCGAGATCCTCGCGTTCTACGACTCCCTCTTCGGTCCCTATCCCTACGAGAAGCTCGCCCACGTGCAGTCGGCTACCAGGTTCGGCGGTATGGAGAATCCAGGCGCCATCTTCTACGGCCAGAGCCAGATCGGCGGGGCGACCGCGGCCGACGAGGAAGGGCGCGAGGGGCTGACGAGCCTGGTCGCGCACGAGACGGTCCATCAGTGGTTCGGCGACGCGGTGACCGAGGCGGACTGGAATCACCTGTGGCTCTCCGAAGGATTCGCCGAGTACTTCGACGCCGTCTTCTTCGAGTTCCATGGGGGCATGCACGGCAGCGGACCCGCAGAGCTCGCGCGACAGATGCGGACGCGGGCCGCCGCCGTCCGCGAGCTGGAGTCCGCCGCGCCGCTGGCGATCTACCAGCCCGACGTCGGCCCCGGCGAATACGCCGAGCTCCTCGACGCGGAGAGCTACGAGAAGGGGGCGTGGGTGCTCCACATGCTGCGCCGGCTGATCGGCGAAGAGGCCTTCTTCGAGGGGGTGCGGGACTACTACGCGACTCTGAGAGGTGGAACCGCGTGGACGTCCGATTTCGCGCGCATCATGGAGGAGGCTGCGGGACGGCCGCTGGCGTGGTTCTTCGCGCAATGGGTCGTCCGTCCGGGGATGCCGGTCCTGTCGGCCTCGGTGACGGAAGGAAGCGGCGGCCGGATCCTGCGGATCGAGCAGCACCAGGCCGGGGAGCCCTATCGGCTGGCGGTCGAGGTAGAGCTGCGCGCGGGAGGGCGGTCCGAGCGACGCACAGTCGAGATGGACGGCACGACGGCGGAGATCCCCCTCGACCTGGAGGGTCCGGTCGAGGTGATCCTCGACCCGGGCGGCTGGCTCCTCTTCGACTCCGGGGTATAGCTCCACCGCGGCGTTCTAAAGGCATCCCGCCTTGAGTTTGGCCTTCTCCCGGACGATATTCCGGCCGGTGCAGAGGACCCCTCGACGCGACCCCGGCCTCCTGGTGACGTTCGAGGGAGGGGAAGGGAGCGGGAAGTCGACCCAGATCGAACGGCTGGCCGATTTCTTGCTCGACGAGGGTCACGAGG
>DASSPT010000077.1:0-2754 GCA_035699465.1 Gemmatimonadota bacterium
GAGATGGTCGGGCGCAGCCCGCAGTCATGGAGCGACGCCGCACGGCGGGCGGTCGAGACCGCCTCGAAGACGGTCCGCAACATCCAGACGATCGAGGTCGTCCGCTCGACCGCCGAGGTCCGTGACGGCGAGATCGTCGAGTATCGGGTTGATCTGAAGATCGGCTTCGAATACGAAGGCTAAGGGGCTGCGGCGGGACTTCCGGCTGTCGCGTCTGGACGACGCTGGGTGCGTTGGACACTCCGGTCCGCGCTCACGCACCTTCGGGTGCGCTCGCTTACGGTCCTCGTGTCCCCCTTCCCAGCCTCGCCCAGCCGCGACGATCGCAGACGGGAGTGGCTAGCCTGCCTCTGCATACCGTTCGCCGGCGTAGCTCACGAAGCGGGTCTGCTTCTTCTTGAACCAGAGCTGGATCTCGCCGGTGGGACCGTTGCGGTGCTTGGCGAGCTTGAGGTTGATCACCTCGCCGTCCTGGTCCTGATCGTCCGCCCCGCGCTCCTTCTCGCGCCACAGGAAGCACACGAGGTCGGCGTCCTGCTCGATCGCGCCGGACTCGCGCAGGTCCGACAGGCGCGGCTCCTTGGATTCGCGCATCTCCGGCTGGCGGCTGAGCTGCGAGAGCGCGATGACCGGGACGCTCAGCTCGCGGGCGAGTGCCTTGAGCCCGCGCGAGATCTCCGAGACCTCCTGGACCCGGTTCGCGTCGCGGGTCGTCGTCTGGGCCTGCATGAGCTGGAGGTAGTCGACGATGACGAGATCGAGCCCGGCCTCCGCCTGGAGCCGGCGCGCCTTCGTCCGGAGCTCCATCGTGCTGATGTTCGGGGTGTCGTCGATGTAGACGGGCGCCTCCGACAGCGCGTTCATCGCCGGCGCGATCCGGGCGAAGTCCATCTCCTCGAGGAAGCCGGTCCGGAGCCGCTGACTGTCGATGTTGGCCACGCTCGAGAGGAGGCGCAGGACGAGCTGCTCCTTGCTCATCTCCAGGCTGAACACGCCCACGCTCTTCTTCTCGCGGACCGCGGCGTGCTCGGCGATGTTCAGCGCGAAGCTCGTCTTGCCGACGCTGGGCCGGGCCGCGAGGATGATCAGATCGCTCTTCTGGAGCCCGGTCGTGAGCGCATCGAGGTCCGTGAAGCCGGTCCGGACGCCGCTGATCTCGCCGCGATGGGCGTGCAGGTAGTCGAGCCGGTCGTACGCCTGGTGGAGGAGCGAATCGAGCCTGGCGAAGCCGACGTCGATCCGCTTCTGGCTGACCGCGAAGAGCTCCGCCTCGGCCCGGTCGATCGCCTCCTGGATCTCCGCCGGATCCTCGTAGCCGATGCCGGCGATCCGTCCGGCCGCGCCGATCAAGCCGCGCAGGACCGCCTTGCGCTCGACGATCCGGGCGTACTGGACGGCGTGGACGGCCGTCGGGGTGGAGTTCGACAGCCCCGAGAGGTAGGCGCGCCCGCCGACGCCCTCCAGATCGCCGCTGCGTTCGAGCGCCTCCGCCACGGTCACGATGTCGATCGGCTCACGCTTCTCGAACAGCTCGAGGACCGCCTCGAAGATCCTGCCGTTCGCCTGGCGGTAGAAGTCCGTCGGCCGCAGGAACTCCGCGACCTCGACGACCGCGTCACGGTCGATCAGGATCGCGCCGAGGACCGATTGCTCGGCCTCGAGGCTCTGGGGCGGCAGACGATCGATCACGGACACCTCGAATCGTGGCGGACGGCTGTGACAGCTCCAGTGTCACGGGCGGTCCCGAGTGCCCTCTAGGGAGTTATCCCCGAACCCCATCCACGAACTTCAGCGAGGCCGCCGATCGCTGTGGAAACCCTGTGGACGACGCGTCTGACCTGTGATCGCCCGGTTGGGTGGCCGCAGCGCAAGGCGCCGGGGAGCACCGGAGCGAGCGCACCCGGGCCCGTAAGCGAGAGCGCAGCCGGCAACGCAGCGGTGGGGCCGCATCGGCGGCCAGTGGTCAATCGAGGCGCCGAATGACACCGATCAGCTTGCCCTGGATGCGCACATCGTCATAGAACATCGCCGGGTAGTTCGGGTTGGCGGGCTGGAGCCGGATCCTGTCCTTCTCCTTGAAGAAGCGCTTGAGGGTGACCGCGTTCTCCTCGACCTGGGCCACCACGATGTCGCCGTTGCGGGCCGTGCTCTGGGGCCGGATCAGGACGAAGTCCCCGTCCGCGATGTGGGCCTCGATCATCGAATCGCCCCGGACCTTGAGGACGTAGGCGTCACCCGAGGGGGCGAGCATGTCCGGGATGCCGACCGTCTCCGACGCGTCGGCGTACGCCTCGATCGGGCCGCCGGCCGCGATCTCCCCGACCACCGGCAGGACGTGGGCCTCCATCGTGATCGACTGCGGGACGAGCTCCGCGGCCAGCCCGAGCCGGATCGCGGCGAACGGCGTCAACCGCAGGGCGCGCGACTGGGCGGCACCCCGCTCGAGGTAGCCCTCACGCTCGAGGATCTGGAGGTGGTGGTGGACCGCCGACGTCGAGGCGAGGCCGACCGCCTTCGCGATCTCGCGAACCGACGGCGGGAATCCCCGGGCCCGCAGCGTCGCTGCGATGTAATCCAGGATCCTGACCTTGCGGTCCGCATCGTGCTTGGTCACCGGCGCCTCCTTGTGGGGGGTCATGATACCGAACGGGTGTTCGATGTCAAGGCTCGGTCGCGTCCGATCGGAGGAGGCTGCTAGACTCTCGGCCCCCGGCCCGGACGCGCGTGCGCGCGACGGCGTCGGACCATCGAAGG
>DASSPT010000078.1:0-6380 GCA_035699465.1 Gemmatimonadota bacterium
CCAGGGTGGAGACGACGGGGTCCCGGATGTCGCTGGAGGCCTCGCCGTCGTAATCCAGCTCACCCGACAGCGGCGCCTCGCGACGCTCGTGCACGAACAGAATCTCGTAGCCGGTATCCACCCGGAGCTCGACGCGACGCGCCACGCTCAGCCGGAGCGTCAGCTCCGGAACCCGGAGAACGTTCCCGCGAAGCCCCACCGCCGGGATTTCGCGGTCGTGGGCGAACCCCGCCCCGCTCTCGACGACGAGCCAACCCGGCTCGGCGAGCAGCGGGTCGACGGTCGCCAGTGGCCGCTGGCCGCCCCCCCTCTCCGGCCATGCCGGCGCGGTGGATTGCGCCTGGGCTCCCGGCGCGACGCCGAGGCCCCACACCGCCAGCGCGATGTACGCGACTCTCCCCATCATGTCCTGTATCTTGTGCTCGGCCAATCGGACGCGCCACGGGAAGGGAGGATGAACGCATGAGCCGCGACAGCTTCGAGGTCAAGGATACGATCCGGATCGGCGGGCGGGAGTTCGGCTTCTGGAGCCTCCCCCGCTTCGGCGAGCGCGGGTTCGACGTGGATCGGCTGCCGTGGTCGCTCCGCATCCTGCTCGAGAACCTGCTCCGCAACGAGGACGGAGTGGCGGTCGAGCCCGCCGACATCGAGGCCCTCGCCCGGTGGGATCCCCGCGCCGAGCCTTCCCACGAGATCGCGTTCCGCCCGGCGCGCGTCCTCCTCCAGGACTTCACGGGAGTGCCCGCTCTCGTCGACCTCGCGGCTATGCGCGACGCGATGGGGGAGATGGGGGGCGATCCCTCGAGGATCAACCCGCTCATCCCCGCCGAGCTCGTCATCGACCACAGCGTGCAGGTCGATGCCTACGGGCGCGAGGCGGCGTTCTTGATCAACGCGGAGCGGGAGTACGAACGGAATCGCGAGCGGTACGCGTTCCTGCGCTGGGGCCAGACCGCGTTCGACGACTTCAAGGTCGTTCCCCCCGATACGGGCATCGTCCATCAGGTGAACCTCGAATATCTGGCGCGCGTGGTGTTCGGGCCGGAGAGCGGGATCGCCTATCCGGACACGCTGGTCGGCACCGACAGCCACACGACGATGATCAACGGGCTCGGGGTACTCGGCTGGGGCGTCGGCGGCATCGAAGCCGAAGCCGCCATGCTGGGGCAGCCGATCTCGATGCTGATCCCTCACGTCATCGGCTTCCGGCTCCACGGGATGCTCCCCGAGGGGGCGACCGCCACGGATCTCGTCCTGCGCGTCACCGAGATGCTGCGGAAGAAGGGCGTGGTCGGGAAGTTCGTCGAGTTCTACGGGCCCGGGATCGCGAGTCTCTCGCTCGCCGATCGCGCGACGATCGGGAACATGTCCCCCGAGTACGGCGCGACGTGCGCGATCTTCCCGGTCGACGACGAGACGCTGGCGTATCTGAGATTCAGCGGGCGCGAAGAAGCGCGGGTGACGCTCGTCGAGTCGTATATGAAGGCCCAGGGCCTGTTCCATACGAAGGACTCGCCGGAGGCCGAGTACTCGGATTCGCTCGAGCTCGACCTCGGCACCGTCGAGCCGAGCATCGCTGGGCCCAAGCTCCCACAGCGTCGGATCCGCGTCGCCGAGGCGAAGGAAACCTTCCGTCACGACCTCGCCGATCTGTTCGGTCACCCGCGGCCGGGAGAGCAGCCCAGCGAGCGCGTCATGCACCGCTGGGAGGCCGAAGGGGGCAACCCCAACGGGGCGATCTCGACCGCGGTCGCCCCCTCCGGCGTCGTCGTCCGACTCGAGTCGGAGGATCCCGACGGGTCGCCGACGGAGTTCGAGATTCGAAACGGGTCGGTCGTCATCGCGGCGATCACGAGCTGCACGAACACGTCGAACCCGTCCGTCATGATCGGCGCCGGCCTGCTGGCCCGCAAGGCGGTCGAGCGGGGACTCGGCAGCCGGCCGTGGGTCAAGACCAGCCTTGCGCCCGGGTCGATGGTAGTGACGGAGTACCTCGAGGAGGCGGGTCTCATGGGCGACCTCGAGGCGCTGGGCTTCTACCTCGTGGGCTACGGCTGTACCACATGTATCGGAAACAGCGGCCCCCTCCGCCCGGAGATCTCGCGCGCGATCGAAGAGCACGACCTGGTGGCATGCTCGGTGCTGTCCGGGAACCGGAATTTCGAGGGGCGGATCAATCCCGACACACGCGCCAACTACCTGGCTTCCCCGCCGCTCGTCGTCGCGTACGCTCTCGCCGGGCGCATGGACATCGACCTCCATACCGAGCCGCTGGGGAGGGGAAAAGACGGCTCGGATGTCTACCTGCGGGACATCTGGCCGACCCTGGAAGAGGTGCGGGACACGATCCGGGCCTCGGTCAAGACCGAGCAGTTCACCTCGAAGTACGCGGAGATCTATGCGGGCGACGAGCGCTGGCACGCGCTGTCGATCCCCGAAGGCGACCGGTTCGACTGGCCCGCCGACTCGACCTACATCCGGAGACCGACGTTCCTGACCGGCATCCTCGTCGATTCGCCGCCCGTGACCGACATCGAAGGCGCGCGCGTCCTCGCGGTTCTCGGCGACTCGGTGACCACCGACCACATCTCGCCGGCCGGCTCGATCAAGAAGGACTCCCCGGCCGGGAAGTATCTGATGGAGCGCGGGGTCGAGCCGCGGGAGTTCAACTCGTACGGATCGCGCCGCGGGAACCACGAGGTGATGGTGCGCGGCACGTTCGCGAACATCCGGCTACGGAACCTGCTGGCCCCGGGGACCGAGGGCGGCTTCACCCGCCACCTGCCGGACGGCGAGACGATGACGATCTACGACGCGGCGATGAAGTACGCCGAGGAAGGCGTGCCGTTGCTGGTCGTCACGGGCAAGGAATATGGTTCCGGATCGTCGCGGGACTGGGCCGCGAAAGGAACGCTGATGCTCGGCGTTCGCGCGGTCTTGGCCGAGAGCTACGAGCGTATCCACCGCTCCAACCTGATCGGCATGGGAGTCCTGCCGCTCCAGTTCGAGTCCGGCGATAGCCGGGAGTCCCTCGGCCTCACGGGCGAGGAGACGTATGCGGTCCGGGGGATCGCCGACGGGTTGGAAATCGGGTCCTCGGTCGAGGTCACCGCCCGCGCGGCCGATGGGGGGGAGAAGACATTCCGCGCCATCGCCAGGATCGACACGCCGGTCGAGCTCGAGTACTACCGCCACGGGGGCATCCTGCCCTACGTCCTGCGTCAGATCCGCGGCCGGTAGGTCGCGTCGGTCCGCTTTTCTCCGTCCCTTGACATCGGCGGGCGAACGAAGAACGATGGGGATGTCCCATCGCTTCGACTCCAGACGAGGAGGTTCCATGCCCCCCACTCGTGGCCTTCGCTTCGTCCTCGCATCCGTGCCGGTCGTCTGCCTGCTCTGGGGCCCGTCCGCTTTCCTCCACGCACAGGAGACCGCGACGATCTACGCGGTACTTCGCGTGTCCGACAATCAGCTGGCGGGCATGCCGGCGATGGTCACGTTCCTGCGGGACGGGGCGGTCGTGTTCCAGGGAGAGACGATTCTCTCGGAGAGCCCGAACACTGCTTCCGTCGGCGCCCAGAGCCAGCCCCTCGGCCAGTACGACGTCCGCGTCGAGGGTGAGGGGTTCGTCACCGAGACGAAGCGGGGCGTTCAGCTGGCGAGCAGGCAGAACCTGACTCTTCAGTTCGTCCTCCGTCCGGGCGAAGGCGCGCACGTGGTCGAGTTCGCCGAGGGCGGGCTTGCCCGCGAGGAGGTCGCGGCACGCATCGTCGCGCTCGAAGCCGAGGTAGCGAAGCTCCGCGGCGCGACGCCCTAAAGACCGGAGGAACCTCCAAAGCCGCGCCCTACAGCCGTTCCTTACCGTGCGCAGCTGGTCCTCCCTCGACGAATTGACTACGGTCCCCCCGTGACGGTGAGGCTCGTAGCTCTCTACAGCGGCATCCTGGCCGCCGCGATAGGCCTCTTTTTCCTGATTCGCTCGTATGGCGAGACGCTGACACCGGGAGCTCCCGCTTCCGCTTCGCGCGCCATCGGAGCCTCACCAGTCGGC
Organism: Gemmatimonadota bacterium; assembly: GCA_035699465.1. GTDB lineage: Bacteria > Gemmatimonadota > Gemmatimonadetes > JACCXV01 > JAHWKZ01 > JAICNR01. The sequence goes on from DASSPT010000078.1 coordinate 4,052, forward strand.
GAAATGCTACCGCATATCCTGCTGGCCCTGGGGACCGTCATTCTGCTCGGGCGGGCGCTTGCGTGGATCCTCCGACCCCTGGGCCAGCCCCCTGTGATCGGCGAGGTGCTGGCTGGGATCTTCCTCGGTCCCTCGCTGATGGGTCCCGAACTCTCGGCCCGCATCCTTCCGCCAGAGGCCGCCCCGGCCCTCGGGGTGATCGCGCTCCTGGGCGTGGTCTTGTTCATGTTCCTGGTGGGCCTCGAGCTCGACCTCGAATCCTTGCGTGGCCATGCCCACGCGGCGGTCGCCATCTCCCATGCCGGCATCGTCGTCCCGTTTCTTCTGGGCGCCGTTCTGGCCGTCAGCCTGTACCCGCGCCTGGCGACGGAGGGGGTCCCGTTTACCGCGTTTGCCATGTTCCTCGGCGTCGCGACTGCGATCACCGCGTTTCCAGTGCTGACCCGCATCCTCACCGATCAAGGCCTCGAGCGAACGCCCCTGGGGGTGCTCGCGCTGGGGGTGGCGGCCGTCGACGATGTGACGGCATGGTGTCTGTTGGCCCTCGTTCTTGGACTGGTTCGCGCCCAGGCCGGAAGCGGCCTCGCGGTCGCAGGCGCCGCCATGGCGTTCATCGTCGTCATGATCGGAGTCGCGCGCCCGCTGTTCGCGCGCCTTTCGCGTCGCGGGCCGGATCAACTTTCCGAGGGCGTGGTTGCGGCCGTGTTCGTTGCCCTGTTTGCCTCCGCGCTCGTCGCCGATCGAATCGGAATTCACGCGATCTTCGGCGCGTTCTTGCTGGGCGCGGTCATGCCACACGACGGCCCGGTCGCGCGCTTCTTCGAGCGGCGCATTCGTATGACCGTGACCGTCTTTCTCCTGCCCGCCTTCTTCGCCTTCACCGGCATGCGGACGCGAATCGACCTCCTGTCCGGCGCGTCAGCGTGGGCGATCTGCGGGCTCATCATCCTCATAGCCACGATCGGCAAGCTCGGTGGCGTCTATGTCGCAGGCCGGGCGACGGGAATCGCGCGGCGTCCGGCTGCCGCACTCGGCGCACTCATGAACGCGCGCGGCCTGATGGAGCTGATCGTACTCAACATCGGGCTGGAACTGGGCATCATCTCCCCGACCCTATTCTCGATGATGGTCCTGATGGCGATCGTGACGACTATGAGCTCCGGTCCGGCGCTGAGGATCTTCCTGGGAAGTCGGGAGCGGGCATACACACTCGAGGCGCATCCGGCTCCTCGTGTAGGGGATCAGACGGACCGGCTGGGTCTTCTCCGCTAGAATGGAAGCGGAGTCCATTGTGCATAGGAGGATCCGGCCGGGGGGTAACGATGAACATCAGAACGAGCTTGCTGGGCGGCCTAGGATTGGGCGCGGCACTCATGTATCTGCTGGACCCGGAGCGCGGGCGCAGGCGAAGGGCCATGGTTCGCGACCGCGTAGCTTCCCGGGCCTGTGATACGGAGGTCTTTCTCAAGAAGTCGCGGCGGGATCTCGGGAACAGGGCGCGGGGCCTGACGGCAAGAACCCGGAGCCGGTTCGTGCGCGAGGGGCCGGTCGACGACGAGGTCCTCGCTGAGCGCGTCCGCTCCAAGATGGGGCGGTTCGTGTCGCATCCCGGCGCGATCGAAGTCTTCGCGGACGAGGGCCGGATCCGGCTCGAGGGGCAGATCCTGGCCGACGAGGTCGACCGCCTGGTCTCTGCCGTCCAGTCGGTTCGCGGGGTCGCGGGCGTGGACAACAAGCTCGAAATCCATTGGGATTCCGGCGCCGTGCCCGCGCTCCAGGGAGGAGCGGAGCGAACCGCCGAACGGGAGGAGCTCCGGGCGTTGAGCTGGTCGCGGGCGGCGCGCCTCGCGGCCGGCGGCGCCGGCAGCGCGCTCGTCCTTCTCGGACTGAAGCGCCGCGGTCCCCTAGGGATGGCCGCGAGCGCGATCGGGACCGGAATCCTGGCGCGAACCGTCACCAATGCGTCCGCCCGATGGCTCGCCGGCACCGGAAACGGACACGGACCGGAAGAGTTGCGGAGGTCGTTCTCGACCGACACTCCGCCGGGCGAGGTCGAGGAGAGCCCGGGAGACGCTCCGTTCGGGGAGAGTTCGGACCCTATCATCTAGCATCCGGTTGAGGGTCCGGGAACGCTGGCGGACCGCGCACCGACGAGATACCGTTTCGCCGATCCGCCGGCCCGTCCCTGCATCTCCCGGAGGTCGATCCATGGCGCGCGCGTTCGGCTCGTTCCTCGTCCTGTCTCTCGCGGCGGCTCCCGGCTTCGCGCAAGATGCCTCCGCGGTCTCCCGAATCGAGATCACGCCGGCGAGCGTAGACGTGGCGATCG
>DASSPT010000079.1:0-4405 GCA_035699465.1 Gemmatimonadota bacterium
CTGGCGACCCTGTTCGAGAACGGCGATTTCCACTTCGTACATCACGACGTGACGAACTTCGTGTACGTGGAGGGCCCGCTCGACGCGGTCATGCACTTCGCCTCTCCGGCGAGCCCGATCGACTATCTGGAGCTTCCGATCCAGACTCTGAAGGTAGGATCCCTCGGCACCCACAAGACCCTCGGCCTCGCCAAGGCCAAGAGCGCCCGATACTTCCTGGCATCGACGTCAGAGGTGTACGGAGACCCGCTGGTCAACCCGCAGCCGGAGTCGTACTGGGGAAATGTGAACCCGGTGGGGCCGCGCGGAGTCTACGACGAAGCGAAGCGGTTCGCCGAAGCGTTGACGATGGCGTACCACCGCATTCACGGCCTCGACGTCCGCATCGTCCGGATCTTCAACACCTACGGTCCGGCAATGCGGCCTTACGATGGGCGAGTGGTCTCCACTTTCATCCGGCAGGCGCTCGCGGGGGAGCCACTGACCGTGTACGGAGACGGCTCGCAGACGCGCTCGTTCTGCTACGTGGACGATGAGATCGACGGGGTCTATCGACTGCTGATGTCGAACTACGTAGGACCCATGAACATCGGCAACCCGGACGAGATGACCGTCATGCAGCTCGCCCGGCTCGTGGTGGAACTGACCGGCGCTTCCAGCGGCATCGAGACCCGGGCACTTCCTCAGGACGACCCCAAGGTGCGGCGCCCGCTGATCGATCGGGCCCGCGAGGTGCTGGGCTGGGAGCCCCGGACCTCGCTCGCCGACGGTCTGGCGAGCACGATCGAGTATTTCCGTCAGCTCGCGGAGGACGAGCTCGCGAGGCCCGTGGTGACGTCGCCCCCGGCGTCCGTCGGCAGGACCGGGGACCGGTGACGCGTCTCGTTCTCGGTATCGCGGGCGGCACAGGGTCCGGTAAGACGACCGTCGCGAACAACATCGTGAAGCGCCTGGCGCTGGATTCGATCACCGTAATCACGATGGATTCCTACTACCGCGACCTGGCGGATCTTCCGCCGGCCCGCCGAGACGAGGTGAATTTCGATCACCCGGACTCCATCGAGCACGACCTGTTCGTTCGGCACCTGACGGAGCTCAAGGCGGGACGCCCGGTCGAGCAGCCGGTCTACGACTTCACGCGTCACGAGCGGACGGGAGAGACGCTCACCATAGAGCCGCGGGAAGTGATCATCGCGGAAGGCATCCTCCTGTTCCACGTGCCGGAGATCCGCGCGGTGCTGGACATCCGGATCTTCGTCGACACTCCCGCTGACATCAGGCTGCTCAGGCGAATCACGAGGGACATCCGGGAACGCGGACGCACGCTGGAGAGTGTCGCCGAGCAGTACGTGCGCACGGTACGCCCGATGCACGAGGAGTTCGTGGAAGCGTCGAAGCGATACGCGGACGTGATCATCCCGGAAGGTGGATACAACGACATAGCCATCGACATGGTGACCAGCCGAATCCGCCTGATGCAGGAGGTGTACGGTTGAAGCGCGCGCTGATCACCGGGATCACCGGCCAGGACGGCTCGTACCTCGCCGAGCTCCTGCTGACCAAGGGCTACGAGGTGCACGGCGTCGTCCGGCGGGCATCGACCGAGAAGTTCGACCGCATCTCCCACATCAAAGCCGAGTTGCACCTGCATCAGGCCGACCTTCTCGATCAGCGCTCGCTGGTCCTGGCGATCGAGGCGGCCCGCCCGGCCGAAGTCTATAACCTGGCCGCGCAATCGTTCGTGCCGACCTCCTGGGCGCAGCCCATTCTGACGGGGGAGTTCACGGGTCTCGGCGTCACGCGCGTCCTGGAGTCCATCCGTCAGGTGGATCCTTCCATCCGCTTCTACCAGGCGTCTTCCAGCGAGATGTTCGGCAAGGCCAGGACGTCGCCGCAGGACGAGTCGACGCCCTTCCACCCCCGCAGCCCGTACGGCGTGGCCAAGGTCTACGGTCATTTCATCACCGTGAATTACCGGGAGTCCTATGACATGTATGCGGTCAGCGGGATCCTCTTCAACCACGAATCCCCCCGCCGCGGCCTGGAGTTCGTCACCCGCCACGTGTCCGACGGGGCGGCACGGATCGCGCTCGGCCTGGCGGACAAGCTGCCGATGGGAAACCTGGATGCCGAACGGGACTGGGGGTTCGCCGGGGACTACGTGGACGCCATGTGGCGCATGCTGCAGCGCGACGAGCCGCGCGACTACGTGATCGGGACCGGTATCCCACACTCCGTGCGCGACGTATGCCGCGTCGCCTTCGAGCACGTGGGCCTCGACTGGGAGGCCCACGTCGAGGTCGATCCGGGGCGGTTCCGGCCGGCGGAGGTCGACCACTTGACCGCCGACAACTCTCGCGCGCGGGAGGAGCTCCGGTGGCAGCCCGTCGTCCAGTTCGAGGAGCTCGTGCGGATGATGGTCGACGCGGACGTGCGTCGCCTGAAGGGGGAAGCGGTCACGGCGTGAGCGCTCCGGTGGCCGCTCCTCCGGAGACCGCTCCCGAGACCCTCCAGCGGGCCGAGGAGGTGCTGGCCGGCGCGGCCGTTCCCGCCGGACTCGTCGACTTCCACAGCCATCTGGTGCCCGGCGTGGACGACGGCGCGCGCGATCTCGGCGAGGCGGTGCGCGGCGTGGACACCCTGGCCGCGGAGGGGATCCGGCATGTGCTGACGACGCCGCACATCGACGCCAGCACCATCGCTCGGCCGGAGCTCTTCGAGCCGCAACAGCGCGTGGTCGAGGAAGCGTGGTTCCGCGTCGTGGATGCCTGCGTCGACCGTGAGCCGCGCATGAGCTTCCATCTGGGACGGGAGATCCTCCTCGACACGGCGGCGCCGGAGCTCTCCGATCCGCGAGTCCGACTCAACGGAGGTCCGTATGTCCTGGTCGAGTTCCCTCGGCTGAACCTGCCGGCGGGCTCCGAGGACGCGGTCGGGCACATCACGGCTCTGGGACATCGGCCGGTGGTGGCCCACGTCGAGCGATATCTGTACCAGGGGGATCCGGTGCCGTTGTGGGACGAGTGGCGACACGCCGGCGCCGCGCTCCAGGTGAACGCCGCCTCCTACGTGGGCCGCTACGGTGCGAGCGCCCGCGAGCTGGCCTGGCGCGCGCTCGAGCTGGGGTGGGTCGACCTGGCGGCGAGCGATTACCACGCCCGCGGGCGTCCCTGGATCACGCAGGCCCGGGAAGAGCTTCGGATGGCGGGCGGCGATGCGCAGGACGAAGCGCTGTTCGAACGCAATCCGCGGCACCTGCTGCGCGGCGAGGAGCTGGAGTCCGTGGAACCCCTCGTGCAGAGGAAAGGCGCCTGGAGCCGGATCCGGAAGTACTTCCGCGGACGCTGAGGATCCGGGGCGCGGAAAGTGCCGTCAGCGGTCGCGCGTCAACAGGATCGCCAGGCTGACCGTGCTGCTGACCATGCCGACCAGGAGCTTCCAGTTCTGGACCCACGCGCTGGCGGCGGGCACGAGGAGCTGATCGCCCGACTGCAGCCCGAGGCTTCGTACCGCGGGCGGATCGTCCAGGTCGATCTCGATCTCGGTGTCGCCGCGTATCAGGATGACGCGATCGTTCTTGGCGGTGGGGGACGGGCCGCCGGCCAGCGCCAGCGCCTCGACCAGGGACATGGTCGGATCCACGGGGTACACGCCCTCCCTGAGGACCTCCCCGCTGATCAGGATCCGCCTGAGGACGATGACTTCGATCGAGGGATTGCGAAGGGTCCTGGAGTATTCCTCGATCAGGTGGTTCTTCAGCACCGAGGGCGTATACCCGGTGACCTGCACCGGTCCGACCTTGGGGAGGACAGCGGTCCCGTCTTCCTGAACGAGGAACTCCCCGGTCAGATCCGGCTCGCGCCAGATGTTGAGCCTGATGACGTCGCCGGGAACGAGCTTCGACTCGGGTGACTCGATCGCGTCCTGGCCCCGCAACGCGGCCGGCGATGTGATGGCCGCGACGAGGAGCACCGCGCTGAGCGTTCGATGCATGTCCGCTTCTTCCGTCGAGGTGGGAGGTCGCGGACGAATATACAGAGGGCCGGTAGGTTGAAAAGGGCGGGTCGCCGCGTACCCGGGTCTGCGTGTAGCTTTCCGCTCCATCTCGCCGCGGCCCCGAAGCCGGTTTCCACTTCCATACGACACGACAAGGGACAGTCCGATGCTCAGATGTGTGTGTCGCAGGCTCGTGCTGCCCGCGTCGACCGTCGCCATCCTCGCGACTCCCTCGGCGATGGCCGCGCAGAGCCTGAGGGCGGTGCCGCTCGAGCACTGGGCGTACGACGTGGCGGACGAATTGCTGCTGCGCCATCCTCGGCTCATCGCGGGCCTCTGGCTGGGCAACCGGCCCTGGCGCGAAGCGGACTTCCTCGCGCTGCTTGCGCGTGCCGACAGCGTGGGGCTC
>DASSPT010000080.1:0-13228 GCA_035699465.1 Gemmatimonadota bacterium
GTCGGGTACCGGGTCGCCGTCCTCTTCGCCGGATAGACCTTCGATCCCGGCCGGCTCCGCGCCGCTGATGTCGACGAGAAGCTGGAGCTCGGAGACCGCCGACCAGACGCGGCGGGGAAGAAGCGTCAGTCCCGGGGGTCCCGCCGTGATCACGACCCGGGCGCCCCCCACCACCTCCTGGAGCGGCTCGCCCGTCTTCCATACCACGGTCTCGATCGTCTCCTCGAACGTGTCCGCCACGAACCGGGTGCGCTCCTCCGCCTCCTCTTCGTCGAACGCCGTGAGGCGCACTCGGGCGCCCTCGCCGGCGAGGATCCCCGCGACGCGCGCCCCAGCCGGGCCGCCGCCGACGACGACGACCCGCGCCTTCGTCAGCGTTACGAGCTGCCGCACTCGCGCGACGGTCGCGCCCGCGACGGTGCTCCCGCCCTTGCACTCCGACATGAGCGAGATCCGATACGGGCCGAAGAACGCCCGTCGCGCCTGACGAACCATCTCGTCGATGACGTGGTCGTTGGTGCCGGTGATGAGGAGCGCCGTCCGGTGGAGCTCGTCCCGGGGCCGCGAGTAGAGCGCGCCCGATACCAGGACCGGGACGTCCTGCGGGTCGACGTCACCGTGCGCCAGGATGTGATCGGCGCCACCGTCGAGCGACATGATCTGGTCGAAGACGCGCGGATGCGGGTTGTGATCGAGGTGGATCAGGATCCGCGGGCTGGCGGGCACGGCTCGAATCTAGCCGGGAAGGGAGGAACCGCTAGCCGGCGGGATCCTCGTCAGAGGGCTCAGTCTGGAGTGCTTTCCAGGTGTAGCTTTACATAATATACGTTATGCGACATCCGTCCTGGAACGCCTTCGGTTCGCGCCCCGTGGCTCAAGGGCGGTCGGGAAATCCCCCGCTCGCCGCCCGATGGCCCATGGCTTGCCATATACAAGGTCCCGACAACTATGCAGCTATCCACCACACCGACCACCAAGGCAATGCTCGTCGCGTTGCGCCTCTGCGCAGCGGCAGCGACCGGCGTTCTGCTGTGGAGCTATCCGCCGGACCCTGGGCTGGCGCGCGTGGCCGGAGTTTTTCTCTGGGCGGTCTACGCCGCCACCGCGCTGGTCCTGCCGCTCGTTCCCGGGCAGTGGTTCGAGCGGCCCCGGCTCCTTCCGATCTTCACGCTCGCCGAGCTCGTTCTCCTCGGCGCGTTCGTGGCGGTCTACCGCGAGGGGGGCTCGCTCTACCTGCCGCTCTTCCTCGTCACGATCCTCCTGGCGGCCTTCGCCCGAAACGTCCGCTGGTCCATCGCCGTGGCCACCGGCGCGGCGCTCACGCAGATGCCCCTCTACGCCACAGGCCAGGGGTGGGGCGAGTTCGCGATCGAGCCCAGCGCCCTGATTCTCCAGGGAGTGATTCTGCTCGTCGCGGCAGCCGCCGTCGGTCAGCTGACCGAAGAGCTCTCGCGGCACGAGTCGACCGGGGACCTGCTCGACAGCGCGCTCCAGATCTCGGCGCTCGTGGCCGGAACGTTCGACGTCGATACGGTCTATCGGCGGCTGGTCGAGCTCGTGGCCAAGCTCCTCCAGGCCGATCGGGTGGCGATGATCGCGCTCACCGAGGAACCCGGATTGGGCCGAGTCGTCGCCGCGGCCGACCTGGGCCAGCCTCTCCAACAGGACCTCTTCGTGGACTTGCCCGAGCACCCGGAGGTCTCGGAGGCGGTAACCCGGCAAAGCCCCATCGTCGTGAGCCGCCGCGAGCGGCAGCCCGGGAACGGGCTCTCCTTCCGCCGGCCGGTACGGAGGACCTCGATCCTGGTCGCGCCGATCCTCGTCGGCGATCAGCCGCGAGGAGTCCTCTATATCCGCAACGAGCGCTCCCGGATGGAGTACAGTCGGCAGGAGCTGGCGTTCTGTCAGCTCATGGCGCACGCCGCGGCGCGGGCGGTCGAGCACGCGGAGCGGTATGCGGAGATGGAGGAAGCCGCATCGCGGGACCCGTTGACAGGGTTGCGGAACCTGCGGGCGTTCCACCAGCGGCTCGATCTGGACGTCGCGCGTTCGGAACGGGAGCTCCGTCCCCTCTCTCTCCTCATGATCGATATCGACTACCTGAAGCGCGTCAACGACGCCTACGGGCACCTGGCCGGCGACGCGGTCCTGCGCAGCATCGCGAAGATCCTCACCGACCAGGTTCGCGAAGTGGACTTCGTCGCGAGGTACGGGGGCGAAGAGTTCGCGGTCATCCTGACGGGCGCGGAGATCGATCGCGCCGAGAAGGTGGCCGAGCGCATCTGCGGGGCGATCGCCGGTTGCGAACACCCCGGCGTCGACATACCGGTCACCGCCTCGATCGGCATCGCCACATACCCCTACGACGCCACGACCCCACGCGACCTGGTGCACCAGGCGGATCAAGCGCTCTACTACTCCAAGTATCGGGGCCGCAACCGGATCACGGTGTACGACCATCTGCATCGGCAGACTTCGGCGGACGATCTCCAGCGGGAGCTCGTCCAGGCCTTCACGTCGGTTTCGCTGGAACGCCACTTCAGCCACGACGACCCGCGAATCGCGGAGATCCGCGAGCGGCTGTCGCTGTTCACGACCGACCACGAGGTCATCGACAACATCGAGGACGTCATCGAGAGTCTCACGACCGCGATGCACGCGCGCGACACCTATACCCGCCATCACCTGCAACAGGCGGCCGAGCTATCGGACCTCTTCCTGGGGTACCTGACGCTCGACGAAAACGACCGGCGCACGATCCGCATCGCCTGCATGCTGCACGACATCGGCAAGCTCGGTGTGCCGCAGGAGATTCTTCAGAAGTCCGAGTTTCTGACGCGGGAGGAATACGAGATCGTCCGCAAGCACCCGGAGATCGGCGCCCGGATCCTGGAGCCCTTGAAGCCGTTCACGAGCGCGGTGCCGTGCATCCGCCATCATCACGAGCGCTGGGACGGGAAGGGGTACCCCGAGGGCCTCCGCGGCGAGGACATCCCTCTGGGGGCTCGGGTAGTCAGCCTGGTCGACTCGTTCCACGCGATGGTGAGCAAGCGCCCCTACCAGAGCCGCGTCAAGGGATTGGGCTACGCGCGGGAGGAGATCCGCCGGAACGCGGGCACGCAGTTCGATCCACGGCTGGCGGAGACGTTCGTGCGCATGATCGAGGAGCAGCCCGAGCGGGTCGCGGTCTTCGTCGAGAGCGACCCCTCGATCGACACTGCGGGGGCGTTGGACTTCGCGCTAGACCCCGACGCCGTCGCGCCGGCCTGGTCGGAAGCGGAGCAGTCCCGCTTTTAGGGAGCCGCGCTCTCGGCGGGCGATGATCCGTCCGCCACTTCCTCCCCGGAAGCCTGCACGTTCCCGTCCCCCGTCAACGGTTGTACGGTGAGCTCGGCGATCTGACGGCGGGCCTCGTCGGCCGCCGGTCCTTCCGGTTGGAGCTCGACGATCGCCTGGTACTCCTCGACCGCCTCGGCCTTGCGGGACTGCGAAGCGTAGAGCTCGGCGAGCGCCGCGTGGAGCTGAATCCGCTGCTCATCGAAGGCCGCGTCCTCGATGGCCTCGCGATACACCTCCACCGCACGGTCGAGCTGCCCGGCCTGGCCGTAGGCGGCAGCCAGAAGGCGGCGGGCGTTGTCTGCGAGCGGGGAGCCGCCGTGCTCGTCGAGCATCTCTTCGAGGGTGGCGACGGCCTCCGCCGGCTGCCCGGCCTGAAGCTGCGACTCCGCGAGGAACAGCAGGGCGTCGTCGGCGTAGTCGCTCCCGCCATGACGGTCCAGATAGCCCTGCAGATCGCTCGCGGCGAGCTGGTAGTTCCCGGCGAAGTACGCCTGGCGCGCCATGAGGTAGTCCCGCGCCGCTTCTTCCTCCGCCCCCCGCGAGACGTTCCGGTAGACGAAGAGGCCGGCGAGGAGCACGACCAGGGCGACGGCGCCTCCCACCATCTCGCGCCGATGGGTTTCGGCCCAATGCGCCCAGTCGAACGTCCTCTCGACGAATTTGTCGCGCTTCAACTGAGTCTTGGACAATCGCTTGCGGCTCATTATATGAGAATCACCTTGAGATCAAGACGGGTGGTGCCCCCGGCGCGATTCGAACGCACGACACGCGGTTTAGGAAACCGCTGCTCTATCCACCTGAGCTACGGGGGCGGATGCGGGACCGGCGGCGAGCCCCTCGGGCCCGGGCGCGATTCGTTCCTGTGATCGGTGGAGAAACTAACAGCCTGCGGCCCACCGGGTAAGAGCCGTATCTTGCCGCATGTCCGCGTTTCAACGCCTTCCCCTGCTCGTCCTGGCGGGCGGCCACAGCCGCCGGATGGGGCGGGACAAGGCGACCCTGGAGTGGGAAGGTACTCCGCTATTGCTGCGGGTCGTCGAGCGGCTGGCGCCCATCGCGGCGGAGGTGTGGGTCGCGGCCCGGCCCGGGCAGGCCCTTCCGGCCGGCACGTATCGACGGGTGGACGACGAGCGACCCGGCGAGGGGCCGCTCGCGGGGCTCGCCGTGGGCCTGGCGGCGATCGGGGGCAAGATGGCGGACTCCGCTCCCGTCGCGGTGGCCGCCTGCGATTACCCCCACGCCGATCCCGAGCTCTTCCCCGCCCTCCTCGCTTCCTCCCCCGGCGCACCTGTGATCGTGCCGCTCCTGGACGGGAGAGCCCACCCGCTCCTCGCCGTCTGGCGGTCGGACCTGGCGCCGGTGTGCGAGCGGGCGCTCGCCCGCGGCGCGCGACGGGTCAGGGAGGTCCTCGATGAGGTCGGCGCGGCGGAGGTCGACGCCCGCGCGCTCATCGGCGACGCGGCCGAGCGGGTATTCCAGAACGTCAACGACCCCGCTGCTCTGAAGCGGGCGCGCGACACGCGCGGGTAATCGCTTTTCTCTGCTCGATCCGATCGACCGGTCAGGCAGCTCCGCGCAGCCATTGCCGGATCACGGCCTCGATCGCGGGTGTCAGGGATGCGGGGTCGCGAAGGTAGAGGTGCGCTCCCGGCGGGCGGTTCGGCGGTCCCTCGGGATCGAGCGGCAGGCCGTGCCGGAACCGGAGGCCCGCCAGCGCGCCCTCGTCCGCGCCCGCCAGCTGGAGCCAGGCCCCGCGGTCGTGCGGAAAGACCCGGATCGTCCCCTGCGGGCCCTCGAACCGTACCCAGTCCCTCCGCGACCATGTGGCGGTCGCGCCCGACCGCCGCGCGACCCGCTCGACCGCGTCGATGAGCGCTTCGGGCTCGTCGGGTTGGACGCCGCCGCGCGCGTGGCGCGCCTCTAGCTCGGGCTCGCCGGGCAGAGCGCGGCGACGCCCCGGGTCGAGGTCGCCGGCCACCAATGCGCAGCGAATCCTTCCCCGCTCCGAGTCGAGCGGTTCGACGACGAACGCCGCCGCCCGGCCCACACCGCTGGCCACCACGACCGACGCCAGCACTTCCTCGGAGACCTCGCTCCCTACGACCGCGACGGCCGGCGGCTCGACGGGGCCCGCGAAGGAGCCCCACACGGCCGCGGCCCACGACTCGAGCGTCCAGACGTCGTCCGGGAGCGGCAGCCGCTCGGAGAGCGCCCGGCGTAGCGGCGGTTTCGCCTGTTTCCAGAATGTCCGGAAGGCCGCGTCCCACCGCTCGCCCGTCCAGCGCGCCGTGGATTCCGCCAGGGTGGTGGATTCGGCCCACAGCTCGCGCGTCGCCACCCCCTCGCTCGTTCCCGTCACGAGGGCGCCGCCGGCGCGCCGCCATCCGAGCAGGATCGGGAGCCGCGCCATCCCCAGGTCACGCGCGTCGGCCCAGCACGCCGAATCGCCGGGGATCGCCATGGGGTCGAGAAGGAGCGCGCGGGAGAGCCATTCGCCGGGCACGGACCGATCGCTCCTTCCCGGACGGCGGCGGGTCAGTCGAAGGTGACGAGGCTCATCGTCTCGTACCCGTCGAGCCTGGCGCGCCCGTTCAGAAATCCCAGCTCGATCACGAAGGCGAGACCGACCACCGCGCCGCCGAGGATCTCTACGAGTCGCGAAGCGGCCTTGACGGTTCCGCCGGTGGCGAGGAGGTCGTCGACGATCGCGATCCGCTCGCCGGGCTGCACGGCATCTGTGTGGAGCTCGAGCGTGTTGACTCCGTACTCGAGATCGTACGATTCGCTCACCGTGCTGTACGGCAGCTTGCCGGGCTTGCGGGCGGGCACGAGGCCGAGTCCCAGGCGGTCGGCGACCGCGCCCGCGAAGAGAAACCCGCGGGCGTCGACGCCCAGCACCTTGCTGGCATCGCGCTCTGCGACCCAGTCGGCCAGCGCGCCGACGGAGTCGCGAAAGAGCCCTGAGTCGAGTAGCAGCGGCGTGATGTCCTTGAAGGCGATCCCCGGCTTGGGGAAATCGGGGATGTCGCGGATCGACCTCCGGAGCCGTTCCTCGAGGTGGGTCGCCGCCCGTGCGGGCTTCCCGCTCATCGATCCGCCAGGTGCGGCAGGACGGTACGCGGGTCGACGGTTCCGCCGTTCCAGCGGACCTCGAAGTGGAGGTGGTCGCCCGTGGCGTTGCCGGTGTGCCCGACGATCGCGATCGGCTGGCCGCGACGGACCTGTTCGCCCAGACCCACCAGGTTCCGCTCATGGTGCGCGTAGAGGGTCTGAAGCCCCCCGCCGTGATCGAGCAGCACGACGTTACCATAGGCCCCCGACGCGCCGCTGAGGGTGACCGTGCCAGCGGCCGCGGCATAGACCGGGGTCCCCCCCGGAGCCCGCAGGTCGAGGCCGGTGTGGAACCGCTGATCGCCGCCCCGCGGATGGACGCGGTCTCCATAGCGCGAGCTGAGGAGCCCGGTCCCGTCGGCCGCCAGCGGCCAGACCAGGCTCTCGAGCGCGCCGACGAGGGCGGGGTTGAGGACACCTGCCCCCCGCGTGGCGGGCATCCGGACCACCTCGCGCTCGGGAGCGTCCGCCGTGGCCGCCCGCGCCGGCGAGGAGCGGTCCACCGAAGCCCCGGGCAGCGCGACTCCCGGCGCGACGTTCCCGGAATAGACCGGCGCGCAGGCGGCCTGCGCTGCCAGGGCGGCGACGAGGGCCAGCCGACAACGGCCTCTCACCGGACCACCTCGAAGCGCGCGTATCGCGATTCTTCCTCCACCGGCTCGCACTCCACCTCCTGGACACGGGATCCGGGGGGTCCCCGGCGAACCCGGTCGATCATGGCCTCCAGCGCCTCCGCGTCGGCCTGCAGGACCATCTCGACGGCGCCGTCCGCCCGATTGCGTACCGTCCCCCGCACGCCCAGGTCCTCGGCGCTCCGCGTCACGAACCACCGGAAGCCCACCCCCTGGACACGCCCACGGACGACGCATCTCCGCGTGTCCATGCACCCTCCCACGACTCGGCTGCCTGCCAGAACGGACCCAAAATAACCCTTGTTGCATCATATCCTCAACGGTGCATATATAGGCGCAGCTTCACCCGTCGCTCGTCAGGGTCGAACACCTTCCTGGGGAGGGCCATGCGAATCGCATCCGAGTTCGGCGCATTTACGCTCGAGAGGTCGATCGTTCTCGCAGCGGCATTGATCTTCGCGGTCGGCGCTCCCGCCGCCGCCCAGGACACGGGACGCGTCGTGGGGACCGTGACGGAGGCCGCGAACGGCGGCGCCGTGGCAGGTGCTCAGGTCGTCGTCGAGGGCACGGGCATAGGCGCGGTGTCAGGCCAGCGGGGGACGTACAGCCTGCCGAATGTCCCGGCCGGCTCCCGGACGATCGTCGTGACCATGCTCGGGTTCGAGACAGTCCGCGAGCAGGTCGACGTGGCGAGCGGGAGCACCGTCACCGTCGACGTGGCTCTGCCCGCGGGGTTCGTCGAGATGGGGGCCATCACGGTCATCGGTGCGTCCCGGAGACCGACCCGCATCGTGGAGGCCCCGGCGGCGGTGAGCGTGGTGACTCCCGAGGAGGTGCAGCGTGAGGCCGCGCACGGCCAGCTGCCGAGGCTGTTCAAGAACCAGCCCGGCATCGACGTGGTCCAGAGCGGCGTTCAGGACTTCAACATCAACGCCCGCGGATTCAACTCCTCTTTGAACCGGCGCGTGCTCGTGCTCCAGGATGGAATGGACCGCAGCCTGGGGTTCCTGCAGTCGCAGGAGTGGAGCGCGCTGTCCATGCCCCTCGACGATCTCGGGAAGCTCGAGCTCGTTCGCGGCCCGGGGTCGGCGCTCTACGGGGCGAACGCCTTCAGCGGGGTACTCAACATCTCTACGCCCGCTCCCGCGGACATCGTGGGCACCAAGATCGCCACCTCGGGCGGCGAGCGCGCCACCGGACGCTTCGACATCCGGCACGCGGGCGAGGCCGCGGGCGGCGCCGTCGGCTACAAGGCGAACGTCGGCTACGTCCGAGTCGGGGACACGTGGTCCGAGTCCCGCACGCGGGATCTGGCGGTCGGTACCTGCGCTCCCACGGATCGCGCCTGCACCTTCGAGGAGGGCGAGATCACCTACGGACCGCTGCCCGTCGAGACGGTGGGCATCATCGACGACCCGGTGAGCTCCCTCTACGGCAGCGCGCGGCTCGACTACAACTTCGACAACGGATCGATCTGGAGCGCGGAGGGCGGCAACACCTTCACCGAGAACGAGATCTTCGTGACCGGCATCGGCCGGGTGCAGATCAACGGCGCCAACCGGCCGTGGGCGCGCACCCAGTACGCCGCCGACAGGTACACGGTGTTCGGCTGGTACAGCGGGCGGCGGGCGAACGATCGCGAGGGCAACCCCGCTCCGGCTCCAATCGACGAGTTCACGGACGTCTGCATCCCCCGCGACACCTGCGAGGGCAACAACCAGACGGCGCTCGCATCAGGGGCCGTCCTGCTCGAAGCCTCCGATCTGTTCCACGTCGAGGGGCAGGCAAACTGGCACACCTCCGATGAGCGGCTGCGCCTCGTCGCGGGCGGCTCGAACCGCTGGGTCTCGGTCGATACCGACGGCACGCTCATGGAGGAGAAGCACGACGACACGATCTCGAGCCTGTTCGGACAGGTCGAGTACGAGATCCATCCCAAGGTGAATCTGCTGGCCGCGGCGCGGTTCGATCACTTCTCGGTCCTCGAGACCGACCAGAACGAAGTCTCGCCGAAGGCGGCCGTCGTCTTCAGCCCGAACGAGAGCCACTCCCTCCGGGTGACCTTCAACCGCGCGTTCCAGACGCCGAACTACTCCGAGATGTTCCTGCAGGTCGCCGCCGGACCGATCGTCCCGCTGAATCAGGTGGAACTCGGCCTCGAGGCCGCGCTCAGTGCGCAGCTCGGCACGCCGATCGACCTGCCGCTGAACTTCGTGCCCACGCCGGTGGTCGCACGCGGGAATCCCGAGCTCACCGCCGAACAGCTGACCGGCTACGAGGTCGGGTGGAAAGGCGCCCTCATGGGCGGCCGGGCGTATGCCACCGCGGACGTGTACTTCAACGAGATCGAGGACTTCGTCACGGACCTCTTGCCGCGGGTGAACCCGGCGTTCGAGCCGTTCGACACGGTCGAGGACCTGGTGGCATTCCAGCCGGCCTTCGCGTCTCCGCAGCTCGCTCCGTTCGCGCCCGCGGTCCTGCAGGCGCTGACGACCGGCGCGGTGGCGGCGGTCGCGCCGCTCCTCGTGCTCAAGCCGGACGGGACGCTCGAGTACGTGCTCTCCTACGCCAATGCCGGGCGGGTGACGGAGCGGGGCCTCGAGGTTGGCCTGACGGTTCAGCCCGCCGTCAAGTGGGAGGCCTTCGCCAACTACACGTTCTTCGACTTCGACGTCGAGGAGACCACGCTGGCGGGTGACGCGCTCCTCCCCAACACTCCCAAGCACAAGGGCAACGTGGGCTTCACGTTCAACAACCTGGACCGGTGGAGCCTGGGCGGTTCGGTGCACATGCAGAAGGGCTTCGACTGGGCGGCCGGCGTGTTCGCGGGCCACGTCCCCGGCTTCGCGACCGTGGACCTGAACGGGGGCTTCGTGGTCAACGAGTGGGCGCGGCTGAACCTCGTGTGGACCAACGTGCTCGACAAGGATCACATCGAGCTCTTCGGCGGCTCGGTGATCGGCAGTCGCGCGCTGGGAGGTCTCACGCTGACCTTCTGAGGAACCGGTCCATACGGTCCTGGGGGATACCCGAAACGAGAGCGCGCGGGGGCCGACGGCCTCCGCGCGCTTCTTCGTGGTCGGGGAGACAGGATTTGAACCTGCGACCCCTACGTCCCGAACGTAGTGCTCTACCGGGCTGAGCTACTCCCCGACGGAAAACCATTGTGGCAGGAAATGGGAAAATACCCCCGGGGGCGGGTGACGGCAAACCGGCGGTCGGAGGTCAGCCGACCGAGTGCCGATCGCCGGTCGAGAAAACGCGAAGGGCCGCCCGACGGACGGCCCTTCGTTTCGTGCCTGGTGAACCGAGACTACTTCTTCTTGCCCTTCTTCGCCTTCTTAGCCGCCTTCTTCTTGGTACCCTTCTTGGCCGCTTTCTTCATGGCCATGGCGTGTTTCCTCCATGTTGCAGGTCCCGGTCTGAGAACTGTGGATTGGGACGATTATAGGGGTTTCTTCTCATTTGTAAACGATTTTCATGAGATCGAGGACGATTTTTCGCCCGGCCGCAATCCCCGGTCATCCCTCGCCGCGGACCGAGATGGACTCCCATTTCTCGAGGTCGGGGATCACGCGATGGTTGGTGAGATCGAGATGGACGGGCGTGATGGAGATGTAGCCGCGCTCGACCGCGAGGTAGTCGGAGCCCTCCGGCCCTTCCCAGACGGCCTCTCCCCCGCCGATCCAGTAGTAGGTCTTCCCGTGAGGATCCTTGTCCACCACGACGGGGTCCGAGTAGACCCGCTTCCCGAGCGCCGTGACGCGGACGCCCTCGACCGTGTCGGGATCCCTGTCCGGCAGGTTCACGTTCAGGAGCGTGTCCGACGCGAAGAGCTTTTCCACCGGCTCCTCCACGATCATGCGGGCCAGTCGGCGCACCACTCCTTCGTAGCCCGCCAGCCATGTCTCGTCGGCGTGGACGAGCGAGATCGCCACTGAGGGGATGCCCAGCAAGGTCGCCTCCCAGGCGGCCGAAACAGTGCCCGAGTAGGAGACGTCGTCCCCCATGTTCCCCCCGTGGTTGATTCCGCTGAAGACGTAGTCCGGCCGGCGCTCCATGATCGCGTTCACGGCCAGCATCACGCAGTCCGTCGGGGTCCCGTCGACGTGGTAGCGGTTCTCCGCGGTCTGCCGGACCCGCAGGGGATGATGCAGAGTCAGCGAATGGCTGGTCGCCGACTGCTCGCGGTCCGGCGCCACCACCACGACCTCGCCGAGCTGTCCGAGCGCCCGCGCCAGCGTGCCGAGTCCCGGCGCCAGGTACCCGTCGTCGTTGGTCACCAGGAACAGCATGGGTCGCCCGGAAAAAAGGGAGTGCTCGAAGACAGGAGCGCGGGGTGGTCAAAATGGCGAAGGTCAAGGCGCGCGACCGAAGACGTCCGAGGCGTAGCGAATCCTACGCCGCAGGACGGCTGAGGGAGTGCAACGCAGAGATTCGCCATTTTCACCACCCTGCTAATCGACAGAGAAGGTGGCGTGGACGGTGACTGTGATCTCCTTCTTCCGCGTCGACGTGTCGTGCACGCCGTAGTCGCTCACTTCGGTCGAGAACGGAGCCGTGATCTGGAACACGCCCGCCCGGGCGGAGACGATCTTGTCGACCGACATCTCGGACCCCCCGGCGATCTCCTCCGCCCGGCGCCGCGCGTCGGCGGTGGCCTGGGACAGAAGCGTATGCTTCAGCTCGTCGATCCCCGAGAAGAAATACTCCAGTCGCGAATACTGGAGGACGACACCGCTCTCCAGCAGGGGCCCGGGGTCGAGCGCGATGGCCTCGAGCTCCCGCCCCCCGTTCTCGGCGATCACCGTCAGCCCCTGATCGAGGCTGAATCCCACTTGCGTGCCGAACTGGTCCCAGCGCGGGTTCGCGGTCACCGGCTGGACGTTCACCGTTTCTTCCGGCACCCCCACCTGCGTCAGCCTCTGCACGACCTGCGCGCGGTCGTTCCGGAGAGCCGAGTAGCCTTCGCCCAGCCCGTCGGTCGGGACCTGACGGCTGATCGTGATCGACCACTTCACGACGTCGGCCTCGAACGGCTGGCTCGCGGCCCCCGTGACCTGGATCGTGTCCCGGGTGGTCCGGGCCGAGCGGAAGAACAGTCCGAAGATCGCGGCGGCGAGAATTCCCGCCGCGCCGAGGACGAGGGCGGCGCGTATTGCCATCGATGTCTCCGAGAGAAGAGGTTGGTTGCCCGGACGTGGCGCGGCTCTATTCTACTTCCGAACGGGGTCGCGGGGTCCCCCGCTCCTCGAGCCACCCGCGCCGGCTTCGGCCAGGAGAGCCATGGAACCCACCCAGCTCGAAGCGGTCGTCCGCGCCATTCAGCTCGCCATCGCGCCCGTGTTCCTGGTCACCGGCGTCGTCGGCCTGCTCTCGCTCCTCGCCCATCGGCTGGCGCGCATCATCGATCGCGCGCGCATGCTCGAGCGGCGGTCCGAGGAGAGCGCCGAGGCCGACGCCGAGCACCGCGCGGATCTCGCCGTCCTCGCCCGCCGGGCGAGGCTCATGAACTGGGCCATCGGCCTGGGGACGCTCTGCGCGCTCCTGGTCTGCACCGTGATCGCGGCGCTCTTCCTGTCGGCGTTCCTGGGGGTGGGGCTGGAGCTCCTCGTGGGGTGGCTGTTCATCGCCGCGATGGCGGTGCTGATCGGCGCGCTCCTGATCTTCCTCCACGAAGTGTTCCTTGCCACGTCGCGCCTGAGGATCGGTCAGCGCTCCGCGTCCGCCGGGACCCAGGGCTCGAGCAGCACGTCGAAGCGGCCGCCGCACACCGCCGGGCTCCACGAGTAGAGATCGTCGGTCAGGTCGACGCGGACGAGCCGCGCGCGCCCGTCCGCGATCGCCGCCCGCGCGTCCTCGAGCACCTGCGCCTCTCCGCACCCGCCTCCGATCGTGCCCGTAGCCACGCGGTCGGGCTCGATCGCCATGCGGCTGCCGACGCCCCTCGGCGTCGATCCTCTCGCGCGGACGATCGTAGCGAGGACGACGGGCCGCCGGGCCTCGACCGCCGTGGCGAACGCCGCGAGGACGTCGGCCGATTCGCTCACCGTTCCTCCGCGCCCGGCGCTCCCGTCAGCGCCCGGACGTGCCTCAGGACCTGCGCCCTCTCCGACAGCGGCCGCGCGCTTCCGCCGCGCGCCGCG
>DASSPT010000081.1:0-6480 GCA_035699465.1 Gemmatimonadota bacterium
CGATCTCGCCCGCATGGAGCTGCCGCGCGATCTCATGGAGCGCGTCGTGGAGCGCGTTCCAGATGCCGCGGATCTCCCGCGCCTGCTCGGGAGTGAGTCGGAAGTCGGCGTGCCACGGCCGGTGCGGGCGTCTGTCGCGAAGCTCCCGGATCTGCTCGGGGGTCAGGAATTGGCCAAGCTCCCCGAGCAGAAGCTCGTGGACCGCCCGCGCCTCGGCGGCCGCCTGCTCGCGGTCGATGGCGCCCGCCTGGAGCCGCGAGCGGATGTCGGCCAGGCTCGCGTGCGCGCGCTCGAACGCGGCGCGGACGCCCGCCCGCTGTTCCTCCGTCAGTTCTCCCAGGTATCCGCTGGTCGCGATCTCGCTTCCGGCCACGGCCGCGAACTCCCGGATTTCGGTCGGGTCACCGCCCCCCACCGGACCCGGACCCTCGGCGCCGCATGCCCACGCGGTCGCGAGCATTCCCGCGAGCGCGAGCCGGAGCCTGTGCCTTCCCTGCATGGTCGCCTTCCTTTCCTGTCGTGGAATCCGGTGGCCGGCGCAGGATGGGACGGCCCGGGGCGGGGGATCGTTAAGCGGGAGGACCGGGAGGGACGCGCGGCCTGGCTCAGGGGCCGCCGGGGCGCCAGCCTTCGGGCGCCATCTCGAACCCCTCGAACGTGAACCCCGGGACGACGACGCAGCTCACGAGCGCCCACGGCCCGAGCGCGCGCGCGGACTGCCAGGCGCCCGCCGGGACGACGGCCTGGGGGACCTCCCCGCGCGCCGCGTCCATTCCGAGCCGGACCGGCGCGATCTCCACGACCCCGTCCGAAACGGCGAGCGCGAGCGGCGCCCCGGCGTGCCACGCCCATACCTCGTCGGCGTCCACCCGGTGCCAGCGCGACCCGGTGCCGTCCACGAGCAGGAACAGGATCGCGGAGCCCGCCGAGCGCCCGGCGGAGGTCTCCGCCGCGCGCCACGTTTCCCGGTACCAGCCCCCCTCGGGGTGGGGCTCCAGCCCGAGCCGCTCGATCACCTCGCGCGCGTCCACCTCCGGAAGC
This sequence comes from Gemmatimonadota bacterium, assembly GCA_035699465.1. Lineage (GTDB taxonomy): Bacteria > Gemmatimonadota > Gemmatimonadetes > JACCXV01 > JAHWKZ01 > JAICNR01. The sequence continues at coordinate 1,042 of DASSPT010000081.1, forward strand.
TATTCTCTCTGGCCGGACCCGCGCGCGTTGACGCCCGCTCCAGGGCTTGTTATTTTTTTCACAAGCCTCCGCCCACGCGGTTCCGGGCGGCGGCCGGAGGAGCCGAATGCAGGGTCCCGATCCCTCCGCGGAGCGCAAGCGCGTCGTGCGCGAGGTGGGGCGTTTCACCGGGTTCGGCCTCGCGTGGGCGCTCTCGGTCCTCTTCTTCCTGCTGATCGGATACTGGCTGGACGGCAAGCTGGGGACCTTGCCGTGGTTCACGATCCTGGGGGCCTTCCTCGGCGCCGCCGGCGGCTTCGTCAGCCTCTACCGCGGGATCACCGCGGCCGCGGCCGACGAGGAGGAGCGGCGGAAGGGCCCGCGCTCATGATCGACGCCCGCTACCTGATCGCGCTGACCGCGCTCGCGGCCGTGATCGCGGGGGTCGCCTGGCCGCTGGTCGACCGCTGGCCGGGCGGTCGCGAAGGTCTGGCCGCGGGACTGGCGTTCTCGCTCGTCAGCCTCGGCGCCGGTTACCACGCCCTTCGCTGGGCCGCGCGCGGCGGGAGTTCGAAGTTCTTCGCGGCGGTCGTCGGCTCGGCGCTCGCGCGCTTCGCGGGCCTCTTCGCGCTGGCGCTCGGGCTCGCCTGGGCGACCGACGCGCACGTCGCGGTCGCGCTCCTGACCGTCGTCGGGCTCCACCTCGTACTCGGAACGTTCGAGATCCTGTACCTGAAACGAACGGACGCGCTCGGATGACGATCCAAGAGCAGCACGCGGTCGACACCCTCCAGCAGGCCGCCGGCGCGGCGGCCCACGGCGCCGCCGACGCGCACGGCGCGGAAGAGGGGGTCGACATCGTCCACCACCTGGCGGACAGCCACGTGATGGAGTTCCCGCCGTTCGGCGAGATCCATCTGCCGGAGATCCACCTGTTCGGCCTCGACCTCTCGATCACGAAGTACACCGTCTACATGTGGATCGCCGCGGCCCTCCTGCTCCTCATCCTGCTGCCGATGGCGCGGCGGCGCGGCGGGGTCTACCACGGCATCTACAACGCCTTCGAGGCGCTCATCGTGTACGTCCGCGACGAGATCGTCTACGCAAACATCGGCCGCGAGGACGGCCGGCCCTACGTGCCGTTCATCGCAACCCTCTTCTTCTTCATCCTGTTCATGAACCTGCTGGGGCTCGTGCCGTACGGCGGAACGCCCACGGGGAATCTCGCCGTGACCGGGGTGCTCGCGCTCTTCTCGATGGTGGTGATCGAGATCAGCGGCATCGTCGTCAACGGTCCCGTGCGCTACGCCAAGTCGCTGGTGCCCGAGGGCGTGCCGATGTTCCTGGCGCCGATCATGATCCCGATCGAGATCATCGGGCACTTCGCCAAGCCGTTCGCGCTGATGATCCGTCTGTTCGCCAACATGACCGCCGGCCACGTCGTGATCCTCAGCATGCTGGGGCTCATCTTCCTGCTGAAGGCCTGGCTGGTGGTGCCGATCTCCGTCGGCTTCGCGCTGTTCATCTTCCTGCTCGAGCTCCTGATCGCGTTCATCCAGGCGTACATCTTCTCCGTTCTCACCGCCGTGTTCATCAACCTGTCACGTCACCCCCACTAGAAGGAGAACTGTCATGCCAGAGATCCACTTCGGACTCGGATGGCTGGGCGCCGGACTCGGCGCCGGCCTGGCGCTGATCGGCGCCGGACTGGGCATCGGCAAGCTCGCCGGTCCCGCCATGGAGGGAATCGCGCGTCAGCCCGAGGCCGCCGGCGAGATCCGCCTCACGATGATCATCGCCGCCGCGCTGATCGAAGGCGTAGCGCTCTTCGCGCTCGTCATCTGCATCCTGATGGCGCTGAACGCGCCGGGCGCGTAAGGAGCCGCGATGGATCTCCTGAGCGCCGACCCGGGGCTCATCGTCTGGACGATCGTCACGTTCCTGCTCCTCCTCGGGATCCTCTGGAAGTTCGCCTGGAACCCGATCCTGGGAGCGCTGGACGCGCGCGAGGCGGCGATCCAGAAGACGATCGACGATGCCGAGCGACTGCAGGCCGAGGCCGAGGCCGTGCTCAAGGAGCACCAGCAGCGGCTGGCCGAGGCCCGCGCCGAGGGGAACCGCGTCCTCGACGAGGCGCGCCAGGCGGGCGAGCACATGAAGAAGGACATCCTCGAGAAGGCCCGCGGTGAATCCGAGAAGGTGCTCGAGCGGGCGCACCGCCAGATGGAGCTGGAGACCGAGCAGGCGATCCAGACGATCCGCACGCAGGCCGCGGACCTGGCGCTCAGGGCGGCCGAGAAGATCCTCGAGCGCTCGCTGACCGGCGCCGACCACCGTCGGCTGGCCGACGAGGCGCTCGCCGAGCTCGTCGAGCGGGGGGGCTGACGTGGAACGGGGCAGCCGGCGTCTCGGGAGAGGGAGGCTGACGTGAGGGCCGGGACGATCGCCCGCGTATACGCCGAGACCCTGTTCCGCTCGGCGGACCACCACGGCAGGGTGGAGGACGTGGACGAGAGCGTTCGGGCGCTCTCGGCGGTGATCGACACGAGCCCGGATTTCCGGCGCTTCCTGGCGGCCCCCCAGATCGCGGCCGATCGGAAGCAGGCGCTGGTCGCGGAGTCCCTGAAGGCCCGGCTCGACCCGCTCGTGCTGCGCTTCCTCGAGCTCGTGATCGGGAAGCATCGCGAGCGTCTCCTCGAGGAGATCGTCCTCGCCTGGACCGAGCTGCTCGACGTGCGCGCCAACAGGCAGACGGCGACCGTCACGACCGCGATCCCGCCCGACCCGGAGACCGTGGCGCGCGTCCATGCGGCGCTCGAAAAGGCGACCGGAAAGACGGTCGTTCTGGAGCAGCGGGTCGACCCGAAGCTCCTCGGCGGCCTCGTCATCCGCACCGGCGACACGGTGATCGACGGAAGCCTGAGGAGCCGTCTCGTGGAGCTCGGCCGCCGGCTCAGGACGGCCGGCCAGGCGCGCGTGGCGCTGGGATGAACGCCATCGACATACATAGAAACGAGGAGTCGCGATGAAGATCCGCCCCGAAGAGATCACTTCCGTTCTCGAGCGCGAGCTCGAGAAGTACGAGGCCGAGCTCGACGTCGAGGAGGTCGGCACCGTGCTCGAGGTCGGCGACGGCATCGCCCGCATCTATGGCCTGTCGGGCGCCATGTCCGGCGAGATGCTCGACTTCGGCAACGACCTGTACGGCCTCGCCTTGAACCTCGAGGAGGACGTGATCGGCGCCGTGATCCTCGGCGACGACGTGGAGATCAAGGAAGGCGAGGAAGTGCGCCGGACCGGGCGCGTGCTCGAGGTGCCGGTCGGTCCCGCGCTCCTCGGGCGCGTCGTCAACTCGCTCGGCCAGCCGCTCGACGGCAAGGGCCCGGTCACGACCGAGCACTTCCGGCCGATCGAGTTCAAGGCGCCGGGGATCGTCGCGCGCCAGCCGGTCAAGGAGCCGCTCCAGACGGGCCTCAAGGCGGTCGACTCGATGGTGCCGATCGGGCGCGGACAGCGGGAGCTGATCATCGGCGACCGGGGGACGGGGAAGACGGCGGTCGCGATCGACGCGATCATCAACCAGAAGGGCGGCGACGTGATCTGCGTATACGTCGCCGTGGGGCAGAAGGCGTCCACCGTCGCCGGCGTGGTCGAAAGGCTGGAGAAGGAGGGCGCGATGGACTACACGATCGTCGTCTCGGCCCCGGCCGCCGCGCCCGCCCCGCTCCAGTACATCGCGCCCTACGCGGGCGCCGCCATGGCCGAGTTCTTCATGTACAACGGCGAGGACGGAAAACCCGCTTCGAAGGACAACCCCGGGCGTCACACACTCGTCATCTACGACGATCTGTCGAAGCAGGCCGCGTCCTACCGCCAGCTCTCGCTCCTCCTCCGCCGGCCGCCGGGACGCGAAGCGTACCCCGGCGACGTGTTCTACCTCCACTCGCGGCTCCTCGAGCGCGCCGCCAAGCTCTCCGACGAGAACGGCGGGGGCTCCTTGACCGCGCTCCCGATCATCGAGACCCAGGCCGGTGACGTGTCGGCGTACATCCCGACCAACGTGATCTCGATCACCGACGGCCAGATCTACCTGGAGCCGGATCTCTTCTACGCCGGCGTCCGGCCCGCGATCAACGTCGGCATCTCGGTCAGCCGCGTGGGCGGGAACGCGCAGATCAAGGCCATGAAGAAGGTCGCGGGAACGCTCCGGCTCGACCTCGCCCAGTTCCGCGAGCTGGAGGCGTTCGCGCAGTTCGGCTCCGAGCTCGACAAGGCGACGATGCAGCAGCTCGAGCGTGGCCGGCGGACGGTCGAGATCCTCAAGCAGCCGCAATACGAGCCGATGCCGGTGGCCGAGCAGGTGGGGATCATCTTCGCCGTGACGAAGGGCTATCTCGACGACGTGCCGCTCGAGGACGTGCGCGCGTTCGAGAAGTCGTTCCTCGAGTTCGCGCGCAACTCGCGTCCGGAGGTGCTGGAGAAGATCCGCGCCCAGAAGGAGCTGACGGACGAGGTGAGCGCGGCACTCGTCGACGCGGTCGAGACGTTCAAGAGAGACTACCTGCCCGCGGCCGAAGGCGAAGCGGCGGCGTGAGCCACCCCCCGCGAGGCGCGAGGAGCTGACGCATGGCGAAGGCACGCGAGATCAAGCGGCGGATCCGCTCGATCGACAACACGCGGCAGATCACCAAGACGATGGAGATGGTCGCGGCGTCGAAGCTCAAGCGAGCCCAGGACCGGGTCGTCGCGGCGCGCCCGTTCGACGAGTTCATGCGCCAGGTGATCATGCACGTCCGCGAGGGCGCGGCCGACGAGCTGTCGGACTTCCCGCTCCTCCGGAGCTCGGCGATCACCAATCGCGTCGGCGTCCTCGTCGTGACGTCGAACCGGGGCCTGGCCGGCGCCTTCAACGCGAATCTCGTCAAGGCGGCCCGGGCGCACATGAACACGCTCCGGACGGAAGGGAAGGAGATCGAGCTCCACGTGATCGGGAAGAAGGGCGCGTCGATGCTCCGCTATCTCGGCGACACGCCCGAGCGGACGGTCGTCGACCTCCCGGACCGGCCGTCGTACGAGGAAACGGCCGCGGTGGCGGAACCCCTGATCGAGGAGTTCCTGGCGGGACGGCTGGACGCCGTATACCTCGTCTACTCGCTGTTCAAGAGTCCCGTCGAGCAGCGTCCCGCCGTGGCGCAGCTCCTGCCGATCCCGGAGCGCGGAGAGGCCGAGGTCGCGCCGACCGACGCGAGCGAGCCACGAGGAGTCGAGTCTCGACGGGAACCGGCCGAGGGCGAGCCCCGTTACGAGCCGATCTACGAGTTCCTGCCGTCTCCGCGGGAGATCCTGAGCACGCTGCTGCCGCTCTTTCTCCGCTACGGCGTCTACCGCGCGGTTTCGGAGAGTGCGGCCAGCGAGCACGGCGCGCGCCGCACGGCCATGAAGAACGCGACCGACAACGCC
>DASSPT010000082.1:0-33616 GCA_035699465.1 Gemmatimonadota bacterium
TCTCGACGGGGGGCTGCCGCTCGTGTTGCCGAACAGCGGCCTCGAAGTGTGGATGCCCGACTGCGCGCGGTTTCGAATCGATGGGACCAACGAGATCGAGGGGATCGAGCCCGACGTGCCGATCGCCTGGTCGGACCTCGACGGCTCGGAGCGGGCCCGCGCGCTGGCGGTGGCGCTAGCTCAATCGCCGCCGAGTGCCGGATCCCGGTAGACGACCTTCCCGCCGACCATCGTCCACACCGCCTCGACCTCCGCCAGGTCCTCGGCGGGCATCGCCCACGGGTCGATGGACAGTGCGACGAGATCGGCGACGTGGCCGGGCGCGAGCCGGCCCTTCCACGATTCGGTTCCGTCCGCATACGCGGAGCCCGACGTATAGGCGGAGAACGACTCGTCGAGGGAGATCTTCTGCTCGGGGACCCAACCCTCCGGATGCGCGCCGTCCAGCGTCCGGCGAGTGACCGCGGCGTAGATCGAGCGCATGGGATCGAGCGGCGCCACGGGCCAGTCCGTCCCGAACGCCAGCGGCACGCCGGCGTCCAGGAACGAGCGAAAGGCGTACGTCGTCTTCGCCCGCGCGGGGCCGATCTTCCGTTCGGCCCAGCGCCCGTCGTCGATCGCGTGGTAGGGCTGGACGCTGGCGATCACTCCCATCGCCGCCATGCGCGCGAAGTCCTTCCGGGCCATGTGCTGGGCGTGCTCGATCCGCCAGCGTCGGTCGCGATCCCCGTTCTGTGCGCCGATCCGCTCGTACTCGTCGAGGATCATCGAGATCGCCGCATCGCCGATGGCGTGCGTGACGAGCTGGAACCCCACGCGGTCGGCGCCCGCGGCCCGCGCACGGAACGTGTCGGGAGGCATCATCATGGGATCGAGATACCCGCGGTACTCGGCCTCGCCCTCGTAGGGCTCGAAGAAGTACGCGGTCGAGGCCCCCAGCCCGCCGTCCGCGAACGACTTGAGGCCCCCGGCCCGCACCCATTCGTCGCCGTCCCCCGTCTTCCGGCCGCCGCGGGACTCCTCCTCCCAGGAGCCGAGCCATCCCTGGCAGGTGAACCGCGCGGTCAGCTTCCCCTCCCGCGCGTACTCTTCGAGGAGGCGGATTTCGACCTCGCCCGGGTCGTAGCACATGTCCTGTAGCGTAGTGACGCCCAGCCGCGCGGCGTGCGCGAGGCCCGCATCGAGCGCCTCGCGGTACTCGGCCTCCGACGGGCGCGGGATCGCCCGCGTGACGAGCCCGGAGGCGTCGCGCAGGATGCCGGTCGGCTCTCCGGCGGCGTCCTTGTCGATCTGTCCGCCGGCCGGATCGGGCGTGTCGCGGTCGACGCCGGCCGCCGCGAGCGCCAGCGAGTTCGCCAGCCCGATGTGGCCGTCGGGACGAACCATCCAGACCGGGTTCCGCGGCGTCGCCGGGTCGATCAGCTGCCGCGAAGGCAGCGGGTGGCCGGGCCACCGCTCGTGGTCCCACGCGGCGGGGAGGACGATCCAGCGTCCGGGGGGCTGCGTCGCCGCGAACGCCTCCAGCCGGCGGACCAGCTCCTCCGGGGTGTCCGAGCTCAGGAGATCGGGTGACAGCACGGCGAACGCGCCGTCGAAGAAGTGCGTATGGGCGTCGTTGAACCCGGGGACGACACGGCGCCCGCCCAGGTCGATCCGGGTCGCGCCGGGCGGCGCCTCCACCGGAGCGTCCGCTGTTCCCACCCCCGCGATCCGTCCATCGACGATCAGGAGGCTGGTGGCTTCGGGACGCGCCGGGTCGTTCGTCCAGATCCGGGCGTTTTCGAGCAGCGTCGGCGGGGCCTGCGCGCGGGCGGTCACCGGTATCGAGGCGGCGATGGCGGCCAGGAGCGCCGCCCGGAGAGCCCCAATCACACGCCCCCGGTCATGACCCGGGAGAGCCTGTCGGCGACGTCTTCGAGAAGCGCGCGATCCCGATCGTCGAACGCGTCCAGCTCGTCGGAGTCGATGTCGATCTCCCCGAGCACCCCGCCGGGACCGACGATCGGCACGACGATTTCCGAGCGCGTGGAAGGAAAGCAGGCGATGAATTCCTCGCGCTCCGACACGTCGGGAACGATCTCCGTGCGGCCCGTCGCGGCCGCCAGGCCGCATATCCCCTCGCCGACCTTGATCGTCGTGTGCTCGGTCTCCTCTTCCCCGGCCCAGGCGGACAGGACGAGCTCGTCCCCCTCGATGACGTAGATGCCGACCCACGAGTAGTGGTCGAATCGCTGATAGAGCTCCGCGCATACCAGCTCCTGAGCGTCGATCTCGTTGATCGAGGCTTCGAGCTGCCCGCGTATCGCCGAGCGGGCTTCGGCGTAGACCTCGGGATCGACCTGCTGGCGTGCGCTCACGGGACCCCCCTCTCCGAACGTTGCGACGACTCCGCGAGTCCCGCGGAGATGGCGGACCGCACTTCCTCCACGAGCTCGTCGATATGCTCGCGCCCCAGGCCGCGCGTCTCGACGACGGGCCGGACGCTCACGTGGATGGCGCCCGGCAAGATATGCCAGGAACCCTTTCGCATCAGCGCATCGCTGCCGAGTATCGCCACCGGCAGGATCGGCAGCCCTGTGTCCAGCGCGAGATGGAAGCCGCCCCTCTTGAAGGGCAGCAGATGCCCGGTGGTGCTGCGAGTGCCCTCGGGCATGATCACGAACGAGACCCCCGCCCGGCTGTCTTTCGCCGCTCGCCTCAGCGCCTCGATGGCGGCCGCCCGGTCCTGACGATCGATCGCCACGTGACGGCTCATCCCATACGCCCAGCCGAACACGGGAACGCGGAGGACCTCCTGCTTTCCGATCCAGCGCAGATCGCGTCCCTTGCCGAGAAGATAGTGGAGCACCGGGATATCGTACATCGAGCGGTGATTGGCCATCACGATGTACGACCTGCCGCGCTCGACGTGCTCCAGGCCGTCGGCCGTGAGCTTCACGTTCGACGCCCGGAGGATGGCCCACATGTAGGCCATCTCGAGGGCGCGTGGGAATCGCCCCTCGGGTGCGATCAGCGATCCGGGGATGTGGAGCGCTCCGACGATCAGCGTGAATATCGTGAGGAGCACCCAGCACCCCGCGGACCTCACGACCGCGTAGCCCTTGGACAGCGGGCCGTTCAAAACGGCTCAGATGCAAGGCGCACGACGAGAGGACTCGGAGGCGTACTCATGGTACGCCGCAGGAGGACACGAGGAGTGCAACGCAGCAGGTGGGCCGTTTTCAACGGCCCGCACGCGAGAGGCGGGCGGCCCAGTCGGAAAAGCGGCGCGCGATCGGGTGGCGCGGATGGGCGAGTACGAAGGGGGCACCCTCACGGGTGGCCCGACCTACCCGGCGGTCCTCGGGAATGGTCCCCAGCTCCGGGCAGCGCAGCGCCAGATTCTGCTCGACGACCGAGCGGAACCGGTCGAGATACTGCCGCTCCTCGCGGTCCCGGACGCGGTTCAGGACGAGTAACGGCGCATCGTACTCCAGGATTCCGTCGACCTCGGCCTCGAGGTCGGGGAACCGCTCCCTGAGGCTCCCGATCAGCGCGGTGATCGTCCGGTCCGGCACGGGTTCGTCGCCGGTTCCGCGGTAGTACTCCAGCACGAAATGGAGCGCCTCGCGGTGATCGCGGAGCTCGGTCAGGAGCCGGCGCAGGACGTAGTTCTTGAGGAACCCGTACGCGTTGTGGAAGGCCGTCGACTCGGGGTTCGTCACCACCAGCTTCACGTCGCCGAGAAAGAAGAAGTCGAGCGTCACGGGGGTGGCCCCCGCCTGGAGATCGAGCAGCACGTAGTTCGCGTCGAGCCCGACCAGGCCGCGGATCAGATCGAGCTTCCGGTCGCGCAGCGGATCCAGGGCGGTGACCATGTCGAAGGACCCGGCGGCGTAGCGCAGGTTCGGGAGCCGGGTCGGCTGGAGGATCTCCGAGAGCGATGCGACCCGGCCGTCGATGAAGTCGGCGAGCTCCCGCTCGGGATGCGGCTCGCCGAGGAGGAGGTTCAGGTTGGAGCCGCCGAGATCGAGATCCACCGCCACCACGCGCGCGCCCGACCGGGCGCCGCCCTGCGCTAGCGAGAGCGCGAGGCTGGCGGTGACGAACGACTTCCCGACCCCGCCCTTCCCCCCGCCCACGGCGATGAAGACCGGACCCGATCGCTCTTCCGCCATGTCAGGTCGTCGAGATACTGTACGAGGCTCGCGTTGCGACTCCGCGTCGATAGATGCGGGCTGCCGGGCATCTACCGCGTCTCCCGTCGTTGGAGATGCGCTGCATCGACTTCCTCCTCGTTCCTTGCATCTACCCGGCCAGACCCATGCGCGCGAGCCTCGTAGAGTATCTCAACGACCCTGGGCGGATCAGGCGGACCGGGATGAGAGGATCTCGTCTTCCAGCAGGACCTCGAGCTCGTCGGCCAGAGTGTCGATGATGTCGCCGTCCAGCGTGTAGCGGCCCAGCACGCGGATCCGCCCCAGAGCGTCGCGCGGCGACAGGCCCTCGCGGTAGGGGCGCGGGTGGCTGAGCGCCTCCAGCGTGTCGCACACCGCGAGCAGGCGCGCGTCGGGATCGATGCTCTCGCCGACGAGGCCCGCCGGGTAGCCCGTGCCGTCGATCCGCTCGTGCTCCTGGAGGACGATCCGCGCCATCCCCGGCGAGACTCCGGTGATCTGCTGCATCTGCCGGAAGCCGGCGTCGGCGTGGGGCCGGATCACGCGCTCGAAGGTCTTGGGTGGGAGCCGCATGGAGACGTCCCAGGTCTCGCGCGTGTCGAGCATCCCGACGTCGTGGAGGAAGGCGACGGTCCCGAGGTCGATGACGTCGCTGAGCGCGCCACGCCGCGTGTCCGCGGTCAGGAGCGTCAGGATCGCCACGTTGACGTGGTGTCGCTCGAACCACTCCTCGGGTGTGGCGCGGAACGTCTCCGGGAGGAGCGAGCCGGGGTCGGCGCGCAGGCGCTCCAGCAGGTCGTAGAGCGCGTAGCGGATCTGGCCCACGTCGATCTCGGCCAGCGGGTCGCGCGCGCGGAAGATGCGCCGCGCGAGCCCCAGGGCGGTGTGGTAGATCGCCTCCGCGGGGGCCCTGGCGGGCAGCGGCTCGTCCACCGGCGGCTCGGCGATCGCGACGGCGGGGACCTCCGGCGCATGCGACTCGGCGAAGGGCTCAAGACCGGATGTCTCCCCCGGTCGGTCCGGGCCGGCCGGCTCCATGGGCTGTGGGACGGCTGCGACGATCCCCGGCTCCTCCGCCGGCTCGTGCTCCGCGGCGGGGGGCGGCGCGATCTCGGCCGCCGAGGCGAGGAAGTCTTCGCCGAGCGGGATCGGCTCGACGGCGGCGCGGCGCTTCTCGGCCAGGCGGGCCCGGTCCTCCCGGACCCCGTCCCTGAGCGCCAGGATGCTACGCGGGAACGCCATTCCCGCCGCCACAAGCCAGGCCACCCCGGGCTCGCCTTCGTAGAGAGCGGGCTGGAGCTCGCACGGAGCGGCTTCCTCCCACGCGTCGCGCACGAGCTTCTCGAAGTGGCCGCGGCCGCCGCTCTCGAGCCACGCCCGGGGGACGCGGACCAGGGGCAGGACCGCCTGCGCCTCGGACCATTCGAAGCCCGCCGGTTGCCAGGATGCCGGCTCTTCGGCCAGCCGCTCGAACCAGGGCTGCGCGTCGCGCGCGCAATCTTCGGCGGCGAGGTCGAGCTCGCGCCAGGCGACGAAGCCGGGCGTCGACAGGAACCGGACCAGGGACTCGGATCCCAGGCCGCGCACCGCCTCCCCGAGCTCCTCGCCGGCCAGGCCGACCAGCTCGCGGAGGCGGGAGGCGACGACCCGCGGGTCGCCGGAGTCGAGGGCCGAGTCGGAGGGAGGCTGAACGAGCAGCACGCCGCAGCTCGCTCCCTCGAGGAGCGCGTTCACCGCGACCAGCGCGCGGGCCCTCCGGTCCGGGCTCGAGCGGGTCTCCGGCAGCCGTGCGATCGCCAGGCGACTGACCCCCGGCGCGGCCTTCACCATCCGCTTCATGAGCGTGGCCAACATGACCCCCGCGCCCGCCGAGACATCGGCGGCCACCATCATGAGGTCGCAGTCGGCATCGGCGGCGAGCCCCGCCTGGAGCTCGGCGTCGGAGGACAATGACCGGGAGAGTGCGGCCCAGCGACCCGCGGTTCGGCTGTCGACTTGCAGGTGGTGAACGCGGCCGGGATCGAGGCCCGTGCGACGGACGGACACCGCGCTGTCGATCGCGCGGGCCTCCAACCCGCTGTCGCCCAGGAGCTCGGCGATCCGCGTGCCCCATTCCCCCAGCCCGGTGACGCGAACCCTCAGCTCCACCAGAGGGGCCTCTGGCATGGACGGGTCCGGACGGTCCATGGATGTCATCGGATGGTCCTTTCTTCGGATGGCGAGCGGGAACCCGCGCGTCGGCCGAGAAGCTTACGCGCTCGCCCGCCGGTCCGCCATGTCTCCCGGCTGGAAATCGTGGAACGATCCCGCCTGCGGCACGGTGACGGGTCCGATCCCGGCGCCGCGGAGCTTCGCCGCGAGTGACTGCGCCTGCGGTTCCTCGCCGTGCACGAGGAACACATGCTGGACCGTCCGGCGGCAAGACTTCGCGAAGTCGAGCAGCTCAGTCGCGTCCGCGTGACTCGAGAACGCACCGACGTCCACGATCTCCGCCTCGACCGGGACGTCGATTCCGAAGATCCGCACCTCGGGACGGTGCTCCACCAGCTGGCGGCCGAGCGTGTTGCGGGCCTGGAATCCGACGATCAACACCGTGTTGCGCTCGTCTTCGATGTTGTTCCTGAGGTGATGGACGATCCGCCCCGCCTCGCACATCCCCGACGCCGAGATGATGATCGCGGGACCCTCCAGGTAGTTCAGCGCCTTCGACTCCTCCACGTCGGCCACGTAGCGGAGCGTGCGGAACCCGAACGGATCGGAGCTCTCCCAGAACGCGCGCGCCTCGGCGTCGAAGCGCTCGGGGTGGAGCTTGAAGACCTCGGTGATGTCGGCGGTCATGGGGCTGTCCACGTAGATCGGTATCGGCGGAATCGCCCCGTCGAGGAGCAGGCGGTGGAGGAGGTACACGACCGTCTGCGCGCGCTCGAGCGCGAAGGCCGGGATCAGGATCTTGCCGCCGCGGGCGACGGTCCGGTTCACGACCTCCGCCAGGCTCGTGCGCATGCTGGAGACCGCCGGATGCTCGCGGTCGCCGTAGGTGGACTCCATGATCAGTACGTTCACGTCCTCGACCGGGCTGGGATCCTGCAGGAGCGGCATCGAGCGCCGGCCGAGGTCTCCGGTGAAGCACAGGCGCGTCCGGCGGCCGGTGTCGCAGTCGAGGACCACGATGGCGGAGCCCAGCACGTGGCCGGCGTCGCGCAGCTCGAGCCTGAGATTCGGGCCGAGCGACAGCGGCGCCCCGTAATCGATCCCCACGAAGTGGTGGAGCGAGTCGATCGCTTCCGCTTCCGTGTACAGCGGCTGAAGCTCCGGCTCCCCGCGGCGGCGCACCTTGCGGTTGTACCATTCCGCGTCGCGCTCGTGGATCCGGCCCGAGTCGCGGAGCATGATCGCGCACAGGTCGCGGGTCGCGTGGGTGGCGAAGATCGGCCCGCGAAAGCCCTGAGCGACCAGCGAGGGGATGTTCCCCGAGTGGTCGATGTGCGCGTGGGACAGGACCATCGCGTCGATGCCGCGGGGATCGAAGGGAAGGTACCGGTTTCGCTCCTCCGCCTCGCGGCGCCGGCCCTGGAACAGGCCGCACTCGAGAAGGATCCGGCGACCCGCGATCTCGAGCACGTACATGGACCCCGTAACCGCGCGGGCGCCGCCGAAGAAGAAGATGCGGATGGGAGGCCCGGCGCCGTCGAGGGGCCGGACGGTCAGATTGGATGGGCTGCGGGGCGTCGAGGCGATGAGGCGACCCGGCACCGAAGGGGGTGGACGAAGGCCCGGCGGAGAGTGGTCATGACACGTCGGGCGGCGGTCGGCGGAAGGATAGCGGACGGCCGCCGCTTCCACAATGAGCGGCGATCGTGGGTTGGCCGGTCTCCGGCATCTGCCCGGGCGGCCGCGACTACTGGAAGCGGACGAGGACGACCGAGTACGCGGCCCGATTCTCCTTCAGACGTCGTCTCATGATCGGACTGGAGTCCAGCGCGAGACGTAGGCCTGGAGGGTCGCGGAGGACATGCCGGCAGTCTACGTCCCGGCCCTCCGGCACGGGGCTCAGCCGAGGGGTGGCCTCCGGAGCGCGCGCCATACGGAGCCTATGCCGAGCAGCCCTCCGAGCACCGCGATGATCATGGGCGCCGACGGAAAGTCGTAGCGGTAGGAAAGACCGATCCCCAGGTACACCGCCGCCGCGGCGGAGACCATGGCGATCACGAACACCCCGCCCAACCGGCGTGTCACGACGAGCCCGAGCGATGCGGGAATCACGAGGAAGGCGAACATGAGCAGGATCCCGATCGCCTTGATGGCCAGCGCGACGCCGACGCCCAGAAGCACGTAGAACGCGAGGTTCCAGCGCCCCGCGCGATAGCCCTGCGTGGCGGCCATCGTGGGGTCGAACGACAGGTACAGGAACTCCTTGAAGAGCGCGAGGTGGACGGCCAGGATCCCGGCGAATGCCAGCGCCAGCCAGCGCGCCTCGGCCGCCGTCATCGCGAGCAGGTTCCCCTGCACGAGATGGACGACCTCCTCGTTTCCGCGCGCCGTGTGCGCGACCAGCAGGACGGCAGCGGCGCCCGAGATGGTGAACAAGACCCCCAGGGTCGCGTCCTGCGGCCACCGCTTCCCGAACGACGGGTGCGCGAAGAACAGAACCGCCAGGAACGTGAGGCCCAGCGACCACGCGTTCGGACTCCAGCCGGTCAGGATTCCCAGCGCGATCCCAGCCGACGAGATCTGCGCCATCGTTGCCCCGACGAAGACGATTCGCCGGAGCACGACGTAGACGCCGAGGTAAGCGCAGACGATCCCGATCGCCGTCGTGCCCAGGAGCGCGGTCCGGATGAACCCGTACTGCAGCATGTCGGTCATCGGGGCACCACCACGACCGAAGCGCCGGCCACTGTCTCGACCACGACCGGCACCTGGTAGATCCGCCGCAGGTGATCGGCGGTCAGGACCTCGTCGACCGGTCCAAAGTCGTAGCGGCCCTCGTCGATGACGAGCAGGCGGTCGACATAGTTTGCGACTTCGTTGAGCTGGTGGCTCACGAACACTACCGTGAGCCCCTCGTCGCGGTGCAACCGCCGCACGAGGCCGAGGATCCCGTGCGTGCTCTTGAGATCCATCCCGTCGGTCGGCTCGTCGAGGACGAGGAAGTTGGCCCCGGTCGCGAGCGCCCGAGCGATCAGCGCGCGTTGCCGCTGCCCTCCCGAGAGCTCCGCGAAGCGGCGCTCCGCCAGGTCGACGATGTCGATCGCCTCGAGCGCACGCGTCACCGCGAGATCGTCGTCGGCTCCCGGCCGCCGCACGAGCCCGGCGCGCGCGTAACGCGACATGCGGACGATGGCGCGGACGGTCAGCGGGTAGATGTGGTCGAGAGTGTGGCGCTGGGGCACGTAGCCGAAGCGCAGGTCCCGGTGGACCTCGGCCTCGTAGACGACCCCACCCCGAGCGGGTCGCAGTATCCCGAGCATCGCTTTCAGGATCGTCGATTTCCCCGCCCCGTTGGGGCCCACGATCCCGAGGAAGTCCCCTCTTGCGACCGCGAAGGAGAGCTTCTCGATGACCGTCGTGCCGCCATAGCCGAGCCCGACGTCGTCGAAGCGGACGAGCGCCGAGCCGCTCGGGACCGGAGTCATCGCGCCACCCCGGCATCCCGCGCCGCAGCCACCACTCGTTCGACGAGCGCATCGATGAACGCGAGGTAGTCCTGCCCGGGCTGCGGCTGGTTCGGGAGCTCGACCACCCGCGCCCCGGTCTCGCGGGCGACGAGGGCGGGGTTATCGTCCTCGTAGTACGGCTCCTTGAGGATGAGCTTCACGTCGCTCGACTTCATCCGGTCCATGAGCTGAGCGAGATGGGATGGCGACGGTGGGATACCGGGCTTGGGCTCCAGGGTGCCGACGATCTCCAGCCCGAAGCGCCGGGCTAGGTACTCCCACGACTCGTGATAGGAAGCGACGGCTCGTCCCCGGAGCGGCGCCATCCGCGACCGCCATGTCGCCATCCGCCGTTCGAGACGCGCCAGGAAGTCGCGGCGGCGGTCGTTGTAGAGGCCGGCGTTCGCCGGGTCGACGCGTGTCAACGCGAGCGCGATGTCGGCGGTCAGAGGGACCGCGTTCAGGGGATCGAGCCAGTAGTGGGGATTGCCGTATGGGTGGACGTCCCCCCGCGAGCGATCGACCCGGCCAACGGGGACGCCGAGCTTCTGGACGTGGGCCGACGCGTCGACGTAGCCGGCCCCTCCGATCTGTATGTCGGCGTTCCTCGATCCCTCGCGAACCAGCGGCTCCCAGCCGACCTCGAGGTCCATGCCGGCCGTGACGAACAGCCGGGCCCTGCCGGCGGCCAGGATGTAGGAGGGCCTGGCGTCCACGAAATGCGGGTCCTGGAGCGGGGTGGCGATGGCGGTCACCTCGACCCTGTCGCCCCCTACGGTCTTCACGAGCTCGGCGAGGACGGGCAGCGTGGCCACGACCCGGATCTTCTCCTGCGCCCGGGCGGGGACGGGCTCGAACAGTCCCGCGGCTCCCGCGAGGACGAGCCCTGACAGAACGACCTTCGCTGTGCGATGCATGGCGATGCTCCTTCTCATCCTCAGAACGCGTGGGGCCGGTGCGGCCCCAGCGCGAACGTGGTCTGGAAGATCAGTCGATCGAGCGCCGCCCCCTCCTCGGGGTCCTGACGCTCGTACGCCAGCCGGAGCTGGCTGAACTCGGTAGGGAACCATTTCACGAGGAGCTGGCCGCCTCTCAGCGTCCCGTCCTCCTCGGGCGGCTCCACCCAGTCGCCTCGGGCGCCCACGTGCCAACGCCGCGACAGCTGCCATTGGGCGTAGGCGAACCCGCCGAACCTCGTCTCCGCCGGTCCGGCTTCGGCTCGCCAGATCGCCTCCGCCTGGAGAATCGCGGAGCTGTACTTGGCGAACTGGGGCGGCTTCCACCGCCACGTGGCGTCGATCGCGTACACGCTCGTCCGTCCCCGCGCCTCTTCGGCCTCGACGATCGCGGTCGCCCAGGAGGCGCCGAGCTCGAGATTGGACGCCGGCGTGAGGTCGAGCGAGCTCTTGAAGTGAGCCAGCCACAGCCTGTCCCCGAGATCGTCTGCGAGGCTGCCCCCGTGAGATTCCTCCTCTTCCTGTGCCGGGCTCGGCGCGTGGGCTTCCGCCACGTGCTCCTCGTCCTCGCCGTGCTCGCTCGCCACCATGCCCTCGGCGCCGACGACCGACAGCTCCTGGTAGAACCCGAGCGGATCGCCGATCCAGGATCCCCACACGCCGGTCGAGGAGAATCCCTCCTCGCCGAAGAACTCCCGATGGACGAGCGGATAGTCGAACATCTGGAGCTCCGCCCGGTGGGTGAGGTTCACCTTGCCGAACGGGAGCAGGAACTTCCCCAGCCTGGCCTGGAGGTTCGCGGGCAGGGCCAGGGTGGTCACATAGCCCTCTTCGATCTCGATCCCGTCGCCGTGGAGGCCGAGGAATGCGTCGTACCGGAAGTACGGATCGACGACGCCCTGGACCCCCAGCTCGATCTCGCGGACCTGGTAGCGCTCCCCGTTCTCGAGCGTGGCCTGGTCCGGGCTGAGGTCCACGAGGAAGTCGGCGATCAGCGAGATGTCCGGGTTCAAGGTGGCCGCGCCGCCGCGCTGGGCGGTGGGCTCCGCGGCCGAATCGGCCGGGGCGGTCGAGTCCGCCGCGCCGAGCTCGCCCAGGAGCCGCGCCTCGATCTCCTCGAGGCTCCCGGTGGTGTCCGCGGCCGCAGCAGCCATCGTGTCCGCGGCGGTCGTGTCGCCGGCGACAGGCTCCTGCGCGCGCGCGGCTTCGATCGACGTCGCGATGGCGAAAAGCGCGACGACGACCGTCGTCATCCATGGATTCATCTCCCCCTCGTGGACGAGCGTGGCGAGTGTCGGGGGGGAATTCCCCCCGGACGAACGGGCCTCGACTAGCTCGCGGGGGGAGCTCGGGGAGCGCTGAGAAAGTCGGTGCGTTCCGGCGCCTGCGAGTCGGCGCCGGGAGCACCCGCGAACACGGGAGCGGGCGCATCGGGCAGGGCCGGAGGGGGAGGCACAAGGCGGACCAGCGTGCGCCCCAGGTGGCAGGCGAGGCAGTGGCCGGCGAGGGGCGACTTCGCCCCGTCGGCCTCCACCGCCCAGCGGAAATCGTGCTTGTGGAACCTCTCGGGGAGCCAGCCGAAGACGTCGTGATCGCCCTGGTGGAAGCCGGCCGCGGCTGACAGGGCCAGGAACACGACGGCCAGCCCGGCGGCGACCGGGCGCGCGAGCCGCCTTCTCAGGAGGAGCGCTCCGTTCATGCCCTTCCTTGTACGCCGCATGGGCCCGGAGTGTTCACACCGTAGCGTCCAGCCGGCGGAGGAACCCCCGGATCAGCCGCTCCAGCCGGTGGCGCGTCCGCTCGGCCACCTGAGTGACCTCGTCGTGATGGAGATGCCTGCGGGTCAGGCCGGCCGCGAAGTTGGTGAGGAGCGAGACGCCGGCCAGCGGCAGCTCGAGCGCCGCGGCCGCGACGGCCTCGCCCACCGTCGACATCCCGACGGCGTCGGCCCCGATCCGCTGGAGGAAGCGGATCTCGGCCGGGGTCTCGTAGTTGGGCCCCGACAGCCCCGCGTACACCCCCTCACGCAGCCGGATACGCTCCGCCAGCGCGGTCTGGTGGAGGAGCGCGAGCAGGCGGGGATCGTAGGTCTCCGTATGCTCGACCATCATGCGCGCGGCGCGGCCCGTCTGGTGCGACCCCGCGAGGGGGTTGGCGAACTGCAGGTTGATCTGGTCGCGGATGGCCATCAGGGTCCCCGGCGGCCGGCGCCGGTCCAAGGACCCGGCGGCATTGGTGATGAGGAGCACCCCCGCGCCCAGCTCGCGCAGGACGCGCACCGGGAGCACGACCTCGCTCGCGGCGTACCCCTCGTAGTAGTGGAGCCGGCCCTGGGCCATCCCCACCCGGCGTCCCTCCAGGGAGCCGACCACGAAGTTGCCGGCGTGCCCCGGGACCGTGGAGCGGGGGAACCCGGCGATCTTCGCGTACGGCACCTGGACGGAGTCTTCGAGGTGGTCGGCGAGCACGGAGAGGCCGGAGCCGAGGATCATCGCCACCTCGATCCCGCCGGCGCCCGCCTCGTCGAGCCGTTCGAGGGCGGAGGCGACCACTTCCGCGATGTCCGGGCCTCCGCGCGCGGAGGCCCGCGTCACAGGATCGCCCCGGCGACCGTCGCGGTCATGAACGAGGCCAGCGTGCCCGCGATCATGGCCCGCATGCCGATCCGCGACAGATCGCTGCGTCGGGCTGGTGCCATTCCGCCGATCCCGCCGATCTGGATCGCGATCGAGCTGAAGTTCGCGAAGCCGCAGAGCGCGTAGCTGGCGATGACCACGGAGCGCGGATCGAGCGTGTCCCCCGCCTGGAGGCTGGTCGCCAGCTGCAGATACGCGACGAACTCGTTGAGGACCGTCTTGATACCCAGCAGGGAGCCGACCTCCACCGCGTCGTGCCAGGGAACCCCCATGATCCAGGCCAGCGGCGCCAGCACCCACCCCAGGATCCGCTCGAGCGAGAGGTTCTCCAGCCCCACCAGGTCGCCTGTCCATCCGAGCAACCCGTTGAACAACGCGACGAGCGCGATGAAGGCGAGCAGCATGGCGCCTACGTTGAGGGCCAGCGAGAGCCCCTCGCTCGCCCCCCGTGCCGCGGCGTCGATCGCATTCACGTCGGGGGACGGCACGTCCACCTTGAGGGTACCCATCGTTTCCGGCTCGCCGTCCTCCGGATACATCACTTTAGAGATGAGGATCGTCGCCGGGGCAGCCATCACGCTGGCCGCCATCAGGTGGCCGGCGATGTCCGGGAAATACGAGACCAGCATCCCTACGTAAGCGGCCATCACCCCGCCGGCCACGGTGGCGAATCCGCCGACCATGATGCAGTGGAGCTCGCTCATCGTCATGTTCTGGACGAACGGCTTGACCATGAGCGGCGCCTCGGTCTGCCCCAGGAAGATGTTCCCCGTCGTGGAGAGGGTCTCTGCGCCGGACGTTTTCATCGTCCGTTGCATGACCCACGCCATACCCTTCACCACCCCCTGCATGACCTTCAGGTGATAGAGGAGTGTCATGAGCGACGAGAAGAAGATGATCGTCGGCAGGACGGTGAACGCGAAGTAGGAGCCGGCCGCGGCGTAGCTCGGCGGGTCCGCCGCCTCGATCGGCGCCAGCGCCACCGGCTCGCCGACCGGCATCCCCACCGGGATGTTGTTGTCGACGAGATTGCCGAAGATGAAGCGCGCGCCGGCGACGGTGTAGTTCAGGAGCTGGATGAAGGCGTCGTTCACGATCGCGAAGAACTGCTCACCGGGCGCGGTTCTCAGGATGATGAGAGCGAACACGAGCTGAAGCGCCGTTCCCCACAGCACGATGCGCGTGGGAAACGCGCGCCGGTTGACGGACATGAGCCACGCCAGGAGCACCATCACGCCGATCCCGAGAATCGAGATCAGCCGCTCCATCAGCGGGGTGTCGAGATCCGAGCGCGCCTGAGCCACCCGGGCGCCGGCCTGGGACGCGGCGGGAGCCGCGGGGGCGATCGCCGGGGCGGAATCCACCGCTTCGGCGCCGGGCGCGACGATCGAGTCGGCCGGCGGGATCGTGTCCTGGGCCGAGGCGGGAGCGGGTTCGCCGCGCGTCGACAGCCAGCCCGTCACGAGGAGGACCGCCGCGAGCGCCCACAGGACGGCGAGGAATCGCGGCGGAAGGGCAGGCATGGTCATGAGCCGCCCCAATATATCACGGCCTACTATTTCCCGCGTTCTCGTACCACCGAAGTCCGCCCGCGATTTCACCGGCGAGCAGATCCAGGTCCCCGTCGCCATCGAGGTCCGCGAACGCGGGCGCCGCGATGCCGGGCAACGCGATCGTGCCCCCATCGTCGAAGCGGTCCAGCGCGCCGGTTCCCCACAGGACGCGCGTCTCGCCGCTCTCGGATCCCACGATCAGGTCCGGGCGCCCGTCGCCGTTCAGGTCGGCCAGCGCGGGCGCGCTACGCCGGCCGACGTCGATGGCCATCAGCGTGTCGGTGACGAGCGAGAACGAGGGCGCGGCCGCGGTGCCGTCGTTGCGCCAGACGTTGAGCTCGCCCGACGATTCTCCGGCGACGAGGTCCAGGTCGCCGTCGCCGTCCAGGTCGCCGAGCGCGGGGCTGGCGTGGCTGCCGCGCGTCAGATCCACGAGTGGCTCCTCGACGCGGATGAAGCGTGGGCTCTCGGCGGTGCCCTCATTGCGGTACAGGAACAGACCCTTGTTCCAGGTCCCCACCAGGAGGTCGAGATCTCGGTCGGCGTCCAGGTCGGCCAGTGTGGGCGCGTAATGGAAATCCCCGTTCACCTCCGCCAGCGCGCCGGCCTCGGCGAACGCGGGCCGTTCCGCGGTGCCCACGTTCTCGAACCGGTAGATCAGGGCCGTGCGGTTGTTCGCGGGGTCGATCTTGTTGGCCAGCAGAATGTCGAGGTCTCCGTCCGCGTCGAGGTCGCCGATCGCCGGGACGCTCTCGGCCCCCACGTCGACCTGGTCGATCAGGCGCCGGGTGACGAGGCTCCAGCCGTCCGCGGCCTGCTCGAGGAGGTACAGGTTGTCGGCGGCCGTAGTGATCGGGTTGTAGGCGCCCCCAAGGATGCCCGCGATGGCGTCCAGATCGCCGTCGCCGTCGACGTCCCCGAAGGTGGGGGCGTTGTATCCGCTGGTCGAGATCGGGTTCCCGACGGGCCACGGGACAGGGGTGTTGGAGAAGCTCGGGGCGTCGCAGGTCCCGTTGTTCTCGAGGAGCAGCAGGCCGGGCTCGAACCAGTCTCCCCAGAGGAGATCCTTGTCGCCGTCTCCGTCCAGATCCGCGAAGACGAGCGTGTTGGCCCCGTGGCGCGAGCTGGGCGTGATCTGCGCCACGATCGATATGCCCTGGAAGTTGTCGGTCACGAAGGCGAACGAGGGCGCGCCTTCCCCCGACCACGGCGCGGTCGCCTCGTAGCGGCTGACCGAGCCGTCCAGCCTTCCCAGCATGAGGTCCAGCAGTCCGTCGCAGTCGAAGTCGACCACGTTGGGGATGTTCTGGCGGTCGGAGAAGATCGCGCGTCCCTGCTCATCGCGAAGCGTGTCGGCGACGGACACGAAGCGCGGCTCAGCTCCGGGGCCGCGATTCTCCCAGGCCTGGATCATGCTGTATTTGGCTTCGCCCAGGAGGTCGAGATCGCCGTCGCCGTCGAGATCCGCGAACCGGTACCACTCGCCTACGTCGAGTCCCTCGTAGCGGTCGGTCCGCCACTCGAACCGCACCTCCGGCCCCGCGGCGCGCTCGAACAGAATCAGCTCGCCGGCCGCCTCCTGGACGAAGAGGTCGAGGTCAGCGTCGCCGTCGATGTCGACCAGCTGCGGCCGGGGCACGTTGAAGCCGCCGAAGAGGGGGAACCGGTAGGCGACGCCGCGGGAGTCCGTCACTTCGAAGGGATCGATCCGCCGCTCGAACGCCGGCACCGAGCGCTGCGCGAGCGCGCAGGCCGAGCAGCATGCCACCAGGGCCGCGGCGATTCCCGCGGCGCGCGTTCCGGCGGCGGCCTGCATGATGCGGGTCAGCGGGAAGCGGGAATCGTCTCGAGCCCGGTCGCGTAGGGACCGACCTCGATCACCTGGACGATCTCGCGCGACTCCGTGTCGACGACGGCTACCGTGCCGACACCGGGGTCCGGGCCTGTCGCGACGTACGTCCCTTCGAGGTTGTTGTTGGAGATGAACATCCAGCGCCCGTCGGGCGACGGCACGGCGCCGTGGGGCTCCGCGATCCCGCGGCCCTGGATGCGCTCCACCACCTCCCAGGTCCCGGTGTCGACGACGGCCACCTGGTTCGCCCGGTTGAGCGGCACGTACACATGGCGTCCGTCCGTCGTGAACGCCGGGTGCCACGGGGCGCCACCGATCTGTATGCGCTGAACGACCCGCGGCGCGGAAGGGTCGGCGAGGTCGAACACCATGAGAACGCCGCTGATCTGCCCGCCGGCGACCATCCATCGGCCGTCGGGCGACAGCGCGAACTCGACCAGCGTGTGCGGGGTCATTCCCGCGTGCTCGGCGTGCTCCATGCCGGCCGTGTCGATCGTCGCCGGCTCCGGCAGGTCGACGATCTCGACGTCTCCGGTGTCGAGGTCGATGACGCCGATGCGGTTCTCGGCCAGACTCGCGCTGTAGGCGTACCGACCGTTGACGGCATTGGCGTGCGGCCGGGCGAAGAGCACCTCGATCTCGTCCAGGAGCGTCATGTCGGAACGCCGGATGAGGGCCACCGAGGAGGGCGGGTTGACCGCCGACATCGAGCGGCCGACCACCAGGAGGTCGCGCGTCGGATGCGCGACGACGAGCCCGGGTACCTCCATCTCGACCTGCCCGACGAGCCGGTTCTCGCGGTCGAACTTGAGCACCCGGTTCTCGCCGATCAGCGACACGTACCAGAACGAGCCGTCGGGCTCGAGCGCGGTGTCGTGCGGCTTGGCGTTGGGCCCGAACCCGAGCGCCTGCAGGTCCACGCGCGCCACCTCTGCCTTGCGCTCGACGTCGATGACCGAGACCGAGGCTCCATTCTGATTGGTGACGTAGAGGAGCGCGGGCTCCGCCGGACGGACGGCCGCGGAGGCGGCACCTTCGCCGGGCCGGGTCCCGCCGGCGGCACCGGTCGCGGCGGCGCACGCCAGAGCGAGCGCCGCCGCAATCGCCTGGAGGCTCATGCGATACAGGTTCAAGAGATCGGCCGGTCGGCCTCGCGGTAGCGGAGCAGGAACAGCCCCTCCGACATGCTCGTCACCGCGATGATCCCGCTCTCGAAGAACGGATAATTGCTCCACGAGCCGTCGAACCGGGGACCGTTGTCTCCGAACGGGACCGTGTCGAAGAACCCCACCTCGCGGGGTTCGGTCGGTTCCTGGATGTCCAGGACGCGCAGGCCCGCCACGTAGTTCGACTGGTACATCTTGTCGTCCTTGACGTACAGATTGTGGTCGATGGCCGTCGTGTTCGGATTGAAGAACTCCTTGGCCAACACCGGGTCGTCGAGGTCCGACACGTCCCATACAAGCGTCCGCGTGTTCTCGACGAGACCGTTGAGCTCATCGAGCTCGTCGTCGACGTACAGGTACCGCTGGTCCTCCGTGAGCCACCCCTGGTGCGTGTACCCCACGTTGGGATACTCCGCCATCGCCACCGCGATCGGATTCTGCTTGTCGGTCACGTCGGCGATCGAAAGCGCGGTCTCGTTGGATCCGAAGCAGATCTCCCGACCCTGGTAGTCCTCATCGGGACCACGATAGTTCACGCACAGCGCATCATGCGTGTAGCCGGTCTTCTGACGTCCGGTCGTAGGATCGGAGAAGCAGCCCACGAATGCGGGGTTCCTGGGATCCCGGACATCGATCATGTGGAGCCCGCCGCCGCACGTTTCGGTGCCGCCGTTGCTTCCCGTCGCGTAGGCAAACCCGCTGTCTTCGTTGATGACGATGTTGTGCGCGCTCTGGATCCGAGTGTAGTGCGCATCGGTCGTGAACGTGGCCGGGGCGTTCTCCACGTCGCGCAGACGCGTGAGGTCGAAGACCTGCATCCCGTGAGCTCCCGCGCCGTCCGCGACGATGAACGCGTGGTTCTCGTAGACCTTGATCTCACGCCAGATGGCGCCCTGTGATCCTTCGGTCTTCGGGAGGTCGCCCAGGTATACGGGATTCGCCGGGTCGCTGATGTCGACGAACGACGTGCCGTCCATCCGGCCCAGCAGCGCGTATTCCTTCCCCGTTTCCGGATCCGTCCAGCCCCAGATTCCCGCCAGCCGAACCCCGCGCCCGCCGCCCACCGCGCTGACCGGGAGGAACGACACCAGGTCGACCTGACTGCAGGCGAATTCGCCGACCTTGCCGGAATCGCACGTCCTCGGTGTGCCGGTCATGGCGGCGATCTCGCCGGGCGCTTCGCTCTCGACCTGGTTGGCGAGGGCCCACGCGTCGCCCGAGCGCTCGAAGATCGCCGCCGACCCCATGCCGTAGTCTTCACCGGGGATCCCGACCGCCGCCACGGTCTCGCCGAGCGCGAGCGCGCCGCCGAAGGCTCCGCCCTGGGGCAGGCTGTCGATCAGGGTCAGCTTGGCGGGCGCCGTGCCGCCGGTCCCTGGTGTCAGGCTGTAGATCGCCCCCGCGAAGCGGTCGGCGCCGGGCGCTCCGATCCACGCCGCGTCGCCGGCGATCGCGATCGAGGTTCCGAACCGCTCCTGCGGCGTGCCCTCGAACGGGATCCGGCCCCTGTCGTCCCAGCCCCCCTCCTCCGCTCCGTACGCGAACACCGCGCCGCGGAAGCCGTTGAAGCCGGGCGCACCGACCAGCACGAGGCCGTCACCGACCGCGATCGCAGAGCCGAAGCGCGCGTTGGCGGTCAGGCTGTCGGGCGCGATCCGCGCCGTCTGTCCCCAGCCGTCGCCGGTGTAGAGGTACACGGCGCCGCGCCCGCTGTCGGCACGCGTGGCGGCGACGATCGCCGTCTCGCCGTCGACGGCGAGCGCCTCGCCGAACCGGTCGTCGGGAACCGTCCCCGCGGGCGCCGGGATCCGGGCTACCCGACTCCACGCGCCCGAGCCGTCGCCGCGAAAGACGTAGACGGCGCCCCGCCCGCTGTCGGCTCCCGCGGCCCCGACCAGCGCCACGTCCCCGGCGACCGCTACCGTCGCGCCGAAGCTGTCGCTCGGGACCCCGTCGGAGGCGGACAGCCGCGCGACGCGCTCCCAGCCGTCGCCCTCCCTGGCGAACACGTACGCCACGCCGCCCTCACCCCCCAGCGCACCCACGATCAGCCGGTCGTCCGAAGCCGCGATCGTGGCGCCGAACAGATCGCCGGCCGCGGGATTCTCCGCGCCCAGCCTCTCCACCTCGGCCCAGCCCGCCCCCTGCTTGCCGTAGACGTACACGGCGCCCGGCGAGCGGACGCCGTTGGGCTCGGCCACGAGCACCTGGCCGCCGGCTATCGCGAGCGCGCTGCCGAACCCCGGCCGGGCGGGCTCGCCGCCGTTCCGCATGGATTGCGCGGCCGCCGGGATCGCGATGACGAGGAACAGCAGAGACAGGGACAGGTGTCTGATCATCGTTCGCCTTTCGGGTACGAGCAGGTTTTGTCGCAGTTGCCGGGATCACGAGATCGGTCGGTCGCCCGCCGGCACGTACTTCAGCAGGAACAGCCCTTCCTTTCCGCTGTTCACGACGATCGTGCCGCTCTCGAAGAACGGGTAGTTGCTCCACGAGCCGTCGAAGCGGGCGCCGTTGTCGCCGAAGGGGACGGTGTCGAAGAAACCCACCTCTCGCGGATTTTGGATATCGGAGATATCGATGATCCGCAATCCTTGAACATAGTTCGACTGATAGACCTTGTCCCCGACCACGTACTGGTTGTGGTCGACGGCCGTGCTGTTCGGGTTTAGGAACTCCTCGACCAGGATAGGGTCGTCGAGATCCGAGACGTCCCAGATCAGCGTCCGCGTGTTGTCGACCAGGCCGTTCAGCTCGTCCAGCTCGTCGTCCATGATCAGATGCCGCTGGTCCTCGGTCAGCC
Organism: Gemmatimonadota bacterium; assembly: GCA_035699465.1. Classification (GTDB taxonomy): domain Bacteria; phylum Gemmatimonadota; class Gemmatimonadetes; order JACCXV01; family JAHWKZ01; genus JAICNR01. The sequence goes on from DASSPT010000082.1 coordinate 20,781, forward strand.
ACCCCTGATGCGTGTACCCGACGTTCGGATACTCCGCGACCGCGAGAGGCACCGGACTCTGCTTGTCGGTCACGTCGGCGATCGACAGCGCCGTCTCGTTGGAGTTGAAGCAGATCTCGCGGCCGCGATGCTCCTCGTCCGGCCCGTTGTACATCACGCACTGGGCATCGTGGGTGTAGCCCGTTCGCTGGATGCCGGTATTCGGGTCCGAGAAGCAGCCCGCGAACTGCGGATTCCGCGGGTCTCGTATGTCGATCATGTGGAGCCCGCCGCCGCAGGTCTCGTCGCCGCCGTTGCTGCCCGTGGCGTAGGCGAACCCGCTGTCCTCGTTGATGACGATGTTGTGGACGCTCTGGACGCGATCGTAATGCGCGTCCTCGGTGAACGTCTGGGGAGGATTCGCGACGTTCCGGAGCCGGGTGAGATCGAAGATCTGTATTCCATGCTCGCCCGCCCCATCGGATACGATGAAGGCGTGATTCTGGTAGACCTTGATCTCGCGCCAGAACGAGCCCGGCGAGCCTTCTGTCTTCAGTAGCTGACCCACATACACGGGATTTTCTGGATCCGTGACGTCCACGAATGCCGTGCCGTCCATGCGGCCGACGAGCGCGTACTCCCGTCCGGTCTCGGGATCCGTCCACCCCCAGTTGCCGCTCAGCTCGACGCCGCGCGTGCCGCCGATCGACTGCACGGGTATGAAGGACAGCAGCGTGACGTCCTTGCACTCGAAGTGGGCGGCCTTGCCATCCCGACACTCCACGGATTCCCCGCTGACCCCGGTCAGATTCTCCACGGGAAGCGCCACGGTCGTCGCCACCCGCCACGAGCCGCCGTCCTCCACGAGGATCGCGCCCGCCCCGAGGCCGTAGTCGTCACCCGGGATCCCCACCGCCGCGAGGCCCTCCCCGATGTGAAACGCTGCCCCTACGCTCGCGTTCGGGTCGAGGGCCGGGATGTCGATGGCGGCGCCCCGCACCCAGCTGTCCCCTTCACGCCGGAGCTCGACTACCGCTCCGCGGAAGTCGTCGATCCCCGGCTCCGCGACCCAGAAGGTTCCGTCCGGGCCAGCGTGAATCACCGATCCGAAGAACGTCTGGGGTCCCGCCCCCTCGCGGGGCGCGATCCGTCCTACCTCCTGCCACTCCGAAGAGCCCCGGCGGAACACGACGACCTCTCCACGCGCCTCGGAAACCAGCGGAGCGCCGACTGCCAGGTACTCGCCAGCCGCAGCCGCACCAGCGCCGAACCGGCCTTCCACAACGGTGCCGGAAACCCGCTGCGGGTCCCCCCAGCCCGACTCGCCCCGCGGCGGATAGATCCACACCGCGCCCCGGCCCGAGTCGGCCCCGGCGGCGGCGATCATCGCCGAGCCGTCCAGCACGTCGAGCGTCCGGCCGAACCCTTCGTTGAACCCGACTCCCTCGGGCGCCTCGAACGTCCCGGCGTGGACCCAGCTGCCGTCCGACTGTCGACGGAAGGCGTACACGGAGCCCCTGGACGAGTCGCCGTCGGCCTTGGACGCCAGCACGAGGTCGCCTTCGAACCCGAGCTCGACGCCGAACTGATCGCCCGGAGCGCGCTCGGGCGCCACCAGCTTCGCGGTCTGCCGCCACGTCCCGTCATCGCCGCGCTCGAACGTGTACACCGCCCCCCGGGCCTCTTCGGCCCCCGGGGCCCCGACGACCATCACGTTGCCCGAAACGTCGACGAAGGCCCCGAATCCATCCCCGATGGCGCCGTCGTCGGCGGTCAGCTTCGCGACCTGAGACCAGCCCTCGCCCGTTTCCCGGTAGACGTACACGGCTCCGGGCTCGCGGTCGCTCTGTGGCCGCGCGAACAGGGCGTCCCCCTCCGCCAATCCGGCGGCGGTGCCGAACTGTGCCGCTGCCGGGGCCACCGAGGCGATGGATAGGATAAGGGACAGTAGCGCGCTCTTCTTCATCGATCGCTTCCTTCCTGGAGATTTCTGCGGAATCGAACCCCTACACTGAGGATCATGGTGTCGTTCCGACGGACGACCGTGGGGGATGTACCGTTCAACCCGGATGAGTCTACTGCAGGCGCCTACCGTTCTCCACCGACAGGGGTCGTCCATGGCGGCGGCGTCCTCCACCGGCGGGAGTCTGCCCGCATCACATGCCGCTGAGGGCCTCGTTCGCCTCGCCGATCAGCGCCTTCCGCTCGGGGTAGCGCAGGAAAGCGCTCTTGAATCCGTTCATGAGCAGCTTCTTGATCTCCTCGAGGTCGAATCCCAGGTGGTCCACGAGAAGCTCTAACTCCCGGGTCATCGTGGTGTTCGACATCAGCCGGTTGTCGGTATTCACGGTCACCCGCAACCCCCGGTCGAAGTACTCGCGGATCGGGTGGTCCTCGATCGAGTCGACCGCCCCGGTCTGGACGTTGGAGGTCGGACACATCTCGAGCGGGATGCGATGGTCGCGCACGTACTCCAGCAGATCCGGATCCTCTCCCAGACGGACGCCGTGGCCGATGCGGTGCGCGTTGGTCCAGTGCAGCGCCTGATGGATCGACTCCGGACCATAGGCCTCGCCGGCGTGCACCGTCACGTTGAGGTTCGCGTCCCTCACGATGTAGAAGGCCTCGCGGAACCACTTCGCGGGGTTGTCCACCTCGGCGCCGGCGAGGTCGAACGCCACCACTCCCCGACCCTTGTATTCGACCGCCAGCGACGCCATCCGCAAAGCGCGCTCCGGCTCGAAGTGTCGGAGCCCGCATATGATCTGGTATGCCTGGGTTCGGGGGTACCGTTCCATCCCTCGAGTCAGGCCGCGCTTGACCGCGTCGACGACCTGGCGCGGTGAGAGACCCCGCTTGGTCAGGAGGATCGGCGCGTAGCGCACTTCCATGTACCACACGTTCTCGGCGGCGGCGTCCTCGAGGAGCTCGAACGCTATCCTCTCCAGCGCTTCCTTGGTCTGCATCACCGAGGTCGTGACGTCGAATCGGTTGAGGTAGGCCACGAGATCGCGCTCGGGGAGCTCCTTCGTGAACCAGTCCCGAACCGCCACGGCGGAATCGAAGGGCAGCTCCACATCGTCGGCCTGCGCGAGATCCCAGATCGTCTGGGGGCGGAGCGAACCGTCCAGATGGACGTGCAGATCCGTCTTCGGGAGCCGCTCAAGGAGCCCACGATCGACGCTCATGGGACGGTTCGGAACCGGATGTGCGCCTCAGGAACCACGTGTCCATCGGGATCGAGCGGCTGGCCAGCTCCGTCCTGAAGCACTCCCCGTCCGGTCGAGAGCGAGCACCCCGCGGCCGGCTCGTAGGCGGTGACGGCGTCGCGCCAGCACGCCCACGGCCACACCCGCACCGCCACGTCGTTGACCGTGACCTGGATCTTATCTGCTGTCATTCTCCGCCCTCGGTGCGGGCCGGCCAGGGTTCGAGCTGCCGGATCCGGTTCTGGACTCCGTAGCGAATGGGCCGGGGCAGCTTCTCCAGGTATTCCGCGAACACCTCGCTGTCGATGAGGCCCGTGTTGGTGGCCTCGAGCGCGTCCTCGAACGGCCCGTAATCGTCCCCGCCCGTGGCCATGAAGTTGTTGACCGTCATCGAATGGAGCCGGTCCGGACTCAGGGCGCGACCGTTCTCCACCAGTCGCTCCCCGGTGTCCTCCAGCCACGCGTCGCGCACGCGGTCTCCCACCGGCCGAGTGGGATCGAACGAGAACCGCACTCCGGATACCTGGCCTACCGAGCCGGTCACCGCGGCCTCCAGCACCCGGCGTACCTGTTCCCCCGTCAACGTGAGGCGGATGAGGGAGTTCTGGAAGGGCTGGACCGCGAAGACGTCCCGGAAGGTCACCGGGCCCGCCTGGAGGTCCGCCCGGATCCCACCCGCGTTGGTCATCGCCATCTCGGTCCCCGTGGCGGCGCGCTGCGCGTCCGCGATGAGGTCGCCGAGCGCGCTCTCCCCGCGGCGATCCCGGACGAGCGTCTGGGCCAGCTCGGTGATCGGGCGGTCGGCGATCTCCGCGCTCTCCGCCCGCCACCCCTCGACGAGCCCCGCCATCGCGGAATCCGGGATGACGTCGGCCGCGCGCATGGTCCAGATCTCGGCGTGATGATCGACGATCCGGCCGACGCCGCGGTCGTAGGTCAGGATCACTACTCCCACGGCCGTTCCGTTCGAGGCCGCCTGCACGATCGGGATCCCGTTGACGACGGTCTGGAATCGGGTGTGGGTATGCCCTGACACGATGAGGTCGATCGGGGCGGTGATTCTGCGGGCCGCGTCGGCGATCTCTCCCCGCATTCCGCCGTGCCCTTCCTCGATCGCGCCGGCGTGCGCCACCAGGATCATCAGGTCGGCCCCCTCGGCCTCCACCCTGGGCGCCAACTCGTTGACCACCTGCGCGATGTCCAGGAACTCGTACGGCTCGACGTTCGCGGGAAGGGTCGTGAAAGGAGTCGAGGTCGTGATCCCCCCGATGACCGCGATCCGAAGGCCGGCGCGCTCCAGGAACGTGTACGGCACGGCCCACGCCGGTCGCTGTCCCGTGGCCTTGACGAAGATGTTCGCCGCCAGGAAGGGGTAGTCGGCCTGGTCGATGCGCGCCACGAGCGTGTCTACGCCCCAGTCGAACTCGTGGTTTCCGATCGCCGCGGCGTCGACGCCGAGCGCGTTCAGGACCTCGATCGAGGCGCGGCCCCCGCTCAGGTTCGAGACGACGGTCCCCTGCATCTGGTCGCCGCCGTCGAGGTGGATGGTGGCGCCGGGGTACCGCTCCTCAATGGGCCGCACGTAGGCCGCCAGCGTCGCCGCGCCGCCGATCGTGTCGCCCTCGGCCCAGGTCGGAGTCGTCGGCTCGAGCGCGCCGTGGAAATCGTTGGTCGCGATGATCGCCAGCCGCAGCGAGTCGCTCCCGGCCGGCAGCGGTGGCGGCAGGGACACGAGACCCCGCGGCCCGGGCTCGGCGCTCGGGAGTCGGCCGACGCCTTGCGCGCGGGCTTCCCCCGGTATCCGCGCCGACTCTCGCTCCAGGAGCTCGGCGAGCGCTCCGCTGTCGGGGAGGGCGTATCCGGCGACCGCCTGCGAAGGCACGATCGCCCACGAGCGGTCGAACACGTCCGCGCGGCGGATCGTGTCACGCTCGGCGATCCAGTCGATCAGGAGCTGCCGGACCTCGCCCGAGCTCTCCGACACGACGGGGGCGTCGGCGATCATGCTGTACCCGCCGCCGCCTGACTGCCGGTAGTTGTTGATCGCGAGCGTGAACGTCCGGCCGTCCGTCACCGGCTCGCCCTTGTACGTCAGATCCACGATCCGCTCGCCGAGCGGCTTGGAGACGTCGATCGCGTACTCCACTCCCGCCACGACGTCGAAGTTGTAGCCCGGGACCGAGTCGACCTCGAGATCGGCGTCGCCGCCGGCGTCGAGGAGCTCGCCCTCGGGGGTGGTCCGGTGGAAGTACTTGGCCGAGTACTCCAGGTACTCGCGCAGCTGCCGGCCCGTGACGCGGATCGTCTTCAGCGTGTTGTCGTACGCGTAGAGGGACGCCGCGTCGGCCTGGGTGATCGGGCCGGGGCCCAGTGTGGCCTCCGGGTTGAATGCCGAGGCTACCGACAGGTCCGCCCCGGTGGCGTCCAGCTGGACACGCTGGATGAGGTCCAGGATCGCGGTATCGGCGACGCGCGCGACGTTCGCGGACCACACGTCGGGAGTGAAGCCGATCGTGTCGGCCACGTACGCGACGACGCGCTCGTGGAATGGGCGCATTTCCGCCATGAGCGCGGGATGGGGCGGGACGCCGGTGGCCGGCAGCGCGGCAGAGGAGCGGCCGACGACCTGCCAGGCGTCTCCGGCCCGGTCGAGCTCGAGCTGAACGACAGCCAGCGCCTCGGCCCAGCGCCCGGCCTGAACGACGAGGACGCCTGCCACGGTGTCGGCCGGAACCACCCGGTGGCTGTGGCCCAGGAAGATCGCCTCGAGACCCGGGAGGGCCTCGGCCAGTGCGCCGCCCGCGTCCTCGGGAGGGACGCCGGTAGCCGCCTCGTCGTAGGAGGAACCGGGACCCAGCCCCGAGTGCATGACCGCGATCTGGACGTCGCTCTGGCGCTCGAGCTCCGGCCAGAAGCGTCGCGCCGACTCGACGATGTCCCGGAACTCGAGCCTCCCTTCGACGTTCGCGCGGTCCCAGATCGCGGAGCCCGGCGTCGTCAGGCCGAGGATGCCGACCCGCACGCCCGCGCGCTCGACCACCGTGAACGGCGCGAACGCCGTCGAATCCGTGCCCGCCGCGAAGACGTTGGCTCCGAGGAAGGGGAACTCCGCGCCCGCGATCGCGCGCTCGAGCGCGGGGATGCCGAAGTTGAACTCGTGGTTCCCGACGGCCGCGGCGTCGTAGTCGAGGAAGTTCATGGCGGCGATGACCGGATGGGTCCCGGCGGGCTCGACGACGCCGTAGTAGTAGTCGAAGGGATTGCCCTGCAGGAGGTCGCCCGAGTCGACGAGGATCACGGCGGGGTCGGCGGCCCGGATCGAATCGACCAGGGTGGCGACCCGCGCCAGCCCCAGGTCCTCCTCGGTGGCGGTGTAGTAGTCCCATGGAACGATCCGGCCGTGGACGTCGGTCGTCCCCAGAATCGTGATCTCCACCCGCTCTCCGGACGGCGCACCGCCGGCGCCACCGCTCGTCCCGCCCGACGCACAGGCGGTCCCTGCAGCCAGAGCGAGTCCGGCGGCGAGATTACGAAGGGCTGGGTTTCGGAGGGAGGAGAGTCTCATGAAGAGGGTCGAATATAGAGCGCCGCGAGGCCGGCTGCGACCGGGCCCATGCGCGAAGCCCCCGGCCGGGGCCGGGGGCTTCGCGCCTTCAACGGCGAGTAAGGCCTAGAAGCGGTACCGCAGGCCGAGCTGCGCCTGGAACTGGAGCGGGTTGAAGCCTACGGCAGCCTCGCGGCCGAACTGGGACATGACCGAGTAGATCACCCGGTTCGAGTCCGCGTCGTAGCCTTCCTTGTTGAACAGGTTCGCGGCCGAACCGAAGACCGCGTTGAACTGACCCCAGTCCTCGTTCAGGCCGTTCAGCACGTTGAACATGTCGGCGATCAGCTCGATCTCGTGCCCGGTGGTGAAGGCGAAGGCCTTCGAGACGTGCAGATCGATCGAATGGAACCACGGGTTTCGGCAGGAATTCCGCTCGGCGATCCGGCCCAGGTTCTCGCGGAGACATTCGCCCGCTTCGCTGTCCTCGTCGAGGAAGGCCTGGAACTCGGCCGCTTCCTGGGCGGTCGAGCCCTCCACGATCTGTCCGCTGGCAACGCGACCGAACAGCAGGTCGTCGAAGACCGGCGCCCGATCGTTGAACTCCTCGCCGTCGCCGTTGATGTCGCCGTCCACGACGACGGTCCAGGGCGATCCGCTCTGGCTCCGCCAGATGCCGCTGACGTCGATCCCCCACGGGCCCTCGAACGTCCCCGAGAGGATGAAGACGTGCTGACGCTCGAAGTCTGCATGGCCCCAGGTTCCGATCTCGTCGTCGCCGGGATCGCCGATGAAGTTGGGATTGCCGGCCGTGGGCTTGATCCGGAACCCCTCGTTCGACGTGCAGCAGAAGAACGACGAGTTGTCGTACGTGTTGTTGTAGGTGTACGACCCGTCCGTCCGCAATCCGAGGGCGTCCCACCTCTTTCCCACCTTCAAGTCCAGGCTCCACGCTTCCGATTCCGCCGTCGACTCGTTGAAGTAGACGCCGGCGAAGTCCGCGTTCGCGCGAGGCTCGGTACGGAAGTTGAAGTTGTTGCGGAAGAACTGATTCGGCTGGACGAACACCGGCCGGTCGTCCACCGCGGTCCGGAAGATCTCCTCGTTCAGGTTGATCTGGTTGACGTTGAAGTTCTTCTCGGTCCGGCTGTAGAGACCGTCCACCGCGACGCGCCAACCGTCGCCGACGATCGCCTCGTAGCCCAGGTTGAACCGCCACGATTCCGGATTCTCCATGTCCGGATCCCAGACGGCGAACTCCGGCGGGTCGCCCTCGCGCGGCTCCGAGCAAGTCAGTGGATTGTTGGAGCCGTCCGGCGCCTGGCGGAAGAAGTCGTAGTCCGGCTCGGGCGCCAGGTTCCCCGGACAGAACAGGTTCCGCAGCGGCGGGGCCGACTGCATGACGTTGCCGTGGAGGACGAACGGGAGGCGGCCGTAGAGCAGACCCACGCCCCCCCGCACGATCGCGGTCTCGTCGCCCCGCAGATCGTACGTGAACGCCACGCGCGGGCTGATGTTGTTGCGGTCCTCCGGCACTACCGAGCTCTCGAGCCCGAACGCATCGACGAGCTCGGGCGCCAGAACGCCCGGGTCCTCGAACACGTTCGTGTCATACCGCAGGCCCATCGCCAGAAGGAGCTGGTCGGACGCCTGCCACTCGTCCTGCGCGTAGAACGCGTACTCGGATATATCGAAGTTCGCGAACGGGGACTCCCCGTCCTCGCGCACGAAACGGGTGTAGCTGTCGACGACCCTGTTCTCGAGGTCCGCCAGGCTGTCGAAGTTGTAGTTCCCCGTCCCCAGCAGGTGGAACAGATTCTGGATGTTCGAGAAGATGTTGTTCGTCCCGAGCTTGATCGTGTGTCGGGCCTCTTCCCCCAGCTGCCAGGTCAGGTTGTCCACCAACTGGAACTTCGATTCCTCCAGCCGGTTCCGGAATACGATTCCGTCCCCGAAGTATTCGACGTCCGTCGCATCTGCGTGGATGTTGACGTCGATCTCGGGCAGATAGTTGTTCGCCGGCCGTGGCCGGTCCTCCTCCGACCACTGGAAGCGGAAGTTGTTGAACATCTGCCCGCGGTCGCCGAACACGGACGTCAGCTCGCTCACGAACGAGTTCGATTCGTTCTTGAACGTCGAGCCGTACGTGCGCGCCTCCTCGTCCGACAGCCGGTCGTTCAGCGACTCGAGGTTCGTGTAGTTGTGGCGCAGAATGAGCGCGTGCCGGTCGTTCAACTGCCAGTCGACGCGCCCGAAGATCGCGATCTCGTCCTCGGTCTCCTCGAAGGTGCCGATGTTGGCTTCCAGCTCCTCCAGCGGGACACCGTAGACCTGATTCAGGATGTTCTTGAAGCGGGCGACGCTGTCCGCCGCGCCCACGCACAGGGGCTCTCCGCTCGCGTCGACCCCCTCGGGACACCAGCGCTCCGGAACGATGGAGAACACCGGCTGGTCCTTCTGCTGGCCGTCGACCGACAAGAGGAAGTGTGCCTTGTCGCGTACGATGGGGCCTTCGAGGCTGACCCCGTACTGTTTGACGGAGAACTCTTCGGGCTCGAGTCCGGAGAAATCGTTCCCCGTCAAAGCCTGATCGCGCCAGTAGCCGAACGCCGAGCCGTGGAACTCGTTCGTCCCGCCCTTGGTCACCGCGTTCACCACGCCGCCGGTGTAGTTGCCGTACTCGACGTCGAAGCCGTTGGTTATGATCTGGAACTCCTTGATCGACTCCAGCGAGAACGTGAACGGGATCCGCGAGCTGCCTCGGTTCTCGCCGAAGAACGCGTTGTTCGCGTCCACGCCGTCGATCTGGACGTTCGTGGCCGAGGTCCGGCCTCCGCCGAGCGAGAACTGCCCGCCCGTCGTCACCTCCGGTGTGACGCTCACGAGGCCCGACAGGTTGATGAAGTCGGTGAAATCGCGACCCAGCGTCGGCAGGTTGTCGAGCTGTTCCTCGTCGATGAGCGTGACCACGCCGCCCTCGGTCGCGTCCACCTGCTCGCGCTGGATCGTCACGGCGATTCCGGCTGCCTCCAACGGCTGCAGCGCAACGTCTACCACCCGCTCGTCGCCGACGGAGATCCGGTATGGCCCCACCTCGATCGCCTCGAGCGGCGGGAACTGCGCGGTCACCGAGTACGAGCCGGGGGGCAGAAGGCCGGCCACGTAGCGGCCGTCGGAGCTGGTCTGCACCTCACGGGTGAAGCCCGTATCGGGATTTCGAACGATCACCGTCGCTTCGGCCAACGGCGCCCCGGTGTTGTCCGTTACCTGTCCGGTGATGGCCCCGGTAGTCAGGCCCTGCTGCGCGGACGCTTCCGGCGCCGCGAAGAGCGCCAGCGCGCCAACGACGAGGCCGGCAACCCCGGCTCTGCGAACGAATCGTTGCGTCATGGAGTCCTTTCTCGGTGTTGGGGAAGGATCGGACCTCGGAGGAGCGTGACTCCTCTGAGGGGCGATGTTCGCAAAGTAGGAAGGGTGAAGCCGCGGGGTCAATCTCGGCGGGTGCCGCCGCGAGACCGTCCGGAAGCGGCTATCGAATACTCCGAACGGCCTGCCGCACCGCGGGGAAATCGGGCAGCACGTCGTCCCGCTCGCCGACCCAGGCATAGGCGATCCGACCGTCCGTGCCGACGACGAACGCGGCCCGTCGAGCCACCCCACGAAGGCCGAAGTAGTCTTCATACAGGACGCCGTATGCCGAGCCGACGTCGTGGTTGAAGTCCGAGAGCAGGGGGAACGGCAGGCCGAGCTCCTCGCGGAAGCGATGGGTGACGAACGGGCTGTCGACGGAAATCCCGAAGACGTCCGCCTCGAGCGCCTCCCACTCGTCCCAGCTGTCCCGCACCGTGCAGAGCTCGTCCGTGCACACCGAGCTGAAGGCGAGCGGGAAGAACAGTAGCACGACCGGCCGCTCACCCATCCGGGCACCCACGTCCACGATCTCCCCCGGTTGCGCGGGCAGTGTGAAGCGTGGCGCCGTGTCTCCGATCGTCAGCGGCATCCTACTCCGGCAGCGTGATCCGGAACGTGGCTCCCCGCCCGGGCGCGGATTCGAGCTCCACCCGGCCCCCGTGCGCCTCCGCCACGTGCTTGACGATGGCGAGGCCGAGGCCGGTTCCTCCGCTGGCGCGGGCCCGTCCCTTCTCGACCCGATAGAAGCGCTCGAAGATACGCGCCTGGTCCTCGCGCGGGATCCCGTCCCCGTTGTCGGCCACCGAGAGCTCGATCCCCACCGGCACGCGCCGTGCCTCGACCCGCACCCGGCGATCCCTGGGCACGTACCGGATCGCGTTCTCTACGAGATTCTCGAGTGCCTGGAACAGGAGCCGCCTGTCGGCTTGCACTCTGAGGCCTGCTTCGACGGCCGTTTCGAACGCCAGGCCTTTCTCGCGAGCCTCCCCCGCCCAGCTCTCATGGAGCTCGCGGACCAGCGGTTCGATCTCCACCACGGCCAGTTCCGGCGTGAACCCCTCGGACTCGAGGCGCGACAGGTCCAGGAGATCGCGGACGAGCGCCGACATGCGCGCAGACTGGCGGCGGATCACGACCGCGATCTCGCGCACGCGGACCGGGTCGCCGACCGAGTCGGCGAGCGCCTCCCCGTAGCCCGCGAGGGTGGTGAGCGGCGTCTGGAGCTCGTGGCTCACGTTGGCCACGAAATCGCGCCGCATCTCCTCCACCCGCTTGCGCGCCGTTACGTCGTGGAATACTCCCACCGCTCCACCCGCCGCGAGTCCAGTGACGTGGAGCGCCAACACCCGCTCGACCGGCCACGTCATCCGCACCTCTCGGACGACGATCTGCCCCGGGGCGCTCGTTTCCTCCAACGCGTCCGCCGCTTCGGGATTCCTGAGCGCCTCGATCGGCGTGCGACCTTCCACCGGACCTCCCGGCAAGAACATGCTGCGAAGCGCGGTGTTGCTCATCGCGATGCGGCCATCGGGCCCGGTCACGATTACGCCTTCCGCCATGCCTTCCACGACCGCCACCAGCTGGTCCCTCTCCGCGCCGGTGCGTGCCACCTGTTCGGCGAGCGCAGCCGCTGCCGCGTTCAGCCCCGTGGCGAGGTCCTCGAGCTCGTCCCCCGTATCGACGTGCGCGCGGGCGGACATGTCTCCCTCGATCAGTCCGCGCGCCATCGCTTGAAGCTCGCGAATGGGAGCGCTCAGGTAGCGCGCCAGGACGGTCCCGGCGATCACGGTCAACACGAGGCCCGCGAGAAGCGCCGTCAGTAGCTCGCGGCGGGCATGCGCCTCCGCGGCCGAGACGCGAGTGAGCGGCACGGCCATCCGGGCCACCGCTCCCGCCCAAGGCCCGGACTCCACCCGGATCGCTCTGTACAGGAGGTCCGCGTCGATCGAGCGCGAGTACCGAACGCTCTTCCCCTCACCCGACGCCGCGGCCGCCCGGATCTCCGCTCGTCCGGCGTGATTGTCCAACGCGGCCAGCGCGCGGCCGTCGAATTCGCTGTCCGCGAGGACGCGGCCCGTGGGGCTCACGACCGTGATCCGCGCATCGGCGGCAGCCGCCATCGCGTCGATCCGCGCGTCCAGCTGGCGCTCCTCCGGGTCTCTTTCCCAACCCGCGAGGTCGGCCGCCACGATCCGGGCACCTGTTTCGACCCTCGATTCGACGCCCGCCCGCGCTTCGTCTCCGACCGTGCCGTAGAGCATTGCGCCGGTGACGCCTACCAGGGCCAATCCCAGCGCGAGGTACGTTCCGAATATCCGCGTGCCTATCCGCACGTTGCCCCGGCGATATCGATCAGAGTTGTGGGCCGCGCTCGGCCATTCTCATCTGTCGGGAGGATGGAACTTGTAGCCGACCCCCCACGCCGTCTCGATCCACTCGCCGGGAGGCCCCAGCTTCTTCCTCAACCGCGCTACGTGCGCGTCCACCGTCCGGTCGTATCCCTCGAAGTCGTAGTCCCAGACCTGGCGCAACAGATCCGAGCGGCTGAACACGTGGTTGGGATGGGAAAGCAGGAAGTAGAGCAGGTCGTACTCCCTGACGGTGAGATGGACATCCGCGCCGTCGACGGTGACGATGCGGGCGGCGGGATCGAGCCTCAATCCGGCGAACCCGAGCACCTTCGAGCGCCCCCG